>CAYQQI010000001.1:0-50189 GCA_964419595.1 uncultured Candidatus Saccharibacteria bacterium
ACTTATCCGTGGTCGCCTTTTGAACTTCCTTCGTGGTCCCATTCGCGCACGTCGCTGCAAGATGAACTTGCGTTCACGACAATGCAGATTGCGAGGAGACTCAGCCAGAATGCCCAGCCTTTCGGCTGCGAAACGGGTGTCATGGTTGCCGTTGTCATGTGTATTCACCTCCTTTCCGGGGGTCTAAAACACCTCCTTTTTTATCCTACGCAGGCTCGAGTTCTTGTCAAAGAGTTAGCGAAGCATGCTATGCAAGTAAACAAAAAACCCCGGCGAGTGGCCGGGGTTTTAGCTACCGCCGCCGTCTCCTCCTCCGCCATCACCTCCACCGTCTCCCGCTGAGAGGGAATCGAGCCAGCTTCCACTGTTATCCGGAGTGTCCGGCACTTTTGTGCTGTCGTTGGCTGCACCCGCACCGCCTATAAGCGCAGCGCTGCCGGCAGAACCGTCATCACTCTTGCGGCCCTTTGCATCTTTCTTTGATCTTAAAAAGTCGAAGAAACCCATATGCCGACAGTATAGCAAAATGCATTCATGCAAAGCGAAACGAAAGAGTTCCGACAGTGTTCATGTGGGAGCGGTATACTCTCCCGATATCACTAACATTTCTCAGATGAAAAAATTCTTAGCCATATACATGGGTACAATGGACGACGAGAAGTTCAAGGCGTTCAACGCGATGCCGGAAGAGGACCGAAAGAAAACAGATGCAGCGGGAATGGCGGCGTGGGGTGCATGGATGGGCGAGCATGCCGCACGCATAAAGGATCAGGGCGGACCGCTCGGTAAAACGAAACAGACGGACCGGGGAGGCGTCACTGATATAAAGAACAAGATGTCGGGCTACGTAATTCTTGAAGCTGAGAGCCACGAAGAAGCGGCACAGATGTTCGAGAACCACCCGCATTTTATGATCTTCCCCGGTACGAGCGTGGAGATCATGGAGATCCTCGACATGCCGCGAGAGAAATAAAGTCCGGTAAGGAAAGCTGCCAAAAAGCAAAAAAGCCCGGAGCGGCGCTCCGGGCTTTTCATCTGTCGTTGCCTGCGCTACACGAGCGCGGCCTTGAGCACGCTCAGGAGGCGTACGATGTTGATCACCTGGCCTGAGACCATGAGCGACTTCGGGCTCTCGTTCATCAGCAGCAATTGTCGAGTGTTGAGCCACACTTTCATCGCCGCCGAGTCGTTGCTGAAGCGCTTCCCGAGATACGCCTTGATCTCATACATGCTGTCGCAGCGCGGAATGAGGAACTCGGAATCCAGGAACCGGAGCTGCTGCTTGAGCCGTGCCTGATCGTTGTCGACCGACTGATAGTGACCCATCGTAGTGGCTTGCTCGTTGGGGGTGAATCCCATGCTACCAAGGAACTTCAAGACCTCGTCGATTGCTTCGATGCGGTTCGCTGCGATGTGTCCCTGAGCCATGGCTATTCCTCCTCTGCCACCGCGACTGTAGCTTGGCTGCGCATCCGCCGCAAGTATATTCACGAAGTATAAATGTCGCGATTTGATATAGTGTCGGAACTAATAATAAACAGAGCACACTATGAAATTCGTCGTTATGTATCGCGTTCCGGTAGAAACGATGCAGGAGTGGATGAAAAACGCGCAGTCCGAAGAGATGGTCGCGCAGGGGAAACAGATGGAAGCCGATATGAATGCGTGGTTTGCACGCAACGAGAGCAAGATGCTGGATAAGGGCCTCCCGCTCGGCAAAAACACGCGCATGACAAAAGACGGTTCCGAGCAGATTTCGAACGACCTGATGATGTACCACGTGGTAGAGGCAGAGAAAGTGGAAGATGTTGTGGAAATGTTCAAAGACAATCCGCACTTCACCATCCCGACCGCGTACCTCGACATCATGGCCGTTACGCACACAGGAATGTAAACCACCCCGTTTCGCAACGATACTCGAGAGAAACATTCTCACATTCTGCAGAATGTGAGAATGTTTTTAAGTTGAGTAGGGTTTGACACAAGAGTCGGGAATGGGCAGTGTGGTATCTGGTTGAAATAAGCTCTTCACCGAGGAGCAGAACGGGAGGCGAACATGACCCGCGGATACGCATTCTTTGTAGCGCTATGCCTGTTTGTCTTTGCTACGGGGCCCGCGCGTGCGCAGGCGCCAAAGCCTGCCATCGTGTGCGAGAACGGCTTGTGGAGTCCGCTCTCGGCTGCGCAGATAGCCGCGCACGAACTGGAAGCGCGTATTGCGCACTTCAGTGCCGCGGCGACTGGGGCAAAGCTCGGCAATACCTACGAGCTCAAGATCATTCCGCTCGATTGCCCGATCTCCGGCTATGCCATCCGGTCCATCAAAACAAGCCCGGGTATCCCCGCCATTCCGTTCAATATCTTGCCGACATACAACGTGTATGTGACGGTGGCCTATCTGCGTAACAAGCTCGAATTGGAAGACCTTGCGCGCGACGCTCGCAAGCAGGTTTGCCTAATCCGCAGCGGCATTGTGGATGCGGTTCAACGCGGCGATGATCCGAAGGAAAGTCCGCTCTTGAGGCGCTGCATGCTGGAAGAGGCGGTTGTTGCGGGTGACACGCAATACGCCTCGTGGCTTGCTCGTGGATCGGGTGTGCAGGTCCCAACAGGCCGCACCAGAGCGAACGAGAACGGTTCAGTCCTGCAGCACATCATCGAGCAGTTGAAGGACTTTCCCGACGGACTGCCGCCGGGCTCCATCAAAGCGCTGGAGAGTCTGCGCGACTCTCTTCCGAAACAGTAAGTCGCCGTGTGGCGCATCAGAAACCCCGGCTGCGCGCCGGGGTTTTGTCTATATAATGGGCGGATATGGCCACGAACACGATGTGCGAGAGCTGCATGATGCCGTTCAAGAAAGACACGGGCGTGCGGGAATCCGAGCAGTATTGCAGCCTCTGCTTCCAGAACGGTCGGCTCAATTATCAGGGTGAGAACCTCAAAGAATTTCAGGACATCGTTTACAAATCGATGCGCTCACGCGGCGAGCGTTGGCTTTTCTCTCGTTTTGCGGTCTTTATGATTCGCTTTGCACCGCGCTGGAGCGGGAAATAAACAAATATCATATGAAATGGCAGCAGGTCTACAAATTCTGGTTCAAAGACAACGGTCAAAAACAATGGTTCCAAAAGAGCACGTCATTCGACCGTGAGATTCGCAGGAAATTCCTCGCTACCTACGAAGCCGCTGTTCGCGGAGAACTCTCACACTGGCGCACGAGTGCAAAGGGAAGGCTCGCTGAGATTATCGTACTCGATCAGTTTGCACGCAATATGTTCCGTGGTGAGGCACAAGCGTTCGCGTATGACCCGCTCGCACTCGCGCTTGCGCAAGAAGCGATACGTGCCGGCGCACCGCAGCGATTCTCTAAATTCCAGAAACTCTTCCTCTACCTGCCGTTCATGCACAGCGAGTCAAAGAAAGTCCAGGTAACATCCGTACGGTTGTTCAAGACACTCAAGGATAAAGAGGTCACGTATTTCGCGAACGACCACAAAAAGGTGGTCGACCGTTTCGGTCGATTTCCGCACCGCAATGCCGCCCGCAAACTCAAAAGCACCCCCGCGGAAAAGAAGTTCATGCTGACACACAAGGGGTACTGAACCTATGAACATACTACTCAAGCTCGAGTACGCGGCCCTTTTAGGGCTCTCCGTGTTTCTCTTCGCGATGCTTCCGTTCGCCTGGTGGTGGTATCCCGTGCTTTTGCTCGTGCCGGATATCGGCATGCTCGGGTACCTGGTGAACCCACGCATCGGAGCGATCACCTACAATGCCACGCATTGGATGGTACTCGCCGTCGCACTCTTTATATTCGGCTACTTTTACGGGTATCCGCTCATTGCACTCGCGGGCGCAATAATGCTCGGGCACTCCTCGATGGACAGGATTCTCGGCTATGGACTCAAATATAACGACTCCTTCAAGCGCACGCATCTGGGGATGCTTTGACATATCGTGCGGCGGGGCTAGTCTGGGGGCAGTGAAGCGCAGGAGCCCGCAATGGCAGACACAAATAACCTCGTAGATTTCCGTGCACGACATGCGCAAAAGCAGGATGACGAGCGCGCGGCGGCGGCGTATCTCGAGCAGCTCAAGCAAGTCGCGGATTTTATTGCAGAAGCCGCTGGTGAAGGGGACTATGACCCGCAGAGGATTTCCGACGACAATGAGTTTCTCTTCAAACACAACGATGTCTCGGAGCGTGCCGCCGGCGTTTCCGAACGAGTCCTCGCACACTTGTTCCACCATCTTCGCTCAAAAGAGACTCGGCGTTTGATTCACCTGAAGCGTAAGCCCATGCGAAACTCGTCGCTCGAATCGCTTTGCGACAAGCTCAACAACAGCACGGCGCCGCTCTGGGAGCTGGAATTCATCTATTTCGCGGCGCTTGCCATCGAATACGAGCGGCGAATGGCCTACATCGTGCTCATGGGCACAACGGGAGGCTCAATGCTCTGAACCGGTACCGAAAACGATCGCCACGCGCGATCGTTTTTGTTTTGCGTTACAATCCCTGCCATGGAACACGCGGCATTTTTACTCGGTATCAACGTGGGTCGTCGTATCGTGAAAATGGCAGCTCTGCAGGAGCTTATCGAGAAAGAGGGATATACGGATGTGCGCACGTATCTTGCGAGCGGCAACGTCCGCTTTGAGGCCGGAAAGCAGAGCCCGGCATCGATCGTGAAGAAACTTGAGCCCGCGCTGGAAAAGCAATTCGGTTTCAAAATTGAGATCATTCTACGCACGGTCAAAGAATTGGAGAACATGCTGAAGGCAGACCCGTTCAAAAAGATACCGGTGGGGAAGAGCACGCGACTCTACGTGACCTTCCTCGCGCAGAAACCCCTGAAACCTGAAAAGCCTCGAAAGGTGTCACCGCAGTACGAAATACTGAAAGTCACACCCGGCGAGGTGTATTCGCATCTCGAGATATCGGAGCGCTTCAAAACACCCGACATTATGAAAGAAATGGGGAATTCCTACGGAAAGAAGATAACAACCCGCAACTGGAACACTCTTCGTAAGATAGTGGACTCCGAGGGCTGAAAAGTTGCCTTTTTCGGCCATCTGGTGCATACTCTGCGGGTTCTATGACAGCGGAAAAGACGGCTAAGAAGCGCGCCCCGCGCGCAAAGAAGGGTGAGGGAACTCATCGCCTTCGCATTCGTGTACGTGCATACGAGCACGGCGTTTTGGACAAGTCCGTCAAACAGATCATCGACACCGCGGCCCGCTATAATGCGACCGTTGTCGGCCCCGTTCCGCTCCCCATCGACATCCGAAAATACACCGTCAATCGCTCCTCTTTCATTGATAAAGACTCCCGCGAACAGTTCGAAATGCGCATTCACAAGCGCATGATCGACATCCTGAATCCCGAGGCAAAGGTCATTGAGGCGCTCACCAATATCGATTTGCCCTCCGGTGTATCAATCGACGTCAAAATGATGTAGTCCGAAATGGACCCAGGGATCAGGTCTCCGAAAGGGGACTTTTTCTTTTTGGAGCCGGAGCGTTACTCGCCCCGCGATCGTGCCGCTTTGAGCGCCTCCAGGCATTCGTTCCTCTCCTCTGCAGACACTTTCGTACACAGTGTTCCGGCTTCAATACCCTTTCCGTAATTAATGTATTTTTCAAGCATTCCTGAAACGCAGGATACGCGGTCAAGACGGTCGGAGAGTCCAAGACAAAGCCGCTCCACCTGCGCGTAGTCCTCAAGATTTTCCTGTATGACCGCACCGTCGTTCCCGAGGCCGTTGAAACAATACGACCGCGCCAAACCGCTGAGCGTTCCGCACGCCCGGGCGCCTTCCTCGCGTATGTATTCAGGCGACACAGCTGATGTTTCGTTCAGATGCAGGCCGGTCAAAAAAGCGAAACAGGCGCGTTGATACGGCGCTGCATATGTTGAACAGGGGTAGAGGTAGTCGTTTGCATCGGTATGAACAGAGGGTTCGTGAAATTTGACCGATAGATCGGAACCGAAACTTTCCATGAATACACCGCGAAAACAGCTATCACGACGCGTCCCGCTTGCCATCTTTTCGCAGACCGAAAGGCTTTTCGACACGTCCGAGGTCGCAAGGAACAGGACGTGGCCGATGCCGTGGCACAATTGTCCGGATGCGTCGCAGTATTTGCTTCCCGCGCCACGAATTATTTCATCATCCGCATGCACCAGGTCTTCCGTAGCGGCAAGGCCGGGCGCAGAAGACATAGACTCGGCAATAACACCGTGCAAGCATCCTGAGCCGCATATCGGACTGCACGCGGCGAGCGCAGACTCAATGGAACCCTCTTGTCGGGCGAGTGACTCTCCGATGATATGACCGATACTGTGACAATTCGACGCGAGCGCTCGCGCTGATGTGCTTGCGCTCGCATACGCCAATATTTCCGCCGCGGAATGTGCCGGTAACAAATCGTGCAGCGTGCTCGTGAGGCACGAAGCATTCGGCGCGGCGTACGCTGATGGTGTCGCAAAACATCGAGACAATGATCGGAGAGATCGTCCGTCCTTCATTTCAGTGTATCGAACGCCGCACACGACGATTGCCACACAAACAACCGCAGTGCCTATCAGCAGCAGGGAGCGGGACATCCTCATGGCCTGCCATCTGTACGGTGTTTGTACTCCCGCAGCAGGTGGATGATGACCGCGATAAACACGATCACCCACAGGATTTGCCACATCATCTTGATCAGAGTGAGATGCTCCGATAGGAATACCTGCATGGGTAGGAGGTGTGCCGGTGCATTTCCGGTGAGCGCTTTCAGTGCAATGATCGGCGTCGATGTATTCATACGGAGATATTAGTCGCGGTACTTATTTTCTACAGGGTATCCGACGAGCGGTGCTTCGGGGGGTAATTTAATCCACTCGTTATGTACGAACGGCATGTATTCAAGAGCGCACATATCAGGTTCGTTGATCATACGGTAAAACGGTCCGCCGTTGACCGAGTGCTCGAATACGAGTGCCACTTTTTGGACGCCTTCCAATGCGCACGCATGTTGTATCCTTGTCCACCAGTCATACGGATCGCAGCGATAGAGCGACGAGCCTGATTCATACGTTGTCTCGCGGATACGCACCCCACCCTGCGTCGTCGTCTTTGATTGAACGACGCAGTATAAGTCTGTGCATGGTGTCCCGGCCTCGACTTCCATATCGGCTTGATACTGGATCGTGTCGGTGAGCGGGTCCGAATACACTTTCTGAGAAATTATGCACTGGTGATTTGCCTCAAACATGAACATGCCGTAGCGGTTGCCTTCGAGCGTCATGATGCGCTCCTCCGCGGGCACGACGAATCCGAGTATTTGAAATGCGCAAATGAATGCGACGATCGCCCAACCCGCGATGGCGCGAAGCGCAAACGGCGTCGGAGTGTAGCGGTAGAACAGTCCGAAGAGGATCAGCAGTGGAGGAAGCGCCACGCTCGGATACATGTAGTACACAAACAAGCCCGAGTACAGGTGAAAGACGGTGAAAAACACCAGTGCGATGCGTTGTCGAATTCGATACTTCGAAAGCAGGAACCAGCACCCTACGATTTGAGAGAATATGACGAGGTTGGTAAAGAGCGGGGTAACCATCTTCGGTATGAGCGGAAGTCCGTTTTGTAATGAGGTAAAGTACGTTCCAAGGATCCATGTCGAGTCGAGCTTGATGGTCGCGGATACGAAGTAACACACGACGAAAACGATCTTCAAAAAGTATTCCTTGAACGGGACAAAAAGCAGGACCGCCGTCAGGTACAAATGGTAGTAGAAGTACGGCGCATTGATCGAATAGGAGAACATAAAGACGACGAGCGCTTCCCACAGAAAAAGAGCGGTCATGAGTGCGTGTGCACGCGTCCACCATTGCTTCCACATGCACCACACGATCAGATACATCATCGCGTAGAGCACCATATAGAAAATACTCTTGCCGTAGTTCTCTGTCATCCCCGGCAGGAAAAAGAAGTCGGTACAATTCTGGAAATGTGGCCAGCAATTGGCGGTGCCGCGCGCTACACTCTGAGTCGTTGCGACTGACGTCTTAAGCCACTCGTCGAATACCAGCAAGAAAAACAGGAGCGATGCACCGAAATACCATTGCAGTGTTTTATTCTCGCGTATTTCTCCGATCGAGAAGACACGCTCGTATGTCATTGCCGCAGTCGCAAACATTCCTTTCATGAAGCGGGTTACGGACGACCCCGACTCTCTCAACATTGCGCCAGTATACATGTGAATGTTGCTTCGTTTGAAGTCCTCAAATACCCCTCGTGCTAAACTCGATTGCAATGTGGACGAAGATACAGGACGTGTGTGCACGAGTCACCTTGGAAAAAAGATACTGGCGCTCGGACATATTCTGGACGCAGTCACTATTTTTCAACACAGCAATCAAGTTCATCCCATTCTGGATGGATTGCTGGGCGCTAAAAAAGAGCCAATATTGGCCCTATTCGCAGATCGCTGCTTTGCGTGAGCGAAAACTGAGAATGCTCTTGCAAGGCGCTTCGACGCTTCCGTTCTGGAAGCAGTATTTCGAAAAGGGCGGGATCGATCCCGGTCGCGCAACAGTTTCGGAACTGGAGCGAATACCAGTGACCGACCGGCGGGATTTTTCGGACCTGCAAAGTGCCGAATACATCATCGCATCTCTCCTACCGCGTTCATTTGCAGATCAGACATCGGGCTCCACAGGCAGCCCCTTTCGCTTCTATCACGACAGAGGAATCGTGTTGCGTTCCTTTGCTGTACGAGAGCGTATGTTCCGAACTGCGGCAAAGGGGATGAGGTACCAAATAGTATCAATGCGCGCTAAGGAGCGGATCGGAATGGCCTTTTTTAAGCATTACTTCTTTTACATACGAGGCTCAAACAGCATCAGGCATCGTCTCCCGCATCTCGTTGATGTCGTGAACAAACTGTATCGCGAAGGAATCGTGCTGTACGCAATTGCCTCCTGGGTCATGACGCTTGCCAGAGAAGTTGAGCGGGCGGGAGTAACGATCCCGTTTCAGGCCGTGATCTCAACGGGAGAATCGATGCTACCAAAGGAGCGCACGTACGTAGAGAAAGCACTGCAGACCAAGCTTTTTCTCGTGTATGCATCTCAAGAAGGGAATTGCATGGCATTTGAATGCGAGCATCAACGGTTTCATATCAACGAAGAAGAGATCTATTTTCAGATCGTGGATTCCTCCGGGGCTTCGCTCCCGTACGGAGCCGTAGGAAAAGTGGTTTTTACATTGCTGGACAATCGTGTCATGCCGTTCATTCGATACTCCAACGGAGATATCGGCTCTATCTCTGACGAACAATGTCCGTGCGGACGAAGGCTTCGTACAATAACCCTTCTCGGAAGGGAGAAAGACCTTATACAGCTACCGGAAGGCAGGGAAATTGTGTTGATGGACTTGGCACCGATCTTCGACTACTACTTCGACGCTATACAGCAGTACCAGATAGTTCAGAAAAGTACGAAGCATTTTCTCATACGTGTTATCGTGACCGCTCAATTCGAAGCGAAACAGGAACGGCTCACCGCCCGCCTCATGCGTGTCCTACACCCTGCGGTTAGGATCGACTGGGAAGTAGTAACTCATATACCGCATAGCGAAAGCGGTAAGGCCATATATTTCGTGCGAGAGAGTATCGAGTGATGCTTAGTATTTTGAATCTACCGAAAGCTGTTTCTCGAATTCTACGACCGGCAGACGATAGATCTGATCTTTCCCGTATTGCGCTCTCACACCCCCCTTCGCTACCTTGGTAAGTGACAAGATCTTCTCATATCCGTGGTACTTGGGTCGCGGTTTTAAAAGCGGGAATTCCCACTGAAAAACGAGTCGTTTCAACGTGTAGACACTGGTTCGCTGCCTGAAGACGTCCGGATGCTGCAGCGCGAATTTGTTCGCCGGCAACCGCAGATACGACAGGCAGAGCTCGGGCGTGCTGAACATAAAATACGGAACATGTCCCTGCGTGTTGCGCTCGATCCAGTCAAACGGGACCTTGTACCCCGCATTAAATTCAAGGAATATATCATCGGGCGCGAGAGTAACTTTTTCGCGGTCGATATCGTAGTATTGTTCGCCGCCCGCGATGACCGCGATGCCCCCCAAACTCTCAGCGATCTCCATCAATTTGATCTGCAGGTACCGTATCAGGTAAAAGGACACGAATCCTTTTTGGAGATACGCGGGGATCTCGTTCCGGAAAAAATTCTCCATGTCGACCGAGACGATCTTCTGGTGCACGCCGTGTTTCCTGCACCAGTTTCGCGCGTACGCTATGTCGTGCTCGTTGGTACCGCTCGCGTGCCGCAGGGTGAGAACAGAGAAATTAATACCCTGGTCAAAGAATGCATGACACATAACCTCGCTATCAATGCCACCCGAGGAACAAAGCCACAGTGGTCTGTCTGCACGGGAGGCGATAGCGAGCGCGGAGGCACGCATCTCCTCTTTCCAGCTTGCGGGCTTTCGCGTGCACGGGCGAAATCGGGTGCAGAATGATGAGTCGGTACGCTTGAATTCGATCGCCGGCATGGCCACCACTATACCGCACCGGATTCATCGAGAACGATCTTGGATTTACCCCGAGGCAGTCGGGGGATAGATGCTACGGCTGCGAGAATGACATTAACTTCCGGTCCCATGAGCGCTTGAATCTTTTCGCGTATTTGGCCCTCGACGAGCGTATTGAATGCCGGGGTCGGTATGATTCTCACCTCGAGCTCAGTATCCGATCCCTTGACGATCAGATATCGGAAAATGAACGGCGAGAACATTTGCATAAGTTCACTGAACTCAAATTGGTGGAACCTTCTCGGACCGAATGTGAGCATGGCCGAGTATCGCCCGGTGATCCACACTCGCTGCGACTGAAGCCCGCATGCACATTTCTCCCACGAAACATGCCCGCGATCCCCGGTATCGTAGCGAACGAACGGCATTTCGTAGTTGTACAGGTCGGTGATCACGATCTTGCCGCTCATTCCCTCAGGCACAGGATCACCGCTGCTATCGACTATCTCTACAATGCACGACTCTACGTACACGTGGAACCCGTCATGCGCACTACAATCCATACCGATCGTACCGAGCTCCTCCAGACCGTAGCGATTGTAGACAGTGCAGTGCAATTGTTCTTCGATCAGTTGACGCGCGGCAGGGTAGAGCCGCTCACTTCCTGACACGGCGTACTTTGGTCGCGGTCCTGTACCGCTCTTTTGCACTTCGAGCGCGAGCTCTTCAAGGAATGACGCATGGCCCTCGATCACATACGGCCGGAACGCGATAAGCTCTTCGATGGCCGCTTTCGGGTCCGTGAACAGTTGGTCGGCAAATATAACCAAAGCATTCTCTCTCACGAGCGGCAACACGCGAAGGTACGCAACACGTGCCCATGTGGTACTCATATGCCAAAGCCGCTCCTCCATAAGGAATCGGTACTGCATAAAGTCCACGTACAGGGGCATTCCTGTCGTGATAAGTCGTCGGAGCGCAGTAAAAGGCATTCCGCTCGTGCCGGAGGTTGTGACCCACTTACCGACCGGCGGGAATGTCGAGATCGTATATTCGGATACCGATCGACCCCGGAAGGTATCTTTATTCGTGACCGGGAGTTTTGCGAGGTCGTCGATCGTGACAATACCCGGAGAGCCGACGCCACGTGTTTGTAGGGTATTTCTGAACAGGATGATGTTCTTCTCCAGTACCGCAACTAATTCCCGCAGTTTTTTCTCCTGCCATCTTACAATGTAGGCACGATCCTTTTTATAAACGTTCCTAAAACGGTAAAAATTGTAGAAGTAACGTAGCTTTTGTCGAACAGTAAGACGTTTCAGATAGTTCAGAGCCATAGCGGATCTTTATGCAGGTCGCTTTAAGCAATAGAGCTCGTTCGCGACCGTACGCGCAAAGATGCAGTGCGACGCTTCGTTGTAGGCAATTTTACTCATGATGCGCTCACTTGCCTGGAAGTATCCCACCTGTGTCCCGTGTTCCGCACTCACCTCATACAGACATCCGTCATTCGAACCGATAAAAACGGACGGTCCCACGACGACAGGGGAGCCGAATATGCGCCCGCGGGTAAGAAACTGCCAGCGAAGCTTTGAGGAGCCGATATCTATTGCGTACAGTGTCTTATCGAGCGAGGCCACGTAGACCGTGTCGTTGTGCACGAGCGGTATGGAGTAGAGCGCCGCGCCCGTCTCATACGCGTAAATAGGCATGCCGTCGCGTGCACCGAATGCGTAGAGTTTTCCGTCCATCGACGTGAAGAACACGATCCTCTGTTTCGCAGCATAGGCCGGCGCAACTTTAAGATCTCCTTGAGTGGCGTTTCGCCAGCGCAATGCACCGGTGATGGCATCGTAGGCATAACTGATACCGTCGTTACTACCGATCGCGACCATGCTTTCCTCTTTTATATAGAGCGGTGAGCCGTGCGTCATAGCCGCGGTTGTGTGTTGCCAGCGCATGCGGCCCGACAGCATGTCGAGCGCGACGATGCCGCCTTGCTTACGGAAGAGTCCGAATTCTAATCCGATGAACAGCAATCCGAGTTCGGGTGCCAGTGAAGGAGATGAACCGATCCAGTCCGCATCATCGTAGCGCCACTTTTCCTTGCCTGTCCTGGAATCCAGTGCGTAGACGACTCCGTCGTACGCACCGAAATACAACACACCGTTGTGTATCGCAGGCGTTGAAAGAATACCTTTCCCGTCGGAGTGCTTTCCCACGTTGAACTCCCACACGACGTCACCCGTTTTCTGATCGAGTGCTCGCATGGTGCCGTCGTCACATCCGAGGAACACAAGTGAGTCGTCAATGACAGGTGCGGATTTCTGAACCACAAGGTGATAGCTCGGGTTCGGACCGGTATAGCGCCATACGAGTTGAAGTTGAACGTTCGTTTCGATTTTTTTCTCCTGCAGGAGCGGTATACCGAAATCTTCAAGGGTGAATATGTGTCTGATCGAGGCGCCCCTGGTGCTCAATCGTTGGTAAGACTCAGGCTCACGGAATGCGAGTAGGACGAATACGTCGGTGACCGAACAGCCGGCGTCGGAAAGAATAGTCATCTGCTTCTCGAGGGTGGATCCGCTGTTGATGAGGTCATCGACGAGGACAATCGGCTCATCGGTAAGAGTACCCTCTATCTGTTTCATCAATCCGTGTCGTTTACGCGATTTTCGTATGAAAAAACCGTTGATAGGCGTTCCGCGTTCCGCTCCTTTCATCACGATAGCCGCGATGAGCGAGATGCCCGCGGTTTCCATTGCGCCCACTTGGAACGGGAGTTTGTCCGCGTATTGTTCCCAAAATATCTCTGCGTAACGGTTCAGCCATTTTGCCTGCAGCATGAGGGCGCGGAAATCAAAGAGCCACTCCTCGCGTTTGCCCGTCACCTCCGAACCTACGATCACGGCACCCTCTGAGCGCTGCACGAATGCGGTTGATTCGATTGCGCGTCGCAGGTCCTCGTATCCGTTCGTCATATCCGTTCACCGTTTATATCACGAAAGAAAATCGCAAGTAATCGACACCGGGAAAATGGTCCGGCTTAATAGCTGTATCTGCCGCTCTTCCGAATGGCGGGGAGTTCCTGCGTATACTGAGCGAATTTAGAGATGCACAACTCCTTCGCGTCAGCATGCATGCATGCATTCTCTGAGGGGGCGACATCAAGTCCGTCGTAAGAAAAGAACGAGTAGAAACAGGAATCCTGAAGCGTTTCGGAGCGTATTGCTGTGCAGTATGTAAGTGCTGTGCCCGGTCGTCCGTAACTTCTCAGTATCCGAACGTGACCGTGGGCACAACTCTCTCTATCGGTCTCATTCGGTAGCTCTGCGCATATGCTCACAAGTCCTTCGGTTGTGGTGCCGGTCTGTTCCACGTAAAAAGGGAGGAATCTTCCAATGCCCTCGAAGCAATACGCTCGCTCCGGCATACCGAATGTCTCGCATGCTTGAGTCGCGATGCGCAATTTCTCCGCACGCTCTGTAATATTCTTTCTTGCGAACAATATCTCTTGGTAGGGGGGGAGGTACTTGAAGCACGGATGCCGGTACCGTTTTTCATCAGGGGCGATCGTATTACAGGGATACCCGTAATCATCGTCAGGAACGTCTGCCAATGACGGAACGGACTCACTCAATACCAAACTATTTGGCACGCCGCCGATGCCTTGCATATAGACGCCGGTCACGCATTGGTCAAGCATTTCACCGGTCGCAATCGACCCGCAGCTTTGCGTGGCCGCTTTAAAGTTGCCGGTCAAAGAATAGAGAATGTGACCGATACCGTGACAGAGCTCCGTATTGGCAATACCCAGGCAGAATTTCCCCGCGACCGCCTCGATCTGTTCCGTATCCATATGCGCGATATCGACCTCGTCGACGCGTATACCGAGCCGCTCTACCATGACTTCGCCCAAAGCTCCGTGTAAACAACCGCCAAAGCATTGGTTGCTGCAGCGGGACAGTGCGTGCTCGAGGTTCGGATCAACACGATATGTTTCCTGCCCGATAACATGTGCAACGCTGTGACAGTCACCATAGGGCTTCGGCATGGACCTCGAACTTACGTCGTTCAACAGTTCGCTCGCGGTGCGATTTTCGAGCGCAGACCGGACGATTTCATGTGTGCAGGCGATGAGTTCTGATGAGCCCTGCGAGTCCTCTGCACAGCTTTGCAATCCGGTCGTAAAGTTTCGTTCCATGCCTCGAGCACGGTATGAGTCCAGCTCTCCGATACAGAGGATGGCGAACGATACCAGCAGGCACGCGATGAATATCCGGACCGGGATGCTCCACGCACGAGGATGAAGGGGGAGACTCATACACACCGATGTTAATCCTCAGCAACGTTCCCGGCATGAATCGATGTGTCCTTACAAAGCGTTATCGTGTGAATCGATTGTTCGTTCTCCTCGTCGAGATCAAGGAGTTCCGCAATGACCGCATCGTCGAATCCGGCATAGGGGCGAACATTCAACCGGAGCGCACTTCCCACCAGCAGCATGTTTTCACTCATGTGTCCGGCCTCAAGCAGCGTATGGATATAGGACAACTCACCGTACTTTGCAGATGAGCGCTTCCATACGCCGGTGAAAACGATCAGCCCGGACAGTGACAACCACTCCGGGTGTCTGGCGATACTTTTCATGTCGAATTGCGGCGGGAGGTCCCACAAGCGCTCGAGCGCGTGTTTCGAGGGATTATAGTGGAACACCGCAGGACTTTGCGATTCCACCGCGTTTGATATCAGGTATGACTCAACCGGATAGAGTGCTCCGCCGGAAGGATAGTTTCTATTCGTCACACCGTCGCGTTTTCGAAGTGCAGAGCCGAAGAGTGTGCCGAGTTCCCGAAGTGAGATAGCGATGCCGGCATCGCCTTCGTGTCCGGAGATCCGGCTATCCAGTGCCTCCTGAAGTGTTGTTGTGAGTACATCCGGCTGCGGGAGCGAGATGCATTGCATACGAGGATATGCTTTGTGGACCCCTCGCGGGACCTCTTCCGGTCGGTGGGTTGCACCTTTTCTGGTGAGGCGAGTGCGCCGCAACTCCATATGCAAGCGGGATAAAAAAGAGCTCATGAGAACGGGTGCGGACTCTCCGCGAACGGTTCTTTCCGTGGCGTATAACCCAGCGCTCGCGGCACCTCGTGCCAGCGCTCTCCGCCGAATTGCCGGCTGGCTTCGTTGAGGTACGTTGGAACCATCTCCGGCACAATGACCATTTCAATATGAAGATCCGTCGGGTTTTTCGCAGAATGGGTCAGGGGGACCGAAACAACATTGAAATGCTTCGTGCGACACCACTGCACGATGCGTTCAAGATTCTCCTCTATCGTATCGTTTTCCCACTCTTTCGCTTCGACCTCTATCTCCGGACCCTGCACCAGAAATTCAAGACGCTTGGCGTTCTCAGGTTCTCCCCAGTAGTACAGACGCTCCCGGTGTCCGATCGTCTCGATTGGTGTGGTCGTATCCCATGATTTTCCTTCATTCTCCCAGATGTGGTAGCTGCGAAACGCACGTATAGATTCGCACATCGCTTTCTCTATTGCAGTCGGCAGTGAGCGGTGAGCACGGATACCAAAACTAAACCGCGGACTCTTCCCGCTCATGTCCTCGAGTACGACTGCTACCGCGTGCGTCGGTGCGTCGGTTTGAAGCCGGATGACATGCGGTTTCAGTCTGTATCGTTCGCACTGTGACACTGCCCGGCCAAGTGACGGGTTCAACCTTCTCAGCGTATCGAGTGCAATGCGGGGAAGCGTGAGTTGATTCAGCCACATGATCATATAGGCTTCTCGTTCGATCACTTCCAGGATGCCGGCAAGCCGCGCGCCGCACTGCGTTGGCCACGTAGCCAGACCGTTTGTATTTTGTTGCCGAATGATCGGTTCATTCGGTGCACACATGTGACGCCGACTGATACCGCTCACAATTTGGGCAGGAACGAATGTGTTTTCGCTGTGCGTGAGCGAAATGCCTTGGACCCACAGATACGCTGCGTCGGGTCGCAATATTCGTGCAGCGTGCCTCGTTCGCTGCGCTTCCGTGAAACCGGTGATATTTTCCGGGGCGATGGATGGGCCTATGGCCGTAATTTCCCGGTACGTGGCAATTGTCGGGTTTACGAAATAGTCGTTCTGCGTCATCCAAATGTAGCGCTCGAGTGCCTCCGAAGTAGCGGCATACAACGCGTTCTCGTCACTTTCCCAGGTCGTGCCTCCGGTCTGGTGTGCGGTATGTTCATTGCACAGGGCATACCAGGCTTTCGTCGGCGGCTCGTCCGGGGCGCGGTATACCCGTCCGAATTCCGAAATTACCCCGTGGTCTTTGAGAAGCTGTGCGCGCTGAAGGGGCTCCAGTAGGTCGGACCGACCGTAGGGAATGGTGCGGGAGTCCTTTACTACCCGCACGTCCAATCTTTTCTCTATATGGTCCGTAAAAGCCCGCAGGGCTCTTTCTTTAATATTCGAGCCGTTGAGTAGTTCAGTGAACCGTACGGCATCAAAAATCATTGGTGAATCATAGCAAAACACGAGTTCTTTCCACAAGCCGAGGCAAGTTATCCCACGTGCCGTGGGGCGCACTATATAAATGCGGTGGTATCATTTACCTCATATTTTCCTCTATGAAGATCTTCGAGAACGTGAGCAGCAAGATCGGTACATACGCTCGGAATGCGGGAAATGTGGCACTGATGAGTATCGGTTTTTTTATCGTGTTTTTCACCGCGTACTCACACGGTTTGCGAGGTGGACAGCCGGGCTACACCATCCACGGAATTGATGTTGCGCACGCTGAAGCTCCGGCATGCACCGGCGACGCAGCGGGATGCGGAAGCGGGGGGGACAGCGGCAGCGGCGGTTGTTCCGGCAGCGACTCGGGAGGTTCCTCAGGAGCAAGTTGCGGTAGTTCCGGTGATGACGGCGGTGGTGGGTGAGTCGGACACGTATGTGCGTATGCAGCATCGAACCCTTCATCTTTTTATTTGGCTCGCAATATTACTCCTATTCGCCGGAGTGATCTCAGGCGTCGGTTACTTTTATTTCGGGAACTCGAAACCGGAAGGGAATCAGATCGCGCTCTACCCGGCAATCTCGGAGGTCGCCGAAGCAAAACTCGACAGCGATAAATCTGTAGCCATCGCGAAATATGAGGAAATCATAAACAACCCGTCGAGTTCCGCGGACGAGAAGGCACTGGCGGAGGTTGTGATGGCCGGGGTCAAGTTCTCCGCCACCGGCGACATGAGTGCTCGCATAGAAGAGATCCGGAGTCTGAAAAAGAGTTTCTTGGACCCGACGGTTATCAGAGGTACTCGAGCGGCGGCTCTCAGCATTCTTGGCAGGGAATACAGTCTTTCGGGGCGCAATCCCGACGTATTGAGAGAGGTGTACAAAGATCCGCCCTTCAATCAATATTTTGTACGCGGAGATCCGGACAGGTCCGCGATACTCATGGAAATGGCCTCGTATGAGATCTACCCCTCGACCGTCGCGGCGATATCCATTGCCCAAACGGCTGCCGGTATCGAGTTCGCCAAAAAGAGTGCCACCGCCGGAACGCCCGCGAACATCGCACTTGCGGAAGAGTATCTGAAAAAAGCAGATGCGGCAGCCGTTCAAGACTCAATGGACAATCCCTCGTATGTATTAAGTGACAGATACTTTTCCTATATCGCGGGACGGGCCTATACGATCGGACGACTCGCTATCGTGAAGGGTGAGCCGTATAAAAGCAGCTATCGTTCCGAATTCGATACATTGATAAACAAGATCTACGCCACTCCGAGGCCCCTGCCGGACGAGTTGATGCTGAACGTTCGGTTCACGTACGCGAGAATTCTTGGAGCCGACGCAGACACTGAAAGTCAGAAAGTGCAGCTCGACGAGATAGCGCGTATCTTGAACGGCTTATCAGATCCTGAGCGTTATTCCTTCGTACTTCTTTTGAGAAACGAGCAGCGGTACCGTCCGGACGGGTATCTGTGGAGTGTCGTGAAGCGTCTGTCCGGGGTCTCTCCCGATTTTAGGGACGCCGTCGCGAAAGTCGCTCCCGCTCTCGTGCAGTAAACACATTCAGTTTCCGATCACGGGGAACAAGGTGCACACTTGACTATCGTGTGCAAGGCTCGTACAATATTTTTGGCAAATGATTCGCGGATCCTTCGCGAGGCCAGAAACAGGGTGAGCAAATGCGTACATCATGGGTGCTTGCGGCCTCAATGGTCGCACTTTTTGCAAGTTCCGGAAACTCGTACGCGCGCTCGTGCGGCGAGGTGCTGCAGCTCTACAATGCGGGGCCGGCGCCGAAGGCGTATGCCGCCTCGGCCAGCGGGAAGGCGTGCGGCTATGCGACGGCGAACACGACATCGTCGTTCGAAGACGCGAAGTCGAAGGCCGTGATGTTCTGCCAGCAGTCCCGCGGGCTTGGCTGCAGGGTCACCCACACGCAGGGGGGCTCGGCGAAACCGGTCCTCACGGGCGGAAGGCCGGCGTCTCGTCGCGCACAATAATACCGCCGGTGCGCATCGTGCAGACGTGAGTTCATCGATTGAAAAAGGACGCACCCGGTGCGCCCTTTTTGTTTTATATCCACGCACCGTACACCTTTCAGGATGGCAACAGTAACGGATAATGAATCGATATGAGAAACAAAGCGAGCGCGTATGGTCTCACACGAACCCTCCTCATCAGCGTGATAGTGATCGTGTTCTGTGTATTCCTCTTCCTCTCGGCAACGGGCTTACTCCGCGTTGCGATGTACATGTTCGAGGATGCACGATTGTGGGCGCGACCGTCTGCCGAGGCCGCATTCCAACTCGCCAATGGGCATTTTTCTACGATGAATCCGGGAGGGTACGATGTGCAACGCGCCGGCCTCCTCTATCGCGAGACGTTACGGCTAGACCCGCATCATTCGCTTGCGAGGCAGCAACTTGCGCGGACTTTGTTCGTGCAGGGAGATATCGGCGGTGCCCTCATTCAGATAAATGCGCAGCTGAACGCCCATCCTGACTCGAACGCGAGCGCGTACTACATTCGTGCACTCGTGTACGGATTCATGGGGTTGAACGTTGATGCCGCGAACGATTACCGTCGCTATATTGAGCTCGACCCATCGGGTTGGTATGCCTACAACGACCTCGCCTGGATATTATTGAAGATAGACAAAACCGAGGAAGCGCTCAGTGCGGTTGATCGCGGACTGAGGGTTGCACCTGAGAACGCATGGCTGCTCACTACACGTGCCGCCACTTTGTACGAACTCGGTCGATATATAGAAGCGCGAGACACCGCAACGCGTGCACTCGTCGCCACCGAAAAACTGACACCCGAAGCGTGGGCGGATATGTACAAAGGCAACGACCCCCGTTCAATTGCAGAGGGCATGGCGCAGTTCGTGCAGGTGAACAAAAACAATCTCAAAAAGATAGAGCAGAAGATCGCTGAGATGTCCTCGAGTACGATGAATTGACGGTACAATGCACGTCTATGCGACGACGTCTCACGTACGTACTCATCGCCACCGTAGTCATCGCACTGGTCTTTGTAGGCACATCCGGTACGGCGAAGGAGCGATTCTTTCTTTCTATCCGTCCGTCTGCAGCATCCGCATTTTCATACGGCATGCGCCATCTCGACGGGAAGGAGCCCGGTGCGTACAACATCAGTGATGCGGAATATTTTTTCGAACGGGCAATTCAGCTCGACCCGGCGTATCCCCAAGCGCATCAGCAATTGGCGCGCATACATTTTCTCAACGGTGAGTACGAGCGTGCACTCGACGAGATCAATCTGGAGTTCGCGCGCGATCCAGGTACGCAAGACTCCTCCACTTTTTACATTCGCGGACTCATCGAAGGATATCTAAAACAGTACGAGAGCGCCGTGCATGACTACAAACGCTCCGTTCAACTTGACCCGAAGGGCTGGGAGGGAAGGGTCGACTACGCATGGGTACTCATCAAAACTGAACAATTTGACGAGGCGCTCAAGGTGATACGAGACGGACTCGTGGTTAGGCCGGAGAACCCGTGGCTCCTCAGTGTGTACGCTACGGTGCTATTCGAGACGGGTGATGTGCAGGCGGCGCTCGTTGCTGCGCGACGCGCAAAGACGGCAATCGACGGCCTCACTGAGGCTGAGTGGTCGGAGGCGTATCCCGGCAACGCTCCGCATGCGGCGGAAACAGGCCTCCGCACGCTTCGCGCCGCGGCAGAAATCAATCTCAAGAAGATCGAAGCCGCGGCACAACGGTGAACAAATCGACTATACTATTTGTGATGCCCTCCACTCAAAAACTGGTGATGGCACTGGTGACGCTGCTCCTGTGCATGGGAATTCTGTACGCCGTCTCACCCGGAGTGCGTGTGGGCGGCACATTTGCCGAAGCACGGACCATCGGTGCGGGACAACCGACGTTCGATGAGATCCTACAACGGTTCGATATTCTTGCGAAAGAAAAGGGCGCGGAGTATGCGTTTAATGTGCTTCGGGTTGCCCAACTGCCGCACAATACTGATATCCATCTGGTTGCCCACACCATCGGTCATCAGCTGTATCTGCAAGAAGGGGTCGAGGGCATGTCGGTTTGCTCTCAGGAATTTCGAAACGGGTGCTCACATTCGCTCGTCGTCGAATTACTCCAGGAGCGCGGCGACGGAGATGAAGTACGAGCGCTCATAGACGACGCATGCAAAAAAGCTCCGGGGGGCAGCAATGCCTATGCCATGTGTTACCACGGACTCGGTCACGGCGTCTTTGCTTTCTATGGGTTCACGTTACCGAAAACGGTCGCGTTTTGTGAAAAAACAGGCACCGCAGTGGACGGGTACGTGCAATCCGATGAGTGCATCGGCGGTGCCATTATGGAATTGGTGGGCGGCGGCGGACACGACCGTGAGAAATGGTTGCACGCTCGCGCCCTTTATTTAAAGAGCGATGACCCGCTCAGGCCGTGCAACACGGACGCGATACCTCTGCACGCAAAGGGACGCTGCTACGTCTACATGACCCCGCATTATTTGGAATCGGTCGGTGCAACACTGGAATCGTTCACGCCGGAGCAGATGATGAAAGCAATGGAAGCATGTACGTCGCTGCCGTACGGCGCAGATCGGAGCGCGTGCGCAGGCTCATTCGGGAAAGATTTCGCGGGAATTGTGGGTCAACGCGATGTCCGAAAACTGGATGTCGGTGAGTATTCCGATGAGCAACTGCGCACGGTTGTGAATTTGTGCAAGCTCACACCGGACAGGAACGATGTCGTGGCGTGCGAATCGTACGCGCTCTCAACGTTCTTCTGGGGAGGAGATGCAAAACCCGAATTGGCCGTTCGATTCTGCGCGATCTTATCCGATGAGGTTGAACGCGACTTTTGTTTCCATACGCTTGCGGACAACCTCGCACGGTTCATTCAGGACCCGTCGGTCAGAAAGGATAGATGCGAAATGCTCGAAAAGAAATACAGGTCGCACTGTTTGTAAGTCACGTACACACGCTGTGCGGGGTCAGGACTTCCCGATCAATTTCAACAGGAGCGGAAATGTTGCATACGGCTGGTTGAACATTTTTGAACCCATGTGTCCCTCGCCTCTGTTGAGAACGAACTCACCGCCGAGTTTTTCCGCAAGATCACGACCGATTGCTTCGCTTGCTCCCCACGGATCGTTATCGGAGTTGATGACCACGAAAGCGCGACACCTCGAACGAATGAGATCCCAATCGTACTGCTGCGTAAGAATGGGATATTGAACGCTTGCGAGCGGGGGTACATGGAAACCGGCGACGAAAAATGCGCTGCGGATCGACGTTTCCAGCTCCTCAAGTAAACCGAGTATCAGTGCTGCGCCATGCGCGTGGCCTATCAGTACTGTATCGCGGTCATACGCGATGCACTGCCTCGCAAATCGTACCCATATCTCATGATCCGGAACATGAGCGTGAGGTAACAGCGGGACGAGTACTGTATGTCCTTGTGCTTCCAACTCCTGTTTCAGCCACGGGTACCAGTAATCCTCAGGCGAACCTTTGAGTCCGTGAAAAATAACAAATTTCATATACGTGCAGCCGAATCCGGAGTTCGTTACGATGAAAAAGACGGGTCAGCGCCGTACGATTTCGATAACGTGACCGAATGCACAGTCTGTTCGTTGTCTTCGTGCAAGTCGAGCAACTGGGCGATTTGTGCATCTTCGAATCCGGCATACGGTCGCGCGCTCAAACCCAGTGCCGTACTCACCAGCAGTACATTTTCACTCATATGCCCCGCTTCAAGGAGGGCGTGTAGGTATGCAAGGTCGCCGTACTTTGCCGAGGAGCGCTGCCACACGCTCGTAAAGACGAGCATTGATGAGAATTCAAATTTCTCGGGGAGCCTTCCGATCTCTTTTGCTTTGAAACCGGCAGGCAGATCCCATAGCCGCTCGAGTGCATGAGCTTCAGGATTGTAATGGTAGACGGCAGGTAACTGTGTTTCGAGGGCAGTGGAGATAAGATACGTTTCTATCGGGTACAGCCCACCGCCTGAGGGATAGTAACGTCGTTCGCCGTGCGCATGTTTTCTGAGCGCAAGACCCAGAAGCGTACCCATCTCTTCAAGCGATATCGGGGTTCCGGTGTCGTCGCTTCTTGCCGAACGCCGCCGCTCCAGTGCCTCCTTTAATCCTATTGTTATCGCCGCAGGTTCCGGCAGTTCGATGCGCGGCATGCGCGGATATGACTTGAAACCACCGCGCGGAACATCTTCGGCTCGATGAGTTGCGCCGCGCAATGTGAATCGGGCCCTACGCAGGTCGGCATGTAAATGTGAAAGGAATGTACTCATGAGAATGGGTGCGGTTCGTCCGCAAACGGGGTCTCGCGCGGTGTGTAGCCCGCATGCCGTGCGATATCTTTCCACCTCGAACTTCCGAATGTCCGGGTTCGCTCCGTAAGATACGTAGGCATTATGTCGGGCATGATGATCATTTCCGTATGAAATTGAGTGGGATTCGCGCTCGAGCTCCCGAGAGAAACCGATACGCATTCGAATGTGTGCTCTCTGCACCAGGTGAGCAAGCGCTCATGATGGGTCTCCGTAGTGTCCCCGTCCCATTCTGCGCGTTCCGCCGGCACTTCAGCGCCTGCGACGAGGAATGAGAGTCTGTCGGCATTCTCAGGATCCGCCCAGTAATGCAGTCGATCACGGTGGCCGATATCGAGCACAGCGGTTCCGCTGTCCCAGACCCCTCCGGAGTCGGCCCACTCACGAGAACTTCGACGCGCACGGAGTGACTCGGTCAGTGCTTTTTGTACCGCGACTGCGAGGGAGTAGTGTGCACGCAATCCGATCGTGAAGCGGGGCGAGGCTCCGTACATGTCCTCAAGCACGACCGCTATCGCGTGCGTCGGTGCATCGGTGGGCATACGAAGTACATGTACACCGATACCGTATCGCTCACACGCGGCGATATTCTTCTCGAGGGAGCTATCCGACGCGCGGAGCGATGTAAGTGATAGCCGGGGTACCGTAAGCTGATTGAGCCAGAGCGTCATGTACGCCTCCCGCTCTATCAACTCGAGGATGCTCGCAACCTGGGCACCGGTTTTTGTCGGCCACGTTGCAAGTCCGTTGGTTATGAGCGGTCGTATGGTCGGTTCATGTGTGCCCTCTCGTTTCGAGTGTGATGCGGGGCTCACGGTTTGCGCCGGTACATACACAGAGCGACCGGAAATGAGTGAGGTAGCGCGAATCCACAGAAACTCCGTTCCGGAGGAAAATTCCCGATGCGCATTTCCGGCTCGTTGATCGTTCGCATACCCGGCAAATTGTTCGGGTGCGATACAGGTGGCACTGCTTTGCATGGTCTCGACCGATGAGAGCGTCGGTTCAAGAAAGTAGTCAGTTTGTGTGAACCAGATATACCGCTCAAGCGATTCGGCGAGCGCCGCAAAGAGCGCATCCTCGTCGCTTACGAGCGAACTGCCGCCCGCTTGGTGGCTCGTCGGGTCATTGCAGATCGCGTACCATGAATACGTGTACGGTTCATCGGCGTATTGTTTCATTCGACCGAAATTTTTTATTACACCGTGCCGTATCAGTACAGAGGCGAGTCGAAGTGCGTCGCTGAGCGTACCTGCACCCGGTATGTCCCGGGTGTCCCGCACGATCAATACACCCCACTCGCGTTCAATGAATCTGAAAAAGGCTGCCAGCGCTCGTCCGGCGGCACGAGCGCCGTCGGAGACCTTCGTCGCCGACACGCCATCGATGATCATGCCGGTATAGTATCACGCACAGAGAAAGCGGCAGCACACCCGAACCGGTACGGTAGTTCGTTGCTCCAGTGTCGAAATCATCAGATGGGGCACACGACCGGCCGGTTTATCGCACGTGCAAGTATGGCAACAGAGAACGCACTGAGTGCCAGCGCGGCGCCTGCGAACTCCACCCCTTGAAAGGGAAGTGCCGCAATGAACCCCGCCCCACCGAGCGTTGCCAGAAATGCGGAGAGAAAGACCGTTCCGCAGGCGGCGCAACCGAAACCGAGCGCGGCGGAAAATGCCGCAAGCACCCCGCTGCCGATAGAGAGTGCGGAGGGTGCTGCGCGGAACATTTTGAAATAGAAAATAAGAAGAGCACAGTTTATTCCGACAAGCAGAGACAAGAGTGCCGTATACGAGAGCATCATCACATCGATGTCGCCCGGCAGTGTCACCAGTAACTTCACCATCAGTGAAAGTCGATGCGAGAGCGATATACCGGGCTCGCTTGCAACTGCGCTGATCAAGGAGGCCGCCGGAAGCCAGGCGAGTGAGAAGAAGCACGCAAGCGCAACCCCGAAGGCAAGGGCTAAGTAGCGAATTCGAGAAAATGTGCGCATCATACGAATTTTTTCGTGAGCGGTATGACCACGTATCGGATCGAAACGTATGCGAGAGTCGAGAACCACATCAGCCACAGTACTCCGAGGATATGCTCCGTGTACGGAGCGATCATCTGTTGCAGCGGCGTGAGAGAGACAGGGTCGTTGCCTTGGAGGTCTTTCAAAATGAGCAGCGGAGTGTTCATATCAGGACGAGAACGGATTCGCAAAATAATTTTGAACCGGATACCCGATGATCTCAGGACCGTCGGCAGGCAATTTTATCCACCGATTGTGCGAAAACGGTTCGTAGGAGAGCACGCACGCGTTTGCAGTATCAACGATACGATAGAACGGACCGCCGTCTATAGAATGGTCAAACGTCCATTCGACTCGTTCGATCACGGGATGCCGCATGCACGCTTCGTGAATATGGTACCAAAATTCGTACGGATCGCACCGCTCTTGTGCGGCAGGAGACTCGATCGTATCGGCTATCACGGAGCCGTCGCGCATATGGGTCCGGGTATTCGACACACACTGGTGGTTCGCTTCGAACATGAACAGACCGTACATATTTCCCTCGAGTGTCATACGATGATCGCCCGGTATCAACAGGGGGATACTTTGCGGGATCAAGAGCACAGCGAGAAACGTCCATCCCGCCACAGACTTGCGATCGAGCGGCACCGCGCTGTACCGGTATCCGACAGCGAACAGAACGACGAGTGCGGTGAGTGCGATAGAAGGAAAACGGAAGCCGACAAAGATACCCGAATAGAGGTGAAATGTCGCGAAAAAGACGAGTGCGCCGAGACGGAGTCGATTGTCAGAAGAAAGGAGGAACCACGAACCGATCATCTGCATGAATATCACGACGCCCGTAAATATCGGCGCCACGCTGTTTCCGAATATCGGCAATCCCGCGGAGAGGGAGGTAAAATATGTTCCCATGATCCAACCTGCATCGATCTTCACGCTGCTTGCGAGGAAGTAGAGCCACACGAACGTGATCCGAAGGAAAGCGAGCTTGTGCGGGAACAAAAGCAGCACCGAACCGAGGTACAGGTCGTAGTAGCTGTAATTTTCGGCGAAGTGCATGGAGAACAGAAATACGGTCGCCGCTTTGCATATCCATAAGAGGAGCAGTAATACATGCGCAAGCACCCACTCTTTTTTATACATGAGCACCGCAACCAAGAGGCACAACAGAAAGATCCCCATCGAGAGTATCTGTTGGCTGTAGGCATCGGGGAATGTCCCGAGGACATAGAATTTCCAGCAGCTCTGAAAATACGGCCAGCACAGGTGAACATTTTCCGTGACGGCACGGGGCGACGTTATGGCAAACAATGCGAATCGCTGAAAACCGAGAAAGAACGAGAAAAGAATGACGCCGAAGACGATCTTAAGCGTTTCGTTCTGCTCGATCTCAGCGATCGAAAAGAAACGTCGGTACCATTCGAGCACGCGACGCTCGATCACTGACGTAAATATATGATGACGAAACGGCATGGCGCTTAGGGGAACGGATGGGGGAGCGGATTCAGTGTATCAACCGCTTTATGGTGCAGCATTCTGAATTCATCGAGTCGTGCGGAGCGTAGTGTTGCATACGACTCAACGAGATAAAGCGGGAAAAGTCGCGGGACGATCGTTCTCACCACGTGATACCCGAGCCGCATCAGGATCGGATGCTCCACATCGTACGTATAGAGTTCGTATCCGGCCCCGAGCCTTCGGAGCTGCGTGCATACCCACGAGAGTTGTTCTTCTGGCGAGAGAATGTGCTCTGTTTTTTTGAACACCGACGCAGATGATCGTTTTGTTCCCCGAATGAAAAAAGAAAACGCATCCAACATACGTGCACCCTTCCACAGCGACAGGCGCTCGTTTCGGCCGATCGAGCGGTCAGAGAAGGGCGGAGCGCTCTGGTCGTGAATATACGGCTCTGCGCTCACCAGGCGCAACAGTGCGATATTTGCTTCGCTCAAGGCTCCGATGTACACGTCTTTTTCCGAGAAACCTGACCCGCCGCCGACGGCGAGTGCGGGCTCTCCTTCTCGCGCATCTATCAAAACACACATGACAGCCGGGATCTCCACGTTCGTTGTTATATCGAGAAAATGAACGGTGAGGCCGAGCCGCTCGTACCTATCGATCATGGCGCGTGTTTCGCTATCGCGGATCGACTCGTTCGGGATGCGATGGGGCGGAACCGAATTGAGCCAGTGCATAAAGAAACCGTCTCGTTCCACGAGTTCGAGCACGCCGGAAAGTATCGCTTCCGTTCTTGTGAAATGACCGGCACCGCCGCTCGTGGTCGATTGATACAGTGTCGGCTCAAGGGAGTCGAGTTCGTTACGGTACGACCAATAGACAAGTTGTGCCGGTAGGAGAGTCGGAGATCCCGTCCCGTATGCGCTCCCTTCCACCCACGCGAATTCGGAATCAATACTCCGTTTGAATTTTGGGAACGATTCCTCCTGCCACGGAGCGAAACCGTTGAGAGAGAAAATATCGAGCAGTGAATGCATGGTCGATAGGTCACGAGGTGTACCGTACGTAAGCGCTGCTTTGCGGTACAGCGTGAGCAGATGACGCTCGAGTATCTCACCGACTGACTTTGACATTGCATCCTCAAATGAAGCCGAGCTGCCATAGCCGGTATATTCCACCTTGCGCCCGTCGGTTTGTGACTCGTCCTCGTACGGCAGTACTCGTGCCGAGTACGTACCGGGAAAGTCGTTGCGTGCGAGCGGAAATGAAAATGAAGGGGTATCGATTATCTTTGCACGGTGCAGCTCATCGAGGAGGAGCTGCCAATTCAGCGGCATCCCCGTGGTGAGCACTGCTTCAGCGCCGCGAAAACGATCGAATCGATGCATGGTTTCGACGATACGCGCGCGCAGACGGTCACGCGAGTCGAACAGCGACCGAAATCGCCCGCACGGTTGAGCAATTTCGTGCATCGCGTCGCCCTTTGATTGCAGACGAGTATGGGGATAGGGCATGCGCGCATGCACCGCATTCTTCCAATATCGATTCGGTTCCACGCGTGAAAGTATAGCAATATCGCTCGCTTGCGCCCGCAAAGGGGGAGAGTACCATTGAGCTTCCATGGATTTTTCCGAGTTCTTCCACATCTCCTCAAAGGACGCCACGGGTGCGGGTGAACTTCGGATACCGCTTGATCCCAAAGAGTGGCCCGAATCATGGAGCACGATAGAAACGAAAACATATACGCGTTTGCCGAAGATCTCTCTTCCCGAGACCGACCCGAAAGCGGACCACTTTGCGCTCATTCGTGATCGCAGATCCCGCTTTGCGTTCACGAGCGAACCGTTGACGCTAGAGGCAATGAGCACGTTGCTCAGGTATTCATGCGGTCTCTTTTTTCAAGACGATGTAGCCACACACAGGGCGCAACCCTCCGCGGGCTCGAGGTATCCGATCGAACTCTATCCGATCGTACTTCGCGGGAACGATGCGCTCGCGTCCGGCGTGTACCATTACAACGTTGATCATCATCGTCTTGAGCTGCTCTGGAGCCGCACATTTTCGCCGGAAGAGAAGCGGGCACTCGTAACGCACGAGAATATCGACGACGCCGCGTGTCTGCTCGTGATGAGTGCCACCTTCGATCGAACGAAACGTAAATACGGCGAGCGAGGATACCGATACATCATGCTTGAGGCGGGACATATCGGGCAGAATGTATGTTTGGCGGCAACCCACCTCAACCTCTCGTGCTGTCCGCTGGGAAATACACGCGACGGCGCTATTGAGACACTGCTGGATATCGACGGTGTGAACGAGTCCGTGGTCTACGCAACGCTGATCGGGTAAGACTTGACAGAACCGTCCGTCTTGGGCTTAATACCGGTGGAGGGCAACCCCGCCCTGCCGGAGGAAACAGCCATGAGGAAACTTTTTTTCGCGAGCGCCGCAATCGCAATGCTCGGGATGCCGATCAGTGCTACCGCCCAGGTCAAGCAGATCTCGGGTCCGGGCGGCATGGTGTGCAACCACACCAACTCGTGCGCCTGCAAGCCATCGCTCAACGCGTGCGTCGCGTGCAACAACACCCACGGCCAGGAAGCCCAGCGCAATTGGTGCAAGATGACCAATCCGGCGCTGCGCTGATCGGCATCGGTCACGGCTACAACATTGCTCTTACGCTCGAGGCGACGGATCACCCGATCCGTCGCCTGATCTATTTATACGACCCGCATCACGCGGATCTTTTCTTTTGAATACGGTAGATCTCATTGGCGAATGTCGGCAAAAATATTGCATGCGTCGTGGGGTTGTAGGCGATCACGTTCACGATGCGCTCCGCAGCCTGAAAAAAGCCTCTCTCTTCGCCGGTTTTCGCGTCAAGCTCATACATACGACCGTCATTGCTGCCGATATAGACCGACGAGCCGATTATTGCAGGGGATGCGAATATTCTTCCCATTGTCCTGAATTTCCATCGAATTATGCCGGTCGCCGCACCGATGGCGTAGAACTTCTTATCGAGCGATGCCACGTATACCGTGCCCTCGTGTGCAAGCGGGTTCGAATACACCGCTTCGGGTAACTCCACCGCATGTACGAGCGCCCCGGTCTTTGCATTCAATATATAGAGATGTTTGTCGAACGAGCCAAAACAAACGGTACCGGCTGATTCGTCGAATGAGAAACCTGCACGAACCGCATCTTGTGTCGCGAATTCCCAGAGCTGGGATCCGGTTTTTGCGTCGAATCCGTACACGGTCCCGCTATTACTCCCGCACACCACAACTGAGAGTTTTTCCGAGACAGAAGGTGAGGAATGCACCAAGCCGTTCATGGTTTGCTGCCATACTTTTTTCCCGGTCTCGGCGTTCACCGCGAGCAATCCTCCCCGTTTATTCCACAGACCGAATTCCAGGCCCACGTACACGAGGCCGAACTTTTCCGATACTGCCGGTGATGAGCCGACCCAGTCGGCCTCCATACTTACCCAGGCACGGGAACCGTCACGCGTCTTCAGCGCGTACAAATTGCCGTCGTACGCACCGAAATACACGAGTCCGAGTTTCTTTGAGAGCGCAGGGGACGAGAAGATGCGCTTGTGCCCGTCACCGAATTGTATGAGGTATTTCCATACGACTTCGCCGCTTTCCTGATCGAGTGCCCAAAACATGCCGCTGTCCGACCCGAAGTAGAGCTTCGTGTCATCCAATACAGGAGCAGATTTCGGGATCACATAAAAATAGTTCGGGTCGGGACTTGCGAATTTCCAGGTGCTCTCGAAGACTGACAGTTCTCCCACGGGTTTGGAAACGGGGATGGGGGGATGTGCATCGGGAAAATCTTCTATCGAGAAAAGCGAGTGAACCTCGATCCCTTTTTCCCGGAACAGTTCGTAGAAAGAATCGTCTCTGAGACGAAGCACTACACAAATAGCACGCACCTCCATGCCGCGCTCTTCAAGTGCCGCGATCTGACGGAGCATGCCCTTACCGGAATTCACGAGATCGTCCAGTAGTACGACCGGCTCATCAGTAACGACTCCTTCGATCATGTTTTGCATTCCGTCCTTATCCCGGGATTTACGCATGAAAAAACCGTTCATGTTCGTGCCTGCATCGTGCGCTTTCAACACCACGCCCGCGATCAGGGGAAGCGACGCGGTTTCCAATCCGCCCACTTGAACCTTTCCGTACGGTGCCACGCGTGCGTACATCTCGATTGAGAGTGCGTCGAGCACATCGCTTTGTAACAGTACTCGTCGAAAGTCGAACATCCACGATTGCCGCTCACCCTCACCGGAGTAGAACGCGGCCTCCTTCGAAGTGACGAATACGCGCTCTTGCAATACCGACTTTAAGAACTGCATACGTGATGACGTTTCCATGGATACACAGTATACGACGTGGTCGCAATGTGCTCTGCGGTGCGGATGGTACGATATACATGTGATGAATCGCACCGTAGGTATCGTGCTCGCAGCTGTGCTCGTGACCGCACTTGCTATCTACCTGACGCCGCTTAAGCATGTCGCACTCATTGAGCCCACGATCAACGACATCGATGCCGTGGAGTTCCAGGCAGCCCTTAAGGCGGATCCTGATCGCTACATCTTTCTTGATGTCAGGCCCGCAGAAGCGTACAACAAACAGCATGCCGAAGGTTCCGTGAGTGCACCCGTGCATACACTCTTCGATCTCCGCCACACGCTTCCGAAACACGGTAAGGAGATAGTGCTCATCTGTAGCGGGGGACGGGCCTCGGGCGTCGGGTACGGCTACCTCGAACATTTCGGTTTTTTCAACATTGCGCGTATCGAAGGAGGCATTGAGGCGTGGCTCACGGCGGGGTTACCCACAGTGCCGGCGCCCGCAAAATAGACGCGAGTGCTACACTTCATGTAACTATGGAGCAACTGCTGTTTCGAACAATTCGCGTCGCATCGTTCCTCGGACTCGCCGCACTCGCTACACTTCTCACCATGTTTTTCGGTACCTCGCGCTCTGCGAGCAATCTGTCCTCCGATGGAGGTTTTACGGGATTCGGCATTCAGTGCGCAAACGCCGATGCGCCGGTTGTTGACACGGGCTGCACCGGCGACGCCGGTTGCGCCGGTTGCGCCGGCTCAGATTCAGGTTGTTCAGGAGGATGTGACAGCGGCGGCGGCGGTAGCAGCGACGGCTGCGCGTGATTCTCATATGTCGAAATACATCATCGGGGTAGTGATCATACTTGCGGCAGCATTTTTTGGCGTGTGGTACTACATATCCCTACCCCGACCTCTGCAGGATCCCTTCTCCACGCTCTCGATAAAAAGTGAGAAATTTGCCGAGGCAAATACACTTCATTTCTCCGCGAAGACCCCCGAAGATCAGGCCAAAACCGAGGCTGCATACAAAGCGGCACTCCTCGACGCTGATTCTTCGGCCGAGAAGAGTATGGTTGAATTTCGGATCGCTCTGACCGTTGAGCAGCAAGGTAGGTATGTCGAGGCCATTCAACAGCTCAAAATGATCGCGGCGAACACTCAGTATCCCGCATTTACACGTGCCTACGCGATACAGGAACTGGGTCTCATGTACTACAATTACGGTTCCCCGGAGATCACAAAAGAAGTGTTCAGTACACCACCGTACGACGCAATGCAGGCGGAGAGCGGCGCGGTGTCATATCGCCACGTCTTTGAATATGCCTCGTCGATCTATCCGCTCGCTGCTTCCGAGAGCTTTATTGCGTATTTATATGCAAACGACATGATGAAGCTGTTTAACGCTTCGACTGTTCGACCGCTCACGCCCGAAGAGCAAACTTCGTATGAGAGCGCGAAACTCGAGGTTGAAAGGCGACTGGCGAGCGCGGAGCGTGATATCGCGCGACTCGATAAAATGGCGCAAGAGCGATACTACCGTTCGTACGCACTCCTGCGCGTTGCCATCGTGCGCGGGCAATTGGCCAGGATGAAGCTTGGTACCGATGAAGCGGCAGAAGCTGCCTTCCAAAAGACCATCGCGATCACCGACTACGAAAGCGGCGACGCCGAATCAGCGTTCCCGCGTTTGCACTACGCCTTTTTCCTCTCCAAGCGATACGGTGCCGAGCGAGCGACGGAGATCCATGATCTCTTGAGCGCAATTTATACGACGATGGACAAGCGAGCGTATTCCCCGATCATGAAATATTTTGAGGGTGAACGAAAGAGTGTCTACGGAGCAAAAGCGGATCTCGCGGCGCTCGCCAAAATAGACCCTCAGTTCAAAGTTGCACTCATAAACCTCGGTTGGATAGAGAGCGACTTCTAGCATGAAGGAAGGCACGAGGCGGCGTTGGCCCCGAAATGCGGTGCGAACCGGTTTGTTTCTGTTCACGATTGCGATACTGGTGTTCGCAGCGATGTACGTGCGCGGAACCGGCACGGAAACTGTTGCAGGAGGGCCGGTGCCGCCGATCGTTCCCGGGGATCATATACAAGGCGAACGCACGGCACCGGTGCAGTTGATCGTGTACACCGATATGGAGTGTCCGCATTGCAAAGCGCTGCATCTCTCCACCATTCCGCGCCTCCTGTCTGAATTCGGGACATCGACGTACGTGATCGCATACCGCCACTTTCCGCTCGCGTCGCATCTGCGCGCGCCACTTGAAGCGGCTGCGACCGAATGTGCGGCGAGATATGGCGAAAAGTATTTCTGGCTCTACGTTGAGCAGATATTCAGAGAAACAAAGTCCAACGACGCGCTCGAGCCGGCACGCTTACCGGAGATCGCCGATGAACTGGGTCTCCCGAAAAGTGCGTTCGAGCGCTGCCTGGAGCGACCGGATCGGATGGAGCGTGTGCTGCACGATATTTCCGAGGCACTTCGAGCAGATGTAGCCATAACCCCGACTATATTTGTAGGTCGCGGTAATGAGATGATACGGGTAAAGGGAAATTCGTACGCGCAGCTTTCGAGCGCGACGGAGCTTCTCTTGTCCGAGTAACCGTATGCATGTCCGATCTACACGACGCTTCGTCTTTTCCGCATCAGTACTGGCGGTCGGCGTACTGTGCCTGGGGTATGTTGCATGGCCGCATCTCGTTCAATTAGGAGAGCGGGCTATATTCTCGATGTATCCGGAAGCAGAGCGGGCATATTCATACGGCGAGCGTCATTTCGATGGGAGGTACCCGCGTGCGTACAACATTCGTGTTGCGCACTATTATTTTTCCGAGGCACTCAAACTGAACCCGGACATGCCGCTCGTCAAACACCAACTCGCCCGAGTCGCATTTCTGGAAAATAAGCTCTATCTCGCGCTCGAATTGATCAATCAAGAAATACGGGACAACCCATCTCCGAGTCCGTCCTCCTACTATATACGCGGACTCATTCTGGGCTACCTCGAAGAGTTCGATAGCGCCGCAGAGTCGTATCGCGTGTACGTGGATTCGGCCCCACCGAACTGGGCAGGGTTCACCGACTATGCGTGGGTGCTCTCGATGGCGGGTCGATACGAAGATACGCTTGACATTACAAGTAGAGGCTTGATGTATTTTCCCGAGAATCCGTGGCTCTTGAATACCCGTGCAAGCGCGCTCGCGGAGCTCGGACGCTATGAAGAGGCACTCGATGCGGTGTCGCGCGCCAAGGAATACGCAACCGCTATCACGGAAGAAGCGTGGTCTACGTACTATCCCGGCAATGACCCGCGTATCGCGCAAACCGGCATCAAAACCTTTCGCGATTCCATCGACTCCAATTTCCACATGATATCGCTTGAAAGGGACAAGCAGGCAAAACAGTAGGCTATACTGAAGCGACTATATGAAGACCATCCGCAGGAATGCAGGGCATGTGCTTCAGCTCCTCAAACAGCTTCGCGTGTTTCGCGCGCAGCGCGACAACATGTTGGTGGCAATCGGAGTACTGGCGCTCATCGGCGCATTTTCGATGAATCCCGCCACCATCAATTCAAGCGAAGCAAAATTCTCGGATACGACGGCGCAGGGGTTCATGATCGTGCCCGCATCGTGTCCGTCGAATCCCCACAGTGCATCTGAATGTGCAGTTCCGCCGGCTCCCACCGGCTTGCGTATCACGTGTAATGCGGCTGGAACAAGTGCGACGATAAATTACAATCCGACGCCGAATGCGACCAGCTATCTCTTTCGTGTCGATAGACAAGATAATCCGTGGCTTCCACTCTTTTGCGACGGTCGCATGAACGATACGAGACCCGGGGATATCTGTACTGCACCACTTGCAGTATCCTCGTGGACATTCACGGTCACACCGGACAAGCCGTACGGTATCTGGATGCACGGCGTGAATGCAAACGGCAACGGACCGGGTACGGGCATTGCATTTTCCTGTCCGTCGCCGGCAAACCAGTGTCCCAACGGTATGGATATTACGGTGTACCCGACATGTATGTGTCCGGCCGGAAAGATCCAGGTAGGGATCACGTGCGTTGATCCGCCGATCGTATGTCCGAACGGACTCAACATTTCGCTCTACCCCTCGTGCGTTTGTCCGGCACCTCAGGTTCAGAGCGGCTCGATCTGTGTTCCGCCTCCTCCCGGTACAGGCGCATATCCTCCGGTAACGCTCTCGTATGTCGAGTCGTATCCGCCGAACTCGTGCTGGGATGGCTCATCCCCGGATCCGTCGGACGGCAACTGTCCGCCGTGTCCTTCGGGTTACACCCAAGTCGGCAACACCTGTGTACCGCCGGATCTCAACCCGCACTTCGTCGGATTCCCGACAACAAAGGGCTTCAACGCGAGCGGTCACTTGGAAGTGCGCCCGTCGCTCGTGCGCTCCGGCGACAAAACGTGGGTGTACTGGAATGTATCAAACGTACGCGATTGCACGGTGCGCGGAACGAACGGCGACGGTCAGTCGGGCGGGGTATGGAACGGATTGGGCTCGGGAGCCGCCGGAGTGGAAACGAGTGCAATCACAAGCCGCACCGAATACACACTCTTCTGCCGCTCACGAGTCGGCGGAACACCTGCTACGATAACAGAGACGCGCAGCGTCAACGTGATACCGACATGGTACGAACCGTCGGGCCAGCAAGACTAACATATGATCACTTCAATTAAGTTCGCGGCAGTAGTAGCCCTCGTGGTACTCCCGTTCACCGTTGGCGCTCAGTCGGTCGGACTCACAGAGGCGATACGCGCGGAGATATTGAAAGACCCGCGCTCAGCTTCTATCCCCACACCGCAGGTGGATGCGATGGTCGCCTCACTTGCCCAGGCCGCAGCACAGCAGGGAGTGACCGAGTCCGACATAACCTGGCGACCGGCTGTGGCCGATACGGGTACCTCCGGGGAGTGCGGCTTTTTCTGCTCCATCAATGAAATCTTCGGTTTCGGCGGTAACGACTACACCATTCCGCTCGGGCTCGGTATAACCTCGGCCCTCCTTATATTGTTCATCAGCATGATGCTACATCGGCACCACAAACACGGTATCGACCCGACCGTCGAGGCTATCCATACGCACTCCTGACCACTGATCCGGGCGTGTGACCTTTGCAATTTGCCTTTTGCTTTTGCTTCTGTATACTGCCTCAACCCAAGTCCGCATATGGACCAATGGCAGGCACCGAGTGGGGCCCGCTATGGCGGGTCAATTTTTTTGAAAACTATGGCTGGTAAATTCATGCTCGGAACCAAGGGCAAAATGACACAGGTCTTCGACGAGAAGGGTGTTGTTTCTGCTGCAACGGTGGTAAATGCAGGTCCGATGACCGTCACCCAGGTAAAGGGTAAGGAGAAAGACGGCTACGATGCCGTGCAGCTCGGCATGGGCACCCGTGCAGCAAAGAACCTCGGAAAGGCGGTCGTGGGCCACTTGAAGGATCTCCCGCAGGCTCGTTTTATTCGTGAGAACCGACAGGAAGCAGGAGAAATGAAGCGCGGCGATACTATCGACCTCTCCATCTTTACTCCCGGTGATATTGTGGAGGTTTCTGCCATTTCCAAAGGTAAGGGTTTCCAGGGAGTGGTGAAGCGACACGGATTCTCCGGCGGTCCTCGCTCACACGGACAGAAGAACAAAGAACGAGCACCGGGCTCTATCGGCGGAGGCGGTCGTGCAGGCGGACGAGTGGTAAAGGGTATGCGCATGGCCGGACGCATGGGCGGCGATCGCGTTACCGTAACGAATCTGCGCGTATTGCAGGTAGACGTAGCAAACAATCAGATCCTCATTTCAGGTGCGGTTCCCGGACGACCGGGCACACTTGTCGAAATACGTTCAAAGTAAATATTTCTATATGAAAACAGACATTTTCGACATCAAAGGGAAGAAAGCGGGAACCGTTGAGCTCCCGGAGAACGTATTCGACCTCCCATGGAACGCCGCACTCATGCACCAGGTGGTTGTTTCGATGCAGGCAAATGCACGCACGAACGTGGCACACACAAAGACCCGCGGCGAAGTACGCGGCGGCGGTAAAAAGCCATGGCAGCAAAAGGGAACAGGCCGCGCTCGTCACGGCTCATCGCGCTCTCCGATCTGGAAAGGCGGCGGTGTAACCCACGGTCCTCGCAACGAAAAGGTATTCGGTCGCGAGATACCGAAGAAAATGCGCGCAAAGGCACTCTTTGTTGCACTCTCAGAGAAATTGCGAAACGGTGAACTTTTGTTCGTGGACTCATTCGGCTTCTCGGCTCCGAAAACTTCGGATGCAAAGAAGGCACTCGTCGCACTCTCTTCTGTGAAGGGATTTGAAAAGCTCTCGGGCACCAAAAAGCAGAATCTTGCACTCATTGCCTCACCCGAGAAGTCGGTTGCCGCATCGAAGAGCTTCCGGAACATCGGTTCGGTCTCGTTCGAGAATGTAACGAATCTCAATCCGGTAAATGTGCTCAAGTACAAGTACATCGTAATTGAGAACCCTGAAACGTCGGTCGCTTCTATCGCAAAACGCCTCACTGTTTCTAAGAAGGAAACCAAATCAGACAAATAATAATCGCGTATGGCACTCTTCGGAACAAAAAAGAATACTAAAAAAACTGAGGCATCGGCTACAAAGTCCGACTCAGCTTCGATTTCGACCGGTCAGCGAGACCTCGCGCACGTGCTCCGGCATGCTCGTATCACTGAGAAGGCAACGATGCACCGGGATACAAAGGTATACACCTTCGACATCGCGGAGCGCGCCACGAAACGCGATGTTATCCGCGCAGTCTTCCAGCTCTACAAGGTTACACCGCGCATGATCCGAATCGTCTCTATCCCGATGAAATCCGTTCGCCACGCACGCACGGGAAAAACCGGCATGAAGGGCGGCGGCAAGAAGGCCTACGTGTACCTCAAGCAGAGCGACAGCATCACATTCTAGTTATATGAAACACCTAAAACCGGTCACACCAGGAACGCGCGGCATGACGCGCATCGAGTACAAGAAGCTCCTTTCCGGCCACAAGCCGACGAAATCGCTCTTGAAGGGTAAGCGCTCGACCGGCGGCCGCAACTCGTTCGGTCGTATCACCACACGCCATCATGGCGGTGGTCACAAGCGCAAGTATCGCAATGTGGACTTTGTATTTGATAAGCAGAACATCGAAGCGACAATCAAAACCATCGAATACGATCCGAACCGCTCAGCATTCATCGGTCTTGCGGTATATCGCGACGGCGAGAAGCGCTACGTGGTGCTCCCGAAGACCATGAAGGTAGGCGATGTGTTCATCGTCTCTGAAACTGCACCGATGAAGACCGGGAATCGCCTGCCCTTGGGCAACATGCCGGTGGGTACGTTCGTCTACAACGTATCAATTCAGCCGGGTATGAAAGCGGCCATCGCACGCTCTGCAGGAAATTACGCGGAAGTGGTGGCGCAGGATGCCGGCTACACGCACCTCAAAATGCCTTCGACCGAAGTGCGCCGCATTATCTCCACTGCATGGGCATGCGTGGGCGAAGTATCGAACGACGAACATCGCCTCGTCGTCATCGGTAAAGCAGGACGCTCGCGCTGGATGGGCATTCGCCCGACGGTCCGCGGAACGGTCATGAACCCGGTGGATCATCCGCACGGAGGCGGAGAAGGCAAGCAGGGTCGCGGTCACCGACGTCAGCGCACGATGTGGGGCAAGCCGTCCGGCAAGGGCCAAAAGACCCGCCGACCGAAGAAGTACAGCAATGTCTTTGTTGTTACGCGACGTAAAGTTGGAAAGCGAAAGTAACATCAAAACAAAAAGCCCCGGGAATTGCCCGGGGCTTTTTCGTTTCGAGTGTCCGCATAGTTTGATAGCAGCGCCGTCGTTTCAAAACGTTTCGTCTTCGGCGGCCTCTCGCATCAACTCCGATAGGGAGCGCTCTCGGGGCGGCGGCAAACGGCCGCCCTGTGCCGCATGAATCAGCTCATCGGCCGCTTCCATGACGCGCTCTGCTGCAGGGCCGAGCTTTGGTGGTTCAACGTATTCTCCGCGCTTGCGCATGCGATGCCTCCTTAGCTCGTCTCGTCGTCACCGTGTCTCGGTTCCGACAGAGACGTGATCTTGCTCCTGTGGCGCAGATATTCCGGACGTGCTCCCAGGGCATTGCGATTCCGGGGCGGCTTTCCGAGTAACTTACCCACCGACTTCGTTGCATCGGCGAGTGCGGTGCTCGCAACATCAACGTCGCGGCAGAGATCTTTCCAATTGGCGGGCATGATTACCGTCCTCCGAGGCTCTTGTTCAGCCCCTATAAGACCACAAATAAAAACATCCGCAACACGACCTCCGATTTTTGGCGAAAACAGTTGACATTCGGACCCACTTCGTTTAAATTGCACGGACTCCCGCAAGACGCGGGTTTTCAATTGACTCAATAAAACATATATGCGAAGCGCCAAAAAAGGTCCGTATGTCGACGAGAAGCTCCTCAAAAAGGTGTCAGCTCGCAAGCCGAATGCCGGCTCTATTAAGACATGGGCACGCGCAAGCTCCATCGCCCCTGAATTCGTAGGCTACACCTTTGCGGTTCACACCGGAAAGAACTTCGACGAGGTTTTCGTGTCCGAAGACATGGTGGGCCACAAGCTCGGTGAATTCGCTCCCACAACCCGCTTCGTACGACACGGCGGTAAGATGCAGAAGGAAGCAGAAATGGCGGCGAAGCAGCAGGAAATTGCAACTGCGCAAGCCGCTAAGGCGGCAACAACCGCAGCAAAGAAATAATATTTGTATATGAAGGCGCTGCTCAAGAACTACAATCAGTCACCGCGCAAGGTGCGCCTCGTAGCGGATCTCATCCGCGGTAAGTCTGTGGGCGCTGCTCGTCAGGCGCTGACCTACCTCCCGAAAAAGTCTTCACCGGCAATGTTGAAGCTTTTAAACTCTGCAGTATCGAATGCGGTACAAAACAACGGGCAGGACGTGGAGAGCCTGTTTGTTAAGGCCATCGCGGTGAACAAGGGCCAGGTAATGCGCCGTTTTATGCCGAAGGCCCGCGGACGCGCAGCACGTTATGCAAAGACTTTCTCTATCGTCACCTTGGAGCTGGGCTCAAAGAATACGGCACCTGCAGTACCGGCAAAGTCCGCATCCGCCAAGGCTTCGAAGGATACGGCTGCGCCTAAAGGTAAGAAGGCTGTAGCAAAAAAGACAGCGAAGAAAGCCGTAAAGAAAGCTGAATAATTTTTATGACACACACAGTACATCCATACGCACATCGCCTCGGCATCATTCGTGACTGGAAGTCGCGCTGGTTTGCAAAGACTCCGGCGGAATATCGCACCAACGTGATGATCGACGCGACCGTTCGACGCTTTCTCACCAAGCGCCTGCGCGGTATGTATGTCACCTCGGTAGAAATTGAACGTGCACAGAACACCATCCGAATCTTGGTGAAAACGTCACGCCCGGGCCTCGTTATCGGTCGCGGCGGAGAGGGAAGTCAGAAGCTCGTGAAAGAGATCGAAAAAGTTGTCGGCACCGTGAAGGGCGCTCCGAAAGGAAAGGGCCTCGTGCGCCTCGACATCGAAGAAGTTCGCTCACCTGAATCGCAGGCACCGGTTGTGGCCTACATGGTCGCCGAAGGCTTAGAGAAGCGCCAGACGTTCCGTCGTGTGCTCAAGCAGACGGTAGAGAAGGTAATGGCGAACCGCGACGTGCAGGGTGTGCGCATCGGCATCTCGGGCCGCTTGGGCGGAGCAGAAATGAGCCGTTCAGAGGAAATTAAGCGCGGACGCGTACCATTGCAGACACTGCGCGCAGACATCGACTTTGCGAAGGAAAAGGCCTACCTCCCGTACGGTGTTATCGGCGTGAAGGTATGGATCTACCGCGGAGAGATCTTCGACAAAAAAGACCAGTAAGCAGGATAAGTAAATCATTATGTTGGCACCTAAAAAAGTAAAACACCGAAAGTGGCAGAATGGCCGCCGCCGAGGCGATCGTCGTGTTGCACCGGATACCCGCGGCATTACCGTGGCGTTCGGTTCGTTTGGCCTCAAGGCCATGAGCCAGCACCGCGTTACCTCGAATCAGATCGAAGCGGCTCGCCGTGCGCTTTCTAAAGCTGCAGGAAAGTCGGCAAAGATCTGGGTGCGCATTTTCCCCGACCGACCGTTCACGAAGAAGCCGGCGGAAGTACGCATGGGTTCCGGTAAGGGTGACTTGGCGGGATACGTGTTTGACGTACGACCGGGCCGCGTATTGTTCGAGATCGACGGCGCACCGGAGGCAATGGCACGTGAGGCGCTTCGCAAGGCAGGTACGAAACTCCCGGTAAAGGTACGCATCGTTGCACGAGCATAAATATTGATATATGGCTGAAATGAAAACTTGGACACTAGAAGACTTGCAGAAAGAGATCGCGACGAAGCGCGAGGCGCTTCGCACGTTCCGATTCGGTGAGGCAGGTACCCGCACACGCAATGTGCGCGAGGGTCGCACACTCCGCAAAGAGATCGCTCGTTTGCTCACAGAGATGAATTCGCGTAAGGTGGCCGAGACAAACAAATAAACAGGTATGGAAACTAAAGTAACAACAGGCAAAACATTCGAGGGAACCGTCGTAAAGTCGGCCATGAAGGACACCGTTACGGTGCTTGTTGAGCGCTACGAAAAACACCCGAAGTACAAGAAGTACATGCGTCTTTCCAAGAAGTTCCTCGTTCACAATCCCGGGAATACCCTTGAGATCGGCACAAAAGTGACCATCAAGGAGACCCGCCCTATCTCTAAGCGTAAGCGATTCATCGTCGTATAAATTTATATGTTGCAGGACCGTTCACTCGTAAAAATAGCAGATAACTCCGGCGGTCAGATCGGACGCGTATTCAAAATTCTCGGAGGCTCCAAGAAGCGCTATGCCGAGATCGGGGACGAAGTAGTACTCTCTATCCAGACCGCGCAGCCCCGCAAGGCCGTGAAGAAGAAGGATGTGCACCGCGCCGTTGTGGTACGCCAGAAGAAGGCATTCCGCCGCAAGGACGGTTCCTACATCCGATTCGACGAGAACGCTGTTGTGCTCGTAGAAAAGGAGAAGAAGGAGCCAAAGGCGAACCGTGTGTTCGGTCCGATTCCTCGCGAAGTTATTGAGCGCGGCTACCAGAAGATCGGTTCGCTCGCACCGGAGATTCTGTAAATTTTGTAATTGTATGAAACTCAAAAAAGGAGACAAAGTAATAGTCATCGCCGGCAAGGCAAAGGGCGCAACAGGCGCTATCTCGCAGGTATTCACCAAGCTCGACAAGGTCATCATCGACGGGGTCAACATGGGCAAGCGTCATCGCAAGCCCACACAGCAGGCTCGCCGCGGACAGATCATCGACAAGCCGATGCCCATCCACGCATCGAACGTAATGATAGTGGACAGCAAAACCGGTAAGCCGTCGCGCATCACTATCAAGCGAGACGAGAAGGGAGTTCGCAGCCGCATCGCCGTAAAGAGCGGTCAGACAATCAAGTAATACGCATATGGACGCACACACAATTCAGAAAAATACGCACGCAGCCCTCAAGGCTGAGTTCGGCTACAAGAACATCATGCAGACACCGACGCTGACTAAGCTCGTTGTTTCTTGCGGAGTGGGCTCCGTGAAAGACAAAAAGAAGCTCGAAGTTATCGTGGACCGCTTGACCCGGATCACCGGCCAGGCTCCTGCGAAGCGCAACACCAAGAAGTCCATCGCGAACTTCAAGACCCGTGTCGGCGACCTCTCGGGCTACCAGGTCACGATGCGAGGACAGCGCATGGTCTCGTTCTTCGACAAGCTCGTGAACATCGTGCTCCCGCGCGTGAAAGACTTCCGCGGCATCAAGGTTTCCGCAATCGACGAGATGGGCAACATCACCATCGGATTCAAGGAACACACGGTTTTCCCGGAAACTTCGGACGAAGATGCAAAGGATGTGTTCGGTCTCGCCGTCACCATCACCACGACCGCCAAGAACAAGAAGGAGGCAGAAGCATTTCTTCGCCACCTCGGAGTCCCGCTCCAGAAATAACAACCAAAACAAAAAGCCCGGGTCGTCGACCCGGGCTTTTTTCGTTGAGGAGCGATAAACGCTGTTACTCCAGCAGACTGAGGAGCCGCTGCGAGTCTTCCCGGCGCATACCGCTGAGGTACAGACGCAGGAATTGTTCGTCGGTGATGAGCCCTTCCTTGCGAGCCTGCGCGAGGCCGTGTGCAAGTGCGTTGATCACGATCAGATTAACTATGGCCGGCGGTCCTTTGGGGCCTGGGATTTCCATGTCGCATCTCCGTGAGGGTTCCGTGCGAACCGTAGCAAACGTATGATTTATGCGCCACTCTGAACGTAAGCGTACAGACTATTACCCCCCCCCTGTTCTTCGTCTGTCTTCGTGTGCAATCATATCCCTATACACACGCTATCGCGTATCGATAGGGACCATATCAGAGCTCGAATACAGCCCTAAAGACTGAAATAATTTTTAATTTTGTGTTCTCCCTCGATTTGATCCACAAGGGCGTAGAGAATTGCCGATCCGATTCGAAGTTCAGCTTTTACCAAAGCAATGAGCTCCTCACAGTCATACGGCGATATCCATACGCTGTTTTGCAAACGCATGAATCCAAACTCGCCCATAAGCATGCGTAGGCGATCACGTGTGCTTTTGCGTTTCTCGGGAATATCGAACATCACCAAGCGATATCGCCCGTCCCATCGTTTTCTTTGTTTTGATGCGGGTGAGTTTGCTCGGGCTTCTTCAATAAGCAAATGTTGACGACCCGCTCCGGTTAGTTCTAAGAAAACTGAACCACCTTTACGAATACGCCGCATGTATCCTTTCACAATCAGCCTATCGACCGCCGTCTTAGTTTTGAATGCTAATTTGTAGCGGTCCTTCCCCATAACGTGAGGAAGCGCTTGAAATATATTGGGTGCAATTGCGGTCACAGCGAGTGCTCCGGCAACGGTAACAATCGAAAGGAGAGCGTTCTGAATATTTTCTTTCCTCCGTCTTTTCCGACCTTTTTCTTCGATGTTTCTCATATCCCTAAATATACGCTATCGCCTAGGAATAGGGGTCTAAGGACGTGTGCATACCAAGTCCGGCTAGGGTATTGTGGGGCGAATACAGGATATGAGCCGAAAAGTACGAAAAATACGGGCGGGCCAGAAGACCCTCATCAAGCAGGGGACCGGCAAGCACAAGGAATTCTGGAACAAGGAGTACCAGACGAGCGAACACCTCGCGCTTTCTATGAATGTCTCGGAGGACCTGGAGAAGTTCGTGCGATGGATGGAGCGCGAGCACGGCCGCAAATACCTGAACCCCGTCGCAAAAATAATCGACATCGGCACGGGAAACGGCCGCAACATCATTTACATGTCCAACAACTTCGGCATGCACGGTACAGGCTACGACATCTCGGAAGTGGCGATAGCGGAAGCGCGGGTGAACAAAGAAGACCTTCCCATTGATTTTGAGGTGCGCTCCATGACCGAGCCGCTCCCCGAAGCCGACAACTCGGTAACGCTCGCGCTCGATATGATGAGCTCTCACTTTTTGCACCAGGCAGAACGCGAAGCGCTTCGCGCGGAAATTGTGCGGGTGTTGAAGCCCGGCGGATGGCTGTTCTTCAAATCATTCCTCGCGGATGAAGACCTACATTCAAAGCGGCTGCTCAAAGAGCATCCGTCCGACGAGCCGGGAGGTTACATTCACCCGAAGATAGGCGTGCACGAGCATGTGTGGAGAGAAGAAGAGGCAAAGGAATTCTTTGACCCGTACTTTGCAATTCATAAGGTGGTGAAATCCCACAAGCACATCAACCGCGGCAAGATAGGCGAAGAGCGCGCCTGGAAACGCCGCACGTTCTCCATGTATCTCCAGAAGCTCGGATAAATATGAGGGTCTTCCATGAAGGTACTACGAAGGATGGACGCGAGTACTCGATCCGTCATCCTCGTATCGAAGACGCGGAAAGTGCCTGTCGCTACATCAACCGTCTTTCGCAAGAGCAGACGTTCGTTCGTATGCAGGGGGAAGAGGTCACGCTTGAAGAAGAACATAAATTCATTTCAAAACTTGTTGGAAACATCAGTGCTCAAAAAGGCGTCGCGGTGATCCTTACTATCGATGAGGAAGTTCACGGTATTTGTAATGTTGAGCTCGGAGAAAAGACAGAAAAGCATATTGCGACACTTGGTCTCGGGGTAGATGCCTCTTCGCGAGGGCACGGATTCGGCCGACTGCTTATAGAGACGGCGATCGGGGAAGCAAAAAAGTTGCCCGGAATCGCGAAGATTGTGCTCACGGTGAAAGGCCCCAACGATCTTGCGCGCTCCCTTTACAGTAAGCTCGGGTTCGTAGAATTCGGTGTACTTCCGAAAGGCACCTCTCATAGGGGCGAGCAGGTAGACCAGCACTACATGCACCTGGACTTGTAGCCTCTGGTTTGACTTACCCAAGAGCTTGGGATATATTTCTCAGGCCTCGCAGGAGGTCCGTTTTTTGGCCTGATTCCTCACTTTTGAGGGATATCGCAAGAATCTAGGACCTACGCCGCGGAGTGTCCATAACCCAGGCCGTAAGGCGGGGTGCAGGCCTCCCAAGCTATCCTTCCGGAGCACCCCAACAAGGGGCTAAAAAACTACATGGCAAAGAAATCGATGATCGTAAAGGCAAACCGCGTCCCGAAGTTCTCTTCGCGCACGGTACGCCGATGCTTCAAGTGCGGCCGCCCGCGCGGCTTTATGCGTGATTTCAACCTCTGCCGTATCTGCTTCCGTGAAGAGGCCCTCGAAGGAAACATCCCCGGAGTTAAGAAGTCATCTTGGTAATATGGTCACCGATCCTGTCGCAGATTTCATCACACGCCTTACGAACGCCGGTGCTGTTAAGCACGCGGTCGTTTCGCTTCCGTACTCCACCTTCAAGGCGGCCATCGCCGAGAAGCTGAAAGATGCCGGATACGTAACTGCGATTGAAAAGAAGGGAAAGAAGGTCAAGAAGACCCTCGACGTAACTCTCAAATACGATTCCGAAGGCGTGCACGTTATCCAGGGCGTAAAGCGCATCTCAAAGCCGGGCCGCCGCATGTACAAGCGCGCAGGCGAGATCAATCGTGTGAAGTACGGACATGGTGCACTCATCCTCTCCACTCCGCAGGGCATCAAGACTGATAAGGAGGCACGCAAAGAAAACATCGGCGGCGAAGCCCTCTTTGAAATTTGGTAAATATCGCTATATGTCACGAGTAGGCAAAAAAGAAATAATCATTCCCGCAGGCACCGAAGTATCGGTGGTATCTCAGGAGTTGATCGTGAAAGGCAAGGGCGGCACGCTCAAGAAGATGGTGCACCCGGGCGTTACTATCGCAATCGATGGCCAGAACGTAACGGTCAATCCCGCCAATAACTCACGCCTCGCAAAGGCGCTCTGGGGAACCTACGCTGCACACGTGCGCAACATGATCGCCGGGGTCAACACGCCGTTCGTAAAGAAGCTCCAGATCGAAGGCATCGGTTACCGCGCAGAAATGCAGGGAACCAATCTCAAGATGGCGCTCGGTTTCTCACATCCCGTAATCAAGGCCATCCCGCAGGGTCTCACCGTTGCGGTAGAAAAGAACATCATCTCGGTATCCGGTCCGGACAAGGAAGTTGTCGGCGAGTTCGCTGCAACCGTGCGCTCAATCAAGAAGCCGGAGCCGTACAAGGGCAAGGGTATTCGATACGAAGGCGAAGTCGTACGCCAGAAGGCAGGTAAGAAAGTAGCCGGATAAACATTTGTATGGCACTCACAAAACGAGAACAGCGAGAACGACGACACCGACGCGTACGCGCAGGTGTTTCAGGAACGGAATCACGTCCGCGTCTTTCCATCTACAAGTCCAACACTCGTCTCACCGCACAAATCATCAACGACGAGAAGGGAGTTACCCTCGCAGCAGTATCCTCCGCAGACGAAAAGGGCAAGACCCCGCGCGAGCGCGCTGAACAGGCTGCAGCAACAATCGCGAAAGCTGCGACTGCCAAGGGCATCAAGCAAGTCGTGTTCGACCGCGGCGGATTCCAGTATGTCGGGACCATTAAAGCTTTTGCAGATGCCGCACGAGGTGCAGGATTAGAATTTTAGTTCAACTACGTTCACTACAAGTAAAACATTATGATGGCTGACGAAACACAACAGAATACCGACGCACCAGAGGTGGCAGCTCCGGCTGCAGCAGAGCGCCCTGCACGTGGAGGCGGACGCGACAACCGCGATCGTCGCGGGGGTGCAGGCCAGCGCGGTCCGCGCCGTGGCGGTAACCGCCCGGAACGCGAGCGCTCCGAATTCGCTCAGAAGATGATCGGTATCCGCCGTGTTGCCCGTGTGATGGCAGGCGGTCGTCGTTTCAATTTCTCCGTTGCTATCGTTATCGGCGACAAAAAGGGTCGCGTCGGTGTGGGAGTGGGTAAGGCCGCAGACACACAGCTCGCAATCGAAAAGGCCACACGTTCGGCAAAGCGCCGCATGATCACACTGAACCTCACCAAGAACCGCTCTATCAAGCACAACGTCGAAGCAAAGTTCTGCGCATCGGTCGTGGAAATTCGCCCTTCACCGGGCCGCGGGCTCGTTGCCGGTTCATCGGTGCGCTCCGTCCTCGAAATGGCCGGCGTATCAGATGTGACTGCAAAGTTGCTCTCACGCTCAAAGAATCCCATCAACAATGCACGCGCAGCGCTCCAGGCACTCGCATCCGTCTCAATGAAATAGTATGTCTACGCTCAATACACTTACACGTTCAGGAAAACGACCGTATCGCCGAGTAGGGCGCGGCCAGGGTTCTACCCGCGGCAAGCAGTCAGGCCGAGGAGGCAAGGGACAGACCGCACGAGCGGGCCACAAGGTGCGCCCGGAAATGCGCGACATCATCAAGAAGCTCCCGAAGCGCCGCGGCTACGGCAAGAACCGAGGCCGCACCGTTATCCCGGGTGAGGGCGCTCGCGCGATCTCGCTCACAAAGATTGACAAGCACTTCGCTGCAGGTGATGTAACACGCCAGATGATTTTGGACATGAATCTTGCACGTAAGAGCCAGCCCATCACGATCGTTGCAGGGGAAACGTCAAAAAAGTACACATTCAAGGGCGTTCGCGTTACCGGTTCCGCGCGTGCGGCGGTGGAAAAAGCCGGCGGTAGTGTTTCGCTTAAATAATACATTCGTATGTTTGAATCCTTCCTTCGAAAAGTAAAGCTTGTGTTCGAAGACGAGGGGTTGCGCAGCCGCATCCTTTTCGTCTTGGGCGCTCTCGTTGTATTCCGCATCCTTGCGGCAATTCCTACACCGGGCATCGATGCAATTCAGCTCGAGGCCTTCCTCGCGAATAACCAGTTCTTCGGACTCTTGAACATTTTCTCCGGCGGCGGATTCTCAAACCTCTCCATCGTCATGCTCGGTGTCGGACCGTACATCACCGCATCCATCGTGATGCAACTGATGACCATTTTGGTACCGCGCCTGAAAGAGATGTATCAGGAAGAAGGGGATGCAGGTCGCCAGCGATTCTCGCAGTACTCACGCTACCTTTCGGTACCGCTCGCATTCATCCAGGCATTCGCATTTCTCTTGCTCTTGCAGCAGAACGGCATTGTGCCCACCCTCACGCTCATTAGTCTCATCACGAACGTTACCGTTATCGCAGCAGGCTCCATCCTCCTCATGTGGATCGGCGAACTCATCTCTGAATTCGGCGTGGGCAACGGAGTATCCTTGATCATCTTTGCAGGTATCGTTTCGGGTATTCCGGCGAGCCTCGCCCAAACGCTCTTTGCCTTCGATGCGACGCAGTTGCCTGCATACCTCGGCTTCATCGCGGCAGGTATCGCTATCATGGCAGGGGTCGTGTACATCACCGAGGCAGAACGACCGATTCCCGTTACCTACGCACGCCGCGTACGCGGTATGAAGGTGCTCGGCGGCGTATCAACGTACTTGCCGCTGCGTGTGAACCAGGCAGGCGTTATTCCGATAATCTTCGCACTCTCGTTCCTCTTGTTCCCGCAAATGATCGCTACGTTCCTCGCACGCGTTCCGATCACCTGGATAGCGAACGCCGCACAGGCTGTGGTGAACGGTCTGGCGAATCAGTGGATATACGGCAGCTTGTACTTCCTCTTTGTGGTCATGTTCACGTACTTCTACACAGCCATTACATTCGAGCCGCACCAGATCGCGAAGAACCTTCAGAAGAACGGTGCGTTCATTCCGGGCGTTCGACCGGGCGGCACAACCGCTGATTACCTCGGCAACATCATCACGCGCATCACCCTCGTTGGAGCGCTCTTCCTGGGTGCACTCGCCGTTATGCCCATCATTTTGCAGGGCATCACCGGTATCACTGCAGTTACCATCGGCGGTACCGCACTCTTGATCGCAGTCTCTGTCGTACTCGATCTGGTAAAAAAGATCGACGCTCAAACCTCCATCAGGGAATACTAAGCGCGCACGGGCATAGCCCACCTGCTTCGTTACGGAGCCTCAGTCCCGCTCTCGACGTACGTTCAGTACGACTCGAGACGGGACTTTCTCCGTGCCTCGCATCTGGGCCATTCCGTGCGGCTCTAAGCTCGCAATGATGCTGTTTTTTGTGGTAATGTTCGCGCAAACATGAAACAAGTCGTAGCAGTTGCAGGTCCGGCAGGCAGCGGTAAGGATTCCGTTATTCGCGGCGTACTTGCACGGTGCCCCAATACCGTATTTCTTACCAATGCCACCACTCGTGCACCGCGACCGGGAGAGGAGAACGGTGTGAACTACTACTTCCTTACGAAGGAGGAATTTACGACGGAGCTCGAGAGCGGCAATATTCTCGAGCACTACCACCGCCCGGACACGGATACGTATTACGG
>CAYQQI010000002.1:0-45827 GCA_964419595.1 uncultured Candidatus Saccharibacteria bacterium
GTTGAGAGCTTCTTCGATATGCGGTCGCACATGATCTACTTTTTCGTAATGCCGGATGTACTTGAAACCGGTTTTTTTGAACAGCGTGGTCGGATGAATCACGTGGTCATCATTTGACGGAAATACTGACCGATGAAAAGGTAGCTGGTCGAACCACTTTTTCTTTACGAGCCGATATTCCGCACGCGGAGAAAGAAACTGTTCGTCTGCCGCCATGAACACACCGCCCGGTCGCAGCATTCGACGAATATTTTCCATCGCGCCGGTCACGTCTGCGAACCATGGAAGTCCTCCAAAGGTCGTTATCATGTCGAAGCTTTCGTTGGGAAGTCTAAGTTTTTCGACCGGTGAGACGATATATTCGATCGATGTATCAAGGTCTGCACTATCTCGGTGAGGAAGCTGTCGAGCACGCGCGATCATAAGCGGATCGATATCGTTACCTTTGACCTTTATCCATCCCCAGATCTTTAATTGACGCGTGCTGACCCCGGTTCCACAACCGACATCGAGTATGTCGATCTCACGTGTCGGTTTACCTACTTTACGTCGCCACAATCGCCCAAAGATCCAACTCGGAAAATATAAGCGTCCCTTATCGTAGACGTCGGCTACATGTCCATAATCACCATACCCGCCAGAGATCCTTGCCATTTCGACCATTCCTTTATGTTGTGTGTCAGCGAACGAGGGCCTTTCGACCCTGCTGAGTCGAAAAGCCCTCGGGCTTTTCAATTCAGCCGAGGACTTGGGGCTCGTACGGTCCTGAGACCGCGGCTGAAATGAAGTTATGTTGTCAGAAATATACACAATATATTGAATTTGTCAAGTTTTTTAGAACACACATACACCGATAGGGTATACTTCGCTTTCATATGGCAGACATCAAAGATAAAAATTTAGCAACGCAGGGAAAACAGCGCATTGAATGGGCCGAGCGTGATATGCCGGTTCTGAAGGCGGTGCGCGAACAATTTGAAAAAGAACAGCCGTTCAAAGGAAAGGGGATGGCTGCGGTATTGCACGTAACGGCAGAGACCGCGAACCTCGTACGCACACTGAAAGCAGGGGGAGCCGATGTAATGCTTGCTGCATCAAATCCGCTCTCAACGCAGGACGACGTCGCGGCATCGCTCGTTCAGGACTTTGGCATCGAAACATTCGCGATAAAGGGGGAGAGTACCGAGACATTCTTTTCTCATATTGAGTCGCTTATTGCAGCAAAGCCTGTACTCACGATGGACGACGGGGCCGATCTTGTAACGCAGCTCCACCAAAAACATGCAGACCTACTACCTTCCATGCTCGGCGGGACCGAGGAAACCACGACCGGCGTGATACGACTGCGTGCGATGCATAAAGACGGTGCGCTCAAGATGCCCATCGTTGCAGTGAATGACGCGAAAACGAAGAACATGTTCGACAATCGTTACGGAACGGGCCAGTCGACACTAGACGGCATTATCCGGGCCACCGACATACTTCTCGCGGGTAAAACAGTTGTAGTAGCCGGATATGGCTGGTGCGGCAAGGGGCTCGCGTCACGCGCCAAAGGAATGGGTGCGAATGTGATCGTCACCGAGATCGATCCGGTGAAGGCGCTCGAAGCAGGCATGGACGGATATTACGTGATGCCGATGGCGCGTGCAGCTACTATCGGCGATTTGTTCTGCACCGTTACCGGAAATATCGACGTCATACGCGAAGAGCATTTCAAGGTAATGAAAGACGGTGCAATGGTTTGTAACTCAGGCCACTTCGATGTGGAAATTAACCTTGTTGAACTTCGTGCGCTCGCCGGAGCGGAACCAAAGCGTGTTCGCAATAATGTTCAGGAATATATGGTGGCTGGTAAGCGCATCTACGTTCTTGCGGAAGGGCGACTGGTGAATCTTGCCGCGGCGGAAGGCCACCCGGCATCAGTTATGGATATGAGCTTTGCCACGCAGGCGCTCGCAAGCGCATGGATGGCAACACAGCCTACGCCGCTTGCTCCCGGTGTGTACGAGGTACCCGATGCAATGGAGCAGCGAGTCGCAACATTGAAGCTTGCTGCAATGGAAATGTATACCGACACACTCACACCGAAACAGGAGGAATACCTCAACAGCTGGCAGCACGGTACATAAACCATGAACCTTATCTTGGGTTCGCAATCTAAACATCGCCGAAAGATCCTTTCGGAGATGGGGTATGAGTTCGAGGTCATGCGACCTGACTTCGACGAAAAGTCTGTTCGTCACGAGGATCCGGCCGAATTGGTCCGTACCCTCGCGCACAGAAAGGCCGATGTACTTTTGCCTCAGATATTGGAGCCGAGTATTCTCATTACAGCAGACACCGTCGGCATTTGCGACGGCAAAGTGCTCGAAAAGCCGGTTGACGCAGATGAGGTCCGGGCGTTCTACAAACTGTACGAAAACCACCCATGTGGCACGGTCGGTGCGGTTGTGGTTACCGATACGGCGACCGGGAAAAGGATCGAAGGTGTGGATATTGCGGCTGTTCACCTGGCTCCGATACCGGAGCACGTTGTGGAGGCTCTGATCTCCGAGGGCGCAGTTTTTAACTACGCCGGAGCAATTACGCTCTACGAACCGCTCCTGCAGCCTTACGTTCTGAAGATAGAAGGAGAGGTGGAGAGCCTCGAGGGCCTGCCAAAAGCACTGACCATGCGACTTTTGGGGCACATTGGAGTTGAAAATTAGGTGAATTTCACAAGTAATTTCGCGTGAAGTCAAATAAAATGGCATAAATGTGGCTCTATAGAGCCATATTTATCTATTGACTCGGCATTGCGAAAATGCTACTATCTTCTGGCTGGGGTGACTCGGCAGCGCATGACAACATTTGGTACAGCGGCCGTTACGGGCGCTTTTCTTTTGCACAGTTTTATCCCGGTAGCATTTGCCCTGGAAAACGACTCTGTAGAGGAGACGCCGGAACTGCCCACATATCCGACTCTGAACGTAAAGATGACCGCTTATAACGCGCTCGCCGCTCAGACGGACTCTACTCCGGATCGAACCTCGATCGGTGCATACACCAATCCGGACATCGTTGCGGCTCGATCGAAAGATCTTGCCGACGAGTTGCCGTATGGAACTGTTATCGAAGTCGTGCCTGTTGCCACCACCTCTCCTCGGGACGTAAATTGCGGTCGTGAATACGTGCACGACCAGATAGGCCTGCGCGTTATCTCCGACGCCATGAACCCGCGCATCACCAACACCATCGATATTCTCTTGGACCACAATGAGCTGGTGAAGGTGGGTACAAAGAAACGAAACCCCGCCAAGGCACTCGGTATGTGCAAGAATGTGACCATCAAAATAATCGGTCGTATTGATACGAAAAAAATGCCGAAAACTCAGGAAGAGTTGAAGCTCGCGCTCGAGACCCGCAACATTGCAGCTGACGCGGACCTCGCGCTCGCGAAAGTAAGCAAATAAGTGATATACATACCGTATGCGTGAAGCCAACGTCATACACATCGTGACCCCGAAAGGGGTCAATTTAAATGGACTTTGGTTCGGCCCAAAAAAGCCTGAACGTGTTGTCGTGCTTGTGCACGGACTCATGTCGAGCGCATTTTCCATGCGACGGGTACTTGAACTCGTGGACAAGACGACCGCGGTCCTCACGTTCAATAACCGCGGTCACGGACTCATGAACTATGTTACGAAGAACAGACCGAACTCCAAGAAACAGAAATGGATACTTGGTGGCAGCGCCCACGAAGTGTTCACCGATTGCGTCGACGATATTGATGGAGCGCTTTCGTATGTGCGTGCTCAAGGAGTGAAGGTGATCTACCTCGCCGGCCATTCGACCGGTTGCCAGAAGTCCATATATTTTGCATCACGCGGCAATATCAGAAATCTGAGTGGAATCGTACTGCTCGCTCCCATCAGCGACTATGCGTCGTACCTTGCGATAGACGATAAGGGAGGTAAGTACAAAAAAGCTCTTGCCGCTGCACGAAAGCTCGTGAAAGCAGGGATGCCGCACGAAATGCTGCCGGCAGAACTTTCCGGAGAATTTACATGTGATGCACAGCGCTTCATCAGTCTCTATACGCCGAATAGTGCGGAAGAGATCTTCTGTTACGCATCTCCGAAGAAAGTTCCGAAGACCTTAAAAAAGGTGAAGGTGCCGATACTGACGGTGCTTGCTGAGAAGGATGAGTACGCCGACCGCTCGGCGAAATCTATGGCTGATTGGTTCACAGCTCATACCTATTCCGGGGAGGTCGCTATCATTGCAGGGTCCGACCATAGCTTTACCGAGCAGGAAAAACCGCTTAGGGACGTGATAGTGCGATTCATGAAAGAGCGCTACAATTAAGACGTCTTTATACACGTCCGGCATCGTATGTCGGACATTACGCGTCTAATGAACCATTGCCAATTTTATGAACCAAAATAAGGGTATTTGGACAGGTGTAGTCTCTCTTATCGTCATCGCAGCACTCGGTCTGTGGTGGCTTGCCGCTAATCGCCCACTCGGGATGCTTTCGCAGCTGAGTAGCTCCACACCCGCCGCTACCGAAACGAGCTCGAGTACTGAAACCGGTGCAAAAGGCTCGATAACAGTAAAAAAGGAAACAAGCAAGAAAAACCAGGATGTTGCAACCATTGTGCGCGGACTTTCGAACGGCTCTACGTTCAACGGATATTTTCGGTCAACGGGTGTAGCTGCAACAATTAATCCGAAGTCAACATCGAAGTACACGGTATTTGTCCCGACCAACGGTGCCTTTGCACAGTTGCCGCCGGGAACCATCTCGAGCATGACAGCGGCGGAGAAAAAGCGACTTGTGCAATATCACGTTGTATCCGGTCGTGCGGTTGATCCAGACCAAATGACAGCCGGTCAGATCGAATCTCTCTCGCGCGATGTGCTGAACTTCAGCTACGGTGCTGATAAACTCCCGCTCGTGAACAGTGCTATTGTGATCACGCAGTACGAAGGTTCAAATGGCGTAGTTATAGTCATTGATAACGTACTCTTGCCTCCTAAGACGACCAACTAACACAGGCTCTACATTCCACAAAAAGCATCCCGAAAGGGGTGTTTTTTGGCTGGAAAGCGTGTTATTATCGCGCCAACATGCCCGAATCAGTCATGACAGAACATGCTGCCGAGGCCGCTCAGATGAGCGGCCTGCCAGTAGGAGCGGAGCACGCCGCTGAGGCGGCTCATCAGAGCGGCATTCACGTGGCGCTCTCCGCTGAGCAGATCGGCTCGTTCTTCGGCATTCCTCTTACCAATACACTGCTCATGAGCTGGGTCGTGATGGTGCTGCTTTTTGGAATCGCTTTGTATGTGCGAGCAAATTTGAGCCTCATCCCGGGTAAATTTCAGACATTCATTGAGCTGCTGTTCAGCTATATTCAGGAATTCATTGAGACAACTCTAGAAGACAAAGTGTGGGCGCGCCGCATTTTTCCGCTTTTGCTTACTCTCTTTCTTTTTATCGCGCTTGCGAATCTTATTGAGTTCACACCGGGCATCGGCTCTATCACCGTGTTACATGATGGAGAGACCGCCCCCTTGCTTCGCAGTATGAACACCGACCTGAATGTAACTCTTGCGCTCACGTTCATTGTCATGTTTGTCATTGAGTTCGCCGGTATCTTTGCGCTCGGATTGTTCAAGTACGCGGGCAAATTCATCAACTTTTCTTCACCCATCAACTTTATCGTCGGGCTTATCGAGCTGGTTTCGGAGCTTTCGCGATTCATTTCCTTCTCGTTCCGACTCTTTGGCAATATTTTTGCAGGCGAAGTACTGATAGCGGTGGTGTCGTTCTTTGTACCGTACTTCTTGCCTGCGCCGGTCATGGCATTCGAAATGTTCGTCGGTATCGTACAGGGAGCCGTGTTTGCGTTGCTCACGCTGTTCTTCGTCAAAATGGCGATCGCGGAACCGCACGGGAGCCATGCTGATCATTAGGATCTGGAATGGCTTCGGTGCGGCTTTGTGATAAAGTAAGGCCGAATAAATTAGTAGCAATAAACAAACGAATCCTATGGACATGGAATCAGCACGACTCGTCGGTATGGCGATCGCAGCAGGCTTCGGCGTGCTCGGGCCTGGCATTGGTGTGGGTCTCATCGGCGCAGGTGCAATGGAAGCAATCGGACGCAATCCGGATGCGGCAGGCAAGATCGTTTCAAACATGATCCTTCCGATCGTGTTCTCCGAAGCGCTCGGCATCCTGGCACTCGTGGTCGCATTCATTATTAAGTTCGTGTAATCCTCACCCTGTATGGAAGGTCTCGTATCAGCATTCGGATTGGATCTGCGCCTCCTGATCATTCAGGCGGTGAATTTTGCCGTGCTGCTCGGAGGCTTGACCTATTTTCTCTATACTCCGGTCATGAACATGATCGCAAAGCGTCGGGAGTTGGTTGCCGAGGGGGTGCGTTCCGCTCAAGAAGCGGATCGTGTGCTCGCGCATTCCAAAGAACAGGGTGAGGGGATCATTGGAAGCGCCGCGCGCGAAGCGGAAGCACTCGTGGCCTCTGCGCGAGCTCGCGCCGATGAGAAGGGACTTGAGATGGTAAAGGAAGCGGAACACAAGGCGCATGCTGTCATAGCGGATGCTACAGCGCGCGCCGAGGAGGCAAAGCGATTGGCGCTCATGGAGAGCGAAAAGGAAATTACACGTGCTGCGGTTTTGGCCGCGGAAAAGATCTTACGCCGCGAGCTCGCGAAGTAAACGGGTATGGAAAAGCTGTACGCACAGGCACTATGGCAACTCGTCTCAAACGGGATGGACGCCAAGGATGCAGTGCATGCGATCTATGACCGACTGGAGAACGAAGGTCGCGCAATACTTATGCCGCGCGTTGCGCATGCGTTTTTTCGTATCGCGGAGCGCGAAGCAAGAAAGTCGGACTACACGCTGAGCATCGCGCGGGAGGAAGATTTGGCACATGCGAAGAAGGAATTAAAAGCGTATCACGAGGATCTGGGGATCGATTTCGATAACCTCAAGACGCAAGTCGACGATTCATTGATCGGCGGCTGGCGCCTCGAGGGAAACGAGAGGCTCGTGGACGTTTCCTACAAAAAACAGTTACTCGAAATGTACAACAGCGTCACGCGCGTATAACAGATAGTCATCATTACTATGGATTCATCAACGGTACAGAAGATCATCAAGGAGATCGAACACATCTCGCCGAAGTCACACTCGGAGCATGTGGGTCGTGTGGTTTCCGTGGGCGACGGCGTTGTCGCTATAGACGGTCTTTCAAAGTCGGTGATGTCGGAGATCATCATCTTCGACGAAGAGAAGGGAAAGAAGCTCGCAGATGCGGTGGAGGAAAGCTCGGTACTCTGGGGGCTCATACTGAATCTTGAAGAGGATGGAGTGAAGGCGACCATTCTCGGCGATACCTCGCGCGTAAAAGAGGGCATGACGGTAAAGTCGACCGGCAAAGTACTCTCCATCCCGGCAGGCGAGAGCATGCTCGGGCGGGTCGTGAACGTGCTTGGCGAGCCCATAGACGGAAAAGGACCGTTCACCAACACCACCATGATGCCTGTTGAGCGCGAAGCCTCGGGTGTTATCGACCGAAAGTCGGTCTCCGTACCGCTTCAGACCGGTATCAAGGCAATCGATGCCATGATCCCGATCGGTCGCGGACAACGTGAACTCATAATCGGTGACCGGGGTACCGGTAAAACGACCGTTGCAATCGACGCTATCATCAACCAAAAGAACGAACCGGAAGACAAACGACCCATTTGTATTTACGTCGCGATCGGTCAAAAAGAGTCAAAAACAGCTCGAATCGTGCAGCAGTTGCGCGAGACCGGTGCGCTTGAGTACACCATCATCGTTGATGCTCCTGCCTCAGCGCCGGCTGCACTCCAATACCTGGCACCGTTCAGCGGTGTGTCCATCGGTGAATACTTCATGGACAAGGGAAAGGACGTGCTCATCATCTACGACGATCTCTCTAAGCAGGCGGTCGCGTACCGTGAGCTCTCACTCTTGCTTCGACGCCCGCCGGGCCGCGAGGCATACCCGGGCGATGTGTTCTACTTGCACTCCCGATTGCTTGAGCGCGCAGCACGCCTCTCTGATGAAAAAGGCGGCGGCTCCATTACTGCGCTTCCTATCGTAGAAACGCAGGAAGGGGACGTGTCAGGCTACATTCCGACGAACGTGATTTCCATCACCGACGGTCAGATGTTCGTTACGGCGGAGCTCTTCAACAAGGGCATCCGACCGGCGATTGACGTGGGCATTTCGGTCTCCCGCGTGGGCTCTGCGGCGCAAGCGAAGTCGATGAAATCGGTTGCGGGCGGTTTGAAGCTTGAACTCGCACAGTTCCGCGAACTGGAGGCATTCATGCAATTCGCGTCAGACCTTGATAAGGCGACGGCGGACCGTATCGCATCCGGCCAGCGCATGGTGGAAGTACTCAAACAAAAGAACGGTCACCCCATCCCGCTCGAAAAGCAGGTAGCGATGATATTCATTGCCAACAAAGGCTTCCTGCATCAGACGCCGGTCAATAAGGTTGTCGAAGTGGAGCGATTGTTCATGGAATTCATGGACGGCCAATATTCCCACGTGCTGGAGACCATCAAAACGAGCGCGGTGCTCTCCGACGAATCAAAGGAGGCGATTCTCAAAGCAGGCGAGGAGTTCAAACTCGCTCATCCGGAACTCTTCACACTCAGGGTATAGGGAATAGGTGATAGGGAATAGTGCGAGCGAAAAAAATGCGAATCACTACAACCTAAAACCTACAACCTAAAACCTACCTATGGCGAACCTAAAGACAATTAAACAGAAGATAATCTCGTATAAGAAAACGGGAACAGTAACGCACGCCATGGAGGCGGTTTCTGCGGTAAAGATGCGCAAGGCTCAGGAGCGCGCAATTTCGGGCCGCTCGTATGCCGCAGCAGCACTCACGGTACTTGAACGAATTTCGAGCACGGCAGATATGTCGCGACACACTTTGATGAGCGAGCGCGCCGGGAAGACCGCATTTATCGTCGTAACCTCCGATAAAGGGTTGGCCGGCTCACTGAACAGCGCCGTCATCCGCAAAGTGGAAACAGAAATAGCAAAACGCGGACTTTCTAAGGAAGAGATAGTTATGGCGTGTATCGGACGTCGCGGCGGAGACCACTTTCATGCCCGCGGATTCGATGTGCGACTGCGCGAGCTCAACAAGCGCGACGATGTGACGGAGGCAGAAATGCGAACCGTCACCGACCTACTGCTTTCCTGGCACCAGTCAGGGGAAATAGGAACCGCTATCATTGCGTACCAGAACTTTGTATCCACATTTGAACAGGAGCCGACGGTACGACAGATCGTACCGATAACCGCAGACCTGATGCGGGAGACCGTAAAAGGCATTCGACCGGCGCGCGGTAAATACGCACCTTCCGGCGAAGTGTCGCAGGCACCGGCTTCCTACGAGATAGAACCGGATTCAGATGCGGTACTTGCGGTGTTGCTCCCGAAGCTTTTGAACATCGCCGTGTATCACGGATTACTCGAAAGCAAAGCATCGGAGCACTCGGCGCGCATGGTTTCCATGAAAAGTGCTACAGATAAAGCGAAAGAAATGGCACACAACCTTACGCGCACCTTTAACAAGGTCCGACAGGCTGCGATCACCCGTGAAGTTTCTGAGATAACCTCCGGCATGGAGGCGATGCGCTAAATATGATGGCCGAGCGCTTCAAGATGCCCGTAGCAGTATTTCTTATTTTAGAGAAGGACGGAAAGATCTGGTTGCAGCGTCGTTTCAATACCGGCTATAGAGATGGCCATTACGACCTCCCATCTGGGCACGTAGACGGTGGTGAGTCCGCAATACATGCGGTGATTCGTGAAGGGAAAGAGGAAGCAGGAGTAGATATCCGACCGGACGCACTGAGCGGAAAACACATCCTACACAATAACGACGGGATGGAATATATCCAGGTTTTTTTCAAAGCGGAAGCGTGGACAGGAGAGCCGAAGAATATGGAGCCGGATAAATGTGACGACTCAGGCTGGTTTCCCTTGCGTGATCTGCCGCAGCCGATGATACCGCATGTAGCTCAGGCTCTTCAAAATATACAGAATGACGTTCTATACAGCGACATGAACGTAGAATAGTCATGCGAGAACTACTTCTAGCCACTGCCAACAAGGGAAAAATACCGGGACTCCTCGAGGGTTTGAAGGGCACTCCGTTCGTCTTTAAAACACTGAATGATGTCGAAATAGCTGCGGATTTGAAGGTGGCTGAGCCGGGTACAACGTATGAATCAAACGCACTGATAAAGGCGTTCATCTACGGAAAGCATACGAATATGCTTTCCATTGCCGATGACTCCGGACTGGAGCTTGATGCTTTCCCAGATGCGATGGGAGTGCAAACCGCACACTACTTTCCGGGTACTCGTGAAGAGAGGGTCGCCCAACTGCTGGAAATGATGAAAGACATACCGACAGAGCGGCGTACATGCAGATACAAGGATGTGATAGCCATCTACGATCCATTGAGTGACAAAGTACGATTTGCACACGGAGTCACTGAAGGAGTGCTCGCTACAGAAGCTATCGGAGAGAGGGGATTCGGGTTTGACCAACTCTTTATTTCCAACGACTTGGGCAGGGCTTTCGGTGTTCTAACAGACGCGGAAACAGACAGTGTGAGTCACCGAGGCCGCGCACTTAAAAAAGCAAAAGAGATACTGCTTTCAGAATTTATATGAGTGAACCGCAGAAATACCCCCGCGTCGGGACCGCGATATGGATCGTAAAAGACGGCAAGGTCTTACTCGGTAAACGGGAACGCGGAGATGAAGTCGGTACCTGGTGTGTACCGGGCGGAGGAATCGAACTCTACGAGGGCCCCACGGCCGGCGCCATGCGCGAAGTCGCCGAGGAGACCAAGTTGACGATTGATACTCCGAAATTAATGGCAGTAATGAACGATGTCGACAAGGAGGGCGAAAGACACTGGATAACGATGCATTTTGTGGCCAATTGGGTGTCGGGTACCGCGAAAGATGCTCCCGGGGAGATAGGGAATTGGACCTGGTTCTCATTTGAGAAGCTCCCGGAGAATCTCTTCGGTGCGACTAGAAATTTCGCAAAAAACGGCTATAATCCTCTGAACTTCAACAAATAAGCACAAGTAAATAACAGAAATATGAGCAAAGGAACCATCACACAGATCATCGGTCCGGTCGTCGACGTACGCTTCGAGGACCATCTTCCGGCTATTCAGAACGCCCTCGAAGTACACCGCAAGGGTGCGCGATTGACCCTCGAAGTGGCACAGCACCTCGGGTTGAACCGTGTGCGCTGCATCGCGATGCACGACACTGCCGGCCTGGAGCGAGGCGTCGAGGTAACCGACACCGGTGCAGCAATTTCCGTCCCCGTAGGTGAAGCGGCACTGGGCCGCATGTTCAATGTGGTCGGAGACCCGATCGATGGCAAGGAGCCTGCTCCGAAAGATGCCCCGAGACTCGGAATTCATCGCCACGCACCGTCATTCGTTCATCAATCTACAAAGGCAGAAGTATTTGAAACAGGCATCAAGTCCATCGACCTACTCGCTCCGTTCATCAAGGGCGGTAAGGTAGGGCTCTTCGGCGGTGCGGGCGTTGGCAAAACAGTCATCATTCAGGAACTTATTCACAATGTTGCAAGCAATCACGGCGGCTACTCGGTGTTTGCAGGAGTGGGCGAGCGCGTGCGCGAAGGCAACGACCTCTACCACGAAATGAAAGACTCAGGAGTGCTCGACAAGACGGCGCTCGTATTCGGTCAAATGAACGAAGTGCCGGGTGCTCGCGCGCGTGTTGCGCTCTCCGGCCTTACGATGGCCGAAGCATTCCGCGACGAAGGCGGCAAAGACGTACTATTTTTCATGGACAATGTATTCCGCTTCGTGCAGGCAGGCTCGGAAGTATCTTCGCTGCTCGGTCGTGTGCCCTCAGCCGTGGGATACCAGCCGACACTCGCGGAAGAAATGGGACAGCTGCAGGAACGAATCACTTCCACCAATGACGGCTCCATCACATCGGTACAGGCAATTTACGTGCCGGCAGACGACGTGACCGACCCTGCTCCTGCAACTACATTCGCCCACCTCGATTCCACCATCGTGCTTGATCGCGGTCTCGCATCCCTTGGCATTTACCCGGCAGTAAGCCCGCTCCAGTCGAGCTCAACCGCGCTCACTCCGGACATCGTCGGCGAAGAGCACTACCGCGTAGCCAACGAAACACGTCGAGTACTGCAGCGCTACAAGGACCTCCAAGACATCATAGCCATTCTCGGTATTGAAGAACTCTCCGAAGAAGACAAGAAACTTGTGTATCGCGCTCGAAAGATAGAAAAGTTCCTGTCGCAGCCGTTCCACGTGGCGGAGGCCTTCACCGGTGCCAAAGGCAAGTTCGTGACACTCGCCGACACGGTGCGCTCCTTTGCGGAAATTCTCGACGGTAAACATGACGCCGCAGGTGAACAGATGTTTTACATGAAGGGCAGCGTCGACGACGTTACCGCGGCAGAACACGCACAGAAATAAATACGGATATGGCACAGAATTCCTTCCATCTCGTCATCGCATCGGTGGGGCAAACACTGTATGACAGCCGTGCGCAGTCAGTCGTGGTTCCCGGTACTGCAGGAGAGATGACAATTCTCCCGCATCACGAACCGATCGTTACTACACTCAACAAAGGCTCCATTTCTTTGAAGGACCAGGAAGGAGGTGTACAAAAGATCGCGATAGAAAGCGGAGTGCTCGAATGTGCGAATAACCGCGTGGTGGTGCTCCTGTAGTCCACACGTACTCCTCCCCGAGGAGATGTAGAGAGGTACAATATTCGCAATGCCGCGGATAGTTCTCTACACGGTGGTTCTCATCATTTTCTTCTCATTCGGGAGTGCATACGCCGCCAATACCATCAACTGGACCTTCTACGGTCCCGGCGCGAAAGGGAGAATGCAGGGTCCGATGACCGCCGCCTCGAACAATCTCGAAGGCAATAATTCGATCCGAACGCTCGATGATGTGCGAACCGGAAAATCAAAATACGTAACGCTCGCATCTGCAAATTCGATGCGAGGACGTTACTACTGTATCGGAACCGTTACGTACACATCGCCGTCCGGTAATGGAGGGGACGGGAAGACACACACGATTGAAAATGTGGTGGGATATGTGCACGACACCGGATGCGCATTCAACGGTACGTGCTCGTGCGGATTCGTAGCACAATTTTGTGACGGCAAAGCGCGCCCTGAGAAAATGGATATCGCGATCGGCAATTTCACGGGCTATGAGGCGCTCGAGGCTTCTAATTACATAATAAAGAATCCGAATCGCGCACCCAAGGATTGGACGCAGCTTGCAGGTCTCCCTCAAAAATCGGCAGGTGCACAGTCCGCGGTGAACGCCTGCGGCGGGGAGATACGGGAGCAGGGAATGCCCACACAGGCTCCGTATGTATCGCCCCCGTACACACCGCAGCCGCCCGCTACGCCTTCGACCGGGTCGTACCACAATCCGCAAACGTCACAGTCCGCTCCGCAGCCGCAGTCCTCTCCGACAGGAGGGTCGGCCGGAAGCGGCATGTCGACCGTCGGACAATCGTATACGACCCCGAGCTACGCCGGTACTCCCATGCCAACAACCGCCACGAATATTCCGACCCCGAACATGACACAAAGCCCTCTGCTAACGACATTGTTCCAGCAATCCAGCGCAACTTCCGGCATACGCTCGGTACAAAATACTGCACAGGCCATTGTTGATCTCTTTACCGTTCCCAATACGAACGCAGGAAGAGCTACTCAGGCGCAGATGGGGCAAAACGTTGTGTTGCCGTTTGATGTGAATGCATCAAACGTCTCGCTCATGGCGGTTTCTCAGCTTGAGGGATCTGGTCTCGTACCGCCACAGAACATTATTTCGTCAGAGGTACCGCGGCCGAATAATCCGGTGCTCGCCGCTCTTCAACAGGAAAGCACCTTTGACGCACGTACTGCAGTACAAACTCAGGCAGAATATTCGCCCGCAACAACGAACGCCTTCCTATCCATTTTGGCGTCATTCCGTACGTTGTTTGAAAGCATGATGCGACTCCTCACGCGTTCGTAGTCTTCTCCACATCGTAAAGTCAGATCCGAGTGCGGTAACGGTACAATAAACACAATGCGTATCGCTGCCTCTGTTCTTGCATTCTTGTTCGTTGTTGCCCCTTTCACCGCGTCTGCGGCGATTGAATCATTAGACACACTTTGTAAGGGAAGTACGGGTGACCCATCGGGTTCCGCCACATTTACAGAGGGCCAAGACGCTTCTGTCATGGACACATTTCTCAAGAAAAAGGTCCTTTGCCCCAATGCGTGCTACAACGTAACACTTACGCTCTCTATTGAAGCGCAGAAGCTGAAGATCGTCATTTCCGCCGTCAATAAATGCACCTCACCGCAACCGGACGCGTCAAAGATCAAGAGTGTATTCACTCCGCTTGAAAAACCGAATGAGGGCCGGAATTGTGTGAGCGGTAAAGGTTTACCGTCGATCACGGCTGTAACGAAAGCACTCGACCCGAATGTTTCAGGGGTTCCGTCATTTGCCTCCGGTATGGTACCTGCGGTTTTTAGAAATCCGAAGACCGTCGGTCCGAAGTCCCGCTGCGACCAATCTGCAAACGATGTGATCGCGGCATTCACTCAAAACGGTAACAAGGGTTTGGACGTAGGCCTGAATAAATTAGCCGGGCTCTCAGGCCCTTCTGCTGTACCGGAGGGTTCCGTCACTCCTCCGGCAACCGTCTCGGATCCCGGAGTCACTCCCACTCCCGAAAAGCCGGCGACCGGTGAACGACCAGTAGGGGACCTTACGAGTGATAACGAGGCGCTCTCGAAATTACTACAGGAAAAGTACGGTGTTTCCGAGGAGAGGGCAAACGAGATCGTTCAGAGTGATGCCGACAGAATTCAAGCGATTGCAATGGTGGAGAAATCAATGAGTAACGATAAAGAAGGGGCGCAGGCGATCGCGAAGTCGCTGAATCTGAACGAAGACGTGCAGAGAAATATCGCTAATATGGAACCGCCTAAACAGTACACACCGGAAGAAGCAAAGACGGTGTATGAAGAACAGCAAAGACAGCGGGAAAGCACATTCAATGAGCAACGTGGACAAAAATCGGAGATGGATAGAGCGAAACAGGCGATCGCCAATATTGAAAGCAGTGGGGGACGGTATGACATGCTGGGGCCCGTCACTAAAAGTGGAGACAGGGCCTACGGAAAGTATCAAGTAATGGGCAACAATGTGGGTCCCTGGACTGAGGCGGCTCTGGGGTATCGCATGACGCCTGAACAGTTCCGCGCTGACCCGGCCGCACAGGAGAAGGTGTTTGAACATCGTTTCGGAGGCTACGTAGAAAAATACGGCAGTTACGAAAACGCGGCAAAAGTATGGTTCGGAGGACCGGGCGGACTCGCAAATCAGTATCGGAGCGACATGCTCGGCACAAGTGTCGTCAGGTACGGTGAGCGATTTACGGCGTATTTTGAGAACGGACAAGTGATCGGCGGAGGTAGTAGATACAGCAGCTCAGCGTTCAGCGGAGTCTCCGGCGGCGGTGGCCAGTACTACAATAATTACAGCGGTAGCCCGTTCGGATACGACAATTCCGGGTATCAGGGTAATTATCAGACCGGATATTCAACACCGACGAGCTACGGTGGATACGGGTCGGGTTCGAATTCGGGGTGGTCGCAGGTTTTCTCCTACTTCTCGGGCTCGGGCTCGCAAGCACCACCAAGTCAACCATCCAGACAAGTGTATTATCCGACGCAATCAGTTCAAGCGGTCGCATCTATCATTGCGCAACCGCAGCAGGCCTATGTGGGTAACTCGATCGTAATATCGTGGTCGAGCGTAGGTATGAGAGCGGATGCTCCGTGCAGAACATTGATGCTCACAAAGAATTCAACCACAACCATCGGAACCACGAACGAGGGCTCGCGCATAGTCACCGCCACCTCCAGCGGGCTCATGCGATTCCTCATGGAGTGCAAACCACTCTCAGGGGGAACCGTTAGGCAGGCAACCGCCGTCGGCATACAGTAGTGAGCATGATATTCAAACGCACTGTAGAGGACTTTGTCTGTGAGCAATGCGGCGAGGAGGTCGTCGGAACCGGGTATACGAACCACTGTCCGAAGTGCTTGTGGAGTAAGCACGTCGATGTGCATCCGGGGGATCGTGCGGAGGCATGCGGGGGGATGATGGAACCGGTTGCGCTCGAAGGTTCTTCGCCCGATTACGATATTGTGCATGTGTGTAAGTCGTGCGGCATGCGCCGCAAGAATCTCGCGAGTACAAGTGATGATGCGGCGGCACTCGTACTTGTGGCGAAGCGCTCTGCGCTCTGACGCGTTGTTCACGCAAGCGTCAGATACAACATGGTACCCATTGAGAATGAGTCAAAGTAACGCATAATGAATGTATGACACTGCCCAACAACGGAGACCGGGGGATTGAAATTGAACCAACAGATATTCCGGGTCTCGACGCTGATAAAGACGGTATTATAGAGGACGGCCTGGGTGACCCGGCTGCGCCTGAAGACGATTCAGGCGATTAATCGTTTTCGGTAAAGTACCTGCTACACTCTTTTCATGCAGAAAAAAATATTTTTATTGCTGGGCCATCCCGACAAGGTGGGAATGTGCGGAGCGATAGCGGATACCTACGAAGCTGCCGCGAAAGCTGCCGGACACACGGTGGAGCGAATGAACATAGGCGAAATGCAGTTCGACCCGCTCCTGCATCACGGGTATCGCGCAATGCAGGAATTGGAACCCGACCTCAAGCGATTCCAGGAACTAGTAACGACCTCGGACCATTTTGTAATCATCTATCCGGTGTGGTGGGTCGGGATGCCGGCCATCTTGAAAGGATTGTTCGACCGCGCATGGTTGCCCGGTTCCGCATTCCGCTATATCAAGACCAAAACGGGGAAGCGCACCATTTTCTGGCACCGACTGTTCCGCGGGAAGACCGCTCGCATTTTCATGACAAGCGGAACGCAGCCGCTCTTGGTGCGATTTTTGCCCGGCAACGTGAATGCGCAGCTTCGCTGGGGGATTCTCTGGTTCGCAGGATTTTCAGTACGAACAAAGTGGTACGGACCGGCTGAAAACATACCAGAGGACATCAAGGCAAAGTGGCTCGCCCAGGTGAGTGCTATCGGCTCCAGAGGAGAGTAAAAATGGCATAAAGCGTTGATTTCGGATAGGATTGTCCGAATGTCTCTGTCTATCGGCATAGTCGGTTTACCGAACGTGGGGAAATCCACGCTTTTTAATGCATTGACCAAGAAGGGCGTACTGATTGCAAACTACCCGTTTGCCACCATCGACCCGTCGGTCGGTGTGGTTGCGGTGCCGGATCATCGACTGTATGCACTCTCCAAGATGTCGAACTCACAAAAAACAATTCCGGCGGCCGTTGAGTTCGTCGATATTGCCGGCCTCGTAAAAGGCGCATCAGAAGGCGAGGGTTTGGGAAATCAATTCCTTACCAATATCCGTGAGACCGACGCGATCGCGGAAGTCGTTCGCTTATTTGATGACGAAGATATTCACCATGTGGCAGGGCAGGTAGACCCGCGACACGACATCGAGATCATCGATATGGAACTTATTCTGGCCGACTTGCAAACTGCAGAGAAGATGCTCGAGCGCGCTGAGCGTGATTCAAAGGGGAGTGACAAAGAAATTGTTGCAACACGGGACGTGCTTCGTAAGATTGTGCCCGCGCTTCAGAACGGCAAAGCCGCTCGAACCGTGACGCTCAATTCCGATGAAGTACTTGCCGCAAGGAAACTCCAGTTGCTCACGATGAAGCCGATGCTATATGTACTCAATCGAAAAGCAGGAGTTGTGAATATTGATGCCGAGAATGGTCCTCGCTGGAGAGAGCTCCAGACGTATTTAAATGAATCCGGGGCGGCACATGTGTTTGTGGATGCCGGCATAGAACACGAACTCTCTGACGTGCACGACGATGAGCGTATGGATTTTCGACGAGAGCTCGGCGTATCAGAAGACGGGCTCGACGCGTTGATTAAAGCGGGGTATTCGTTGCTCGATTTGATTTCGTTCTTCACAACAGGAGAGAAAGAGACCCGTGCGTGGACCATCAAACGGGGGTCTACCGCGCCCGTTGCAGGTGCGGCAATACATACCGATTTTAAGGATAAATTCATCCGTGCAGAAGTTATCGCCTGGGATAAGCTACTTGAGAACGGCTCGCACTCGAAAGCAAAGGAAAAGGGACAGCTGCGCGTAGAAGGGAAGGAATACGTGGTGCAAGACGGCGACGTCATGGAGTTCCTCCACTCTTAACAGGCTTAATGCTCGAGGTTAAACCTCGAGCATCAGGAAAATGGACTGAGGTTGAACCTCGGTACATGTAAATAAGGCAATGGTTGCGCTTGTATGTCAATAAGGCATGCATACGTTATAGTTTCATCATGAATACACACAAAGTAACCCCGAAGGACTTCTTCTTGTGGGCAGGCGCACTGGTTGGCCTGTACGGAAGCGTCACGTCGTTTATAACGCTCATATTTGCCTACATTAACCAGGCATTCCCTGATGCGCTTACCCAGGGTTACTACAACTACGACCCGTACTCCGGTTCCATCCGCTTTGCGATGGCGAGCCTCATCGTGCTCGTACCGGTTACCATTCTGCTTTTGCAGTTGATACGCAGAGATATTACGAAGGACCACGGTAAGGCAGACTTGTGGGTCCGCCGCTGGGCGCTGTTTTTGACACTCTTCTTGGCGGGACTTGCGATGGTGATAGACACCATTACGCTCATCAATTACTTCTTAGGAGGTGAACTTACGACACGCTTCGTGCTCAAGGTGGTTACCATTCTCTTGGTTGCAGCTGCGGTGTTCATGCACTTCATTGCGGATTACTGGGGCTACTGGATAAAGTTCCCGGGCCGCGCTCGCTCCGTTGGTATTGCCGTCGGGATCCTCGTTATACTCTCCATTGTTTCCGGCTTCTTTATCATCGGTTCGCCGGCGCAGGTGCGTTTGCAGCGATTCGACGGTCAGAAAGTGAGCGACCTACAGAATATTCAATGGCAGATCATCAACTACTATCAGAGCAAGGGAGAGCTGCCCGAGTCACTCTCCGAAGTCGCAGATCCGCTCTCCGGCAACGTCGTCCCGAACGATCCGCAGTCCTCAGAAGCATACGGATATCGCGTTACAAGAGCGCCGTACTCCTTCGAGCTCTGCGCCACCTTCAATACCGACTCAACGGCCGATGTACCGAACCCAAGCATTGCACGACCATATGCGATGGAGATGGGCGTCGAGGGCGAGAATTGGGCGCACGCTGTCGGCGAGAAGTGCTTCAGTCGCACGATCGACCCTGAGCGATACCCGCCCTATCCGAAAGGCACTCCCACAAAGGTGTAGCATACCCAATCTGCTTCGTTGCGGTTCCAAAGCCCGACTCTCACCGTACGTTCAGTACGACTCGAGATCGGGCTTTTCCCGCGCCTCGCATCTCGGGCATTCTACGCCTTGTGGGGCTTTAAGTAAGAATGTGAATCATGATAGTCTTGTCTGAATGAAGTCGTACGATCATAAGAAAATCGAGCAAAAGTGGCCCTCCTTCGCTAAAGCTACGGACGGGCAAGCAACGAGTGTATGAAATCTTACGATCACAAAAAGATCGAGAAAAAGTGGCAGCGTCAATGGCAGACAGACGGCGCATATAAAACAGATACCGATACATCGAAACCGAAATATTATGTGCTCGACATGTTCCCGTATCCCTCGGGCGCAGGATTGCACGTAGGACACCCGAAAGGATACATCGCCTCCGACATCGTTGCTCGAAAGAAGAGAATGGAAGGGTATCGTGTACTCCATCCGATGGGCTGGGATGCGTTCGGGCTTCCGGCAGAAAATTACGCCATCAAAACAGGCACACCTCCGCAGCAAACAACCGATGAGTCGATAAAAACATTTAAATCTCAGATATCGAATCTTTCACTCTCATACGATTGGGATCGAGAAATAGGCAGTCACCGCCCGGACTATTATCGCTGGACCCAGTGGCTTTTTACGAAATTCTTCGAGAAGGGACTCGTGTATAAGAAGAAGGCGCTCGTGAATTGGGACCCGGTGGACCAAACGGTTCTTGCGAACGAACAGGTGCTGCCCGACGGTACAGCGGAGCGTTCGGGAGCGGTGGTGGAAAAGAAGGACCTTGAACAATGGTTCTATAAGATCACTGACTACGCCGATGAGCTCGCGGATAGTTTGGATATTATCGACTGGCCTGAGAGCACGAAAGTGAACCAACGGAACTGGATAGGCCGCTCTGAGGGAGCGGAAATTGATTTCGGACTCAAAATGGGTAAGCCGATGAAGTACGTATTTCTGCACGGATATAAAAGTCATGCGGACCGACCAAGACACAAATGGTATCGAGAACAGCTTGAAGCACTTGGTCACTCGGTAGTAATACCTGAACTCCCAAACACAGATGAACCCGACGAAGGCGAGCAGGTTTCGGCTGCGTTGAATGCGGCTGAGCTCGACGAAAACACGATACTCGTCGGTCACAGCCTCGGAGGCATCGTTGCCATGAAGGCGCTTCTAAAGTCAGGAAAGAAAATTGCCGGTCTGGTGCTCGTTGCCCCGGCTATGGGACCGTCAAAAGATAATGCTCCGAAACCGTTCCACAGTACGTTCACATGGGATATCGATCACGAGGCTATACAAAAGCAGACGCAGTACCGCGTGGTGCTTTCTGATCTTCAGGAGGTTCATCGCGTAAACTATTTGCAAGATCTGTCGGAGAAATTGGAAGCGAAGCTTATAGAGACAAAAGCGGAAGCCGCGCATTTTACCGCAGATAAAGAACCCGATGTATTGATGTGGATGCGACCGACAATTCGAGTGTTCACGACACGTCCCGACACACTATACGGCGCAACGTATTTAGTACTCGCACCCGAGCATCCATGGGTAACACTCGCGCTCGGTCACAATACGGTACTTAAAAATAACGACGAGGTGGCGGCGTATGTGGAAGCGTCAAAGAAAAAGACGGACATCGACAGACTCTCAACTGATAAGGAAAAGACGGGGGTGAGGCTCGAGGGTGTTGAGGCCGTGAACCCGGCTAATGGAGAGAAGATACCGCTGTACGTGGCAGATTATGTGCTCGCTCACTACGGCACCGGTGCAATCATGGCAGTACCCGCACACGACGAGCGCGATATGGCATTCGCCCGAAAGTACGATCTTCCCATCTCGCAAGTGGTGATGCCGGTATACGGTTCAGAAGACAAGCGACCGGATGCCGTGTTTCGAGAGACCATCAACGCAGTCGTGCGACACGACGACGGACGTCTGTTATTCCTCAAGTGGAAAGACTACAAGTGGGTTACGAACGTTATCGGCGGCGTTGAGCAAGGAGAAACATTGGAGCGCGCCGCAATTCGAGAAGTCCTTGAAGAAACAGGGTATCGGGTGCGCCCGGTATTTGTATCCCCGATAGCTATTGAGTCGCATTTTTATGCCGATCATAAAAAAGAGTGGCGCTCCCGACTTGATACTCCTATCTTGATGGAGCTTGAAAGTGACCAAAAAGGACCGCTTTCCGAAGCAGAGCGTGCACAACACGACACGGCATGGATGACATACGAGGAAGCGCTCGCGCACGGACTCTTTCATAACAACAAACTGGCACTCGACCTCGCGTTGGGCAAGATCAGTGCCTACAGCGCGCCGCTCTACGGCGAAGGGCAGGTGCTCGTAAACTCCGAAGAATTCAACGGCATGAGTGTGGAAGAAGGCAGGAAAGCAATTACCGAGAAGTACGGCCGCATAAAGAAAACGTACAAAATGCGCGACTGGCTTATCTCGCGACAGCGGTACTGGGGCACTCCGATTCCCATCGTGTACGACCCGGAAGGTAAAGCGCACGCGATACCGGAAGAACACTTGCCGTGGCTACTGCCAACAGACGTCGAATATCTTCCCAAAGGAACCTCGCCACTCGGGAGCTCACAAGAGCTAAAGAAGAGAACCGAGCGGATATTCGGCAAAGGCTGGACCTCGGAAATAGACACGATGGATACATTTGCCTGCTCCTCGTGGTATTTCTTCCGTTTTGCGGACCCGCACAACGACAAAGAATTTACGTCGAAGCAGGCGCTCGAGGACTGGTTGCCGGTTGATCTGTACATCGGAGGAGCAGAGCACACAGTGCTTCATCTTCTCTACGCACGATTTTACACAAAAAGTCTTCGTGACATGGGCTACCTCAATTTCAATGAGCCGTTCCTCAAACTGCGACACCAGGGACTCATCATGGCGGAAGACGGACGCAAAATGAGCAAACGTTACGGCAACGTGATTAACCCTGACGACATCGTGGAGAGCTATGGAGCCGATACGCTCCGCGTGTACGAAATGTTCATGGGACCGTTCCAAGACTCCATTGCGTGGAATACGCAGAGCATGATCGGCTCTCGTCGATTCCTCGAGCGAGCGTGGCGCCTTGCGGATAAACTTGCCGAGGCGCCCGATGAATCTCATGAGCGGTTATTGCACCGGACAATCAAGAAAGTAGGGGAGGACATTGATGCGTTTAAGTTCAACACCGCTATTTCAACACTCATGATATTTGTGAACGAATCCGAAAAGAAGGGAGTTACTACAGACCAATACGGGCGATTCCTGCAGATGCTCGCACCGTTTGCGCCGCATCTTGCTGAAGAGCGCTGGCACGACATCGGTCACATTGAAAGTATTCTTTCGTTCCCGATGCCAGCTTACGACGAAGATATGCTTGAGGAAGATACGGTGACTATAGCCATCCAGATAAACGGTAAGACACGCGGCGAAGTATCTCTCCCTATGGGAACAGGAAAAGCCGAAACCGAGGCAGCGGCTGCGAGCGCAGTGGAGGCGCGACTACTCGGAAAGAAGGTGACACGCATTATCGTGGTGCCCAACAAACTGGTGAATTTCGTAATCCAGTCGGAGGACTAAATACACGCAACCTGTGCGGTCGCACAGGTTGTGTGTATGTGGTGACACACTCACTTTTTCGGTTTTCTGTACACTTTCGGACCTTCCGGCGTGTCCTCCACGCCGAGCGCAAGCACATCGAGCTCTTCGCGCAAAGCATCTGCGGTGGTCCAATTTTTTTCGGCACGTGCCGTTTCTCGTCGTGTGATGATGTCGGATATCTGTGCCGTTACTTCATTTTCCGAGAGGTAGTCGCGTACCTCTGCCTTTGCAAGAGCAAGAGCAGCGCTATCGGGTATAGCAAGATTGAGTCCCAACACTCGGTCCGCATCGAGGAGTGTTGCCAATCGTATGCCTTGGCCGAGTGTTTCGTCTTTAACCATTTCCCAGATGATAGCGAGTGCCCCCGCAGTATCAAGATCGTCATTGATGCGCTCGTGGAACTTGGTGCGATACTCCTCGGATACAACTCCCGGCTCGTCTGTGAATGAAAGACGAGCAGCTACAAGACGGGAATATGCATTTTGAGCGGCTGTAAGCGCTTCGTAGGTAAAATTCATCGATGTGCGGTAATGCGCACCGAGGAACAAGTACCGAAGTGCAAGCGGGTGGTAGCCCTTCTCGTGAATATCGGAAAGATAGATAACAGCACCTTTTGACTTTGCGATCTTGCCGCCGTTGATCTGAATATGTGCGCGGTGCAACCAAAAGCGCGAGAGGGGCTTTTTGCCGGTTGCCGCCTCTGACTGTGCTATCTCATTGTTGTGGTGCACCGGAATGTGTTCGATGCCACCGGTATGAATATCGATCTGCTCACCGAGCGTTGCGCGTATCATTGCGGAGCATTCGATGTGCCAGCCGGGAAAGCCGAGCCCCCACGGGGATTCCCAGCCTATCTTCTTGTCGCTCTTCCACAGTAGAAAGTCCGTAGGGCTTCGCTTTTCAGCGGAGACGCCGATGCGGGCACCTTCGCGGAGTCCCGTAAGATCAATATTGCCAAGCTTGCCGTAGTCCGGGAATTGTGTGGTATCAAAATACACACCGTCCTTCGTTTTGTAAGCGTAGCTCTTTTCTTCGAGCGCTCGTATCATCGCGATCTGTGCGGGGATATATTCACTGGCATAGGGAAATGTGATCTTCTTCGTGTTGATATTGAGTTCCGTGATATCGGTAAGAAAAAGCTCGGCGTACTTTTTTGCCAGTATCGCCATGTTCTCGAGTGTCGGCTTCATGCCTTCTCGCTTCAGACCCTTGGTCATGCGGTCCTCCCCCTCGTCGGCATTACCGTCGTTGTCGCCGGAAAGGTGTCCGAAGTCTGTAAAGTTGATGACCTGCTTTACAGAGAAGTTGTTGTACTCGAGTGTTCGTCGGAGCACATCGGTGAAAATGAACATCGAAAGATTGCCGATATGCTGGCGGCCGTACACCGTCGGGCCGCAGTTATACATGCGTACCGTTTTTACCCGAGGCGGGAGAGTAAAGAGCTCTTTATCCCCGGAGAGCGTGTTGTGAAGATTGAGCGTGGAAGGCTTACGTGCCTTAGCTGCGAGGCGCTGCTCGCTCCACGATCCCCCCGAGCTGATACCGAGTTCAGCAAGAAATGACGCAACAAGCTCGGAAAATGTCATTCGCGTATTGTACTAGCTGGCCAGTACTAGAGCCACTTTTTGCGAGTGAAGTACCAGTACAGGAAGCTTCCGCTGAGAACCACCATGCCTACGATGTACCAGAACCCATTCTCAATGTGCGAGAAGGGATTGCCTGTGCCGTGAAAGTCTGCAATTGCTACAGCGAGGGTGAGCGGGAAGGTGAGCAATGCCATCACGGTAAGTACGCGCATCGTTTCGTTCTGCTTGGTGGTAAGGAGCGAATTATTTGTCTCGCGCAGCTCATGGAGCGACTCGGTATTACGCATGATGTGGTTGTGCACGCGGTAGTACTCGTTCGACATACCTTTCAGGAACGGTATGAATTCCGAACCGAAGATCTTCGCACCGTTGTTCTCGAGATCGTGCAGCACTTCGCGGTGAGGTTCGATGGTCTGACGCAGATTCAATAAGTCGCGAGCACTTCTTGAAATTGCCTGCACCATTTCCACCTCAAGACCGGTAAATATGTGTTCTTCTATCTGGGAGAGTTCACGGCGAATGTACTCACCCTCGTGATCGATAGCTTTGTAGAGATTCTTGAGCATGTAGAACAGTACGAACCCGGCGTGCTCGCTTATGTGAGAACGGTCGAGCAGGCTATTGGTCTCAAATATTTTTGAAAACTTGTGAAGCGGATCGACGGTGTCGTAATGAGTCGTAATGATAAACTTCTCACCGACAACAAAGTCCACCTCTTGCTCTTTCGTTTTTCTTCCGTGACGTAGCGCAGGAAAATGTAGTATGAGATACATCCACTTGTCGGTGAATTCAACGCGGGGCTTCAGTGATGGGAGGAGTAGCTCCTCGGCCGTTTGATGATCCAAATTGAACTCAACAGCAATATCGGCAACCTCTTTTGGACTGGGCGACTGCAGGTCGATCCAGGTAACGCCGTTGTGCGAATGTCTCGCGATCATTGGGGTGATTATATCGCATGATACCTGTCACATCGCTCACTATTCACTTTGTTGCCACGGAGTGACGTGCGATAATGCCTCGATGCAAAACGGTAGGGTTGTTCCTTTGAGCTCCGCAATAGCGCTCGGTATTCTGATACTTATCATCGGACTCGTGGGAGGATTCGAGATGGCAGCGTCGCGCTCCCACGTATCACTCACCAGTGTGCAGCAACCGGAAGGAGTCGATTTTTCTCCCGTGTGGAAAGCGTGGCAAGTTATTGATCAAAAATTTGTGCCGGCTTCTGTTGCTACGAGTACGAAAGTGGCAACCACCACCGAGGGCAGGAACGATGAGCGAGTCTACGGAATGATAGAAGGACTCGCCGCGTCACTCGGGGATCCGTATACCTATTTTTTACCTCCGGTTGAGGCGACGCAATTCGCAGCAGACATGAGCGGCTTGTTTGAGGGCGTCGGAATGGAAGTGGCAATTAAAGACCAGGTACTCACAGTCGTTACACCGCTCAAAGGCACACCGGCAGAGCGTGCCGGAATAAAGAGCGGGGACCTCATTTTAAAGATAGACGGGGAAACAACAGAGGGACTGGAAGTGGATGCTGCCATCAAACGCATTCGCGGACCAAAAGGGACGCAGGTAACGCTCTTTATTGCACGCGAGGGCTGGGCGGAGCCGCGCGACATTAAAGTGACGCGCGAAGTTATTAACGTGCCTATTGTAAATTCAACGCTCAGACCGGACGGAGTGTTTGTGATCTCTGTCGCTACGTTCACGTCGAACTCGCCGGATCTCTTTCGTGACGCTCTACGCGAATTCGTGCTCTCGAAGTCGAACAAACTCATCATCGACATGCGCGGAAATCCCGGCGGTTATCTGGATGCGGCGGTACAGATGGCGAGCTGGTTCATGCCTGCCGGAAAAGTCATCGTGACCGAAGATTACGCCGGTCACGCGGAGAACGTGGTGCACCGCTCCATGGGGTACGATATCTTTGACGAGAACTTGAAGCTGGTGATACTGCAGGACAAAGGTTCTGCATCTGCATCCGAAATATTTGCGGGTGCAATGCGACAGAACATGGGTGCAATATTGGTGGGAACGAACTCATTCGGCAAAGGCTCGGTACAGGAACTCGTTGATATTACATCTGACACATCGCTCAAGATCACGGTTGCTCGCTGGCTCGAGCCGGACGGTGTGCACATTCCGCTCACCGGCATCATTCCGGACTACGAGGTGAAGGTGACGGAGGAAGACATTAAGGCCGGGTATGATCCGCAGCTGAACAAGGCACTTGAATTGCTCGGCATCAAGGTGCCTCCGCGACCGGCGACATCGACTCCCGAAACGAAGTAGAAATCGCCCGTTCGGGCTTCACTTGAACTCCTGCGCAGCGCAGTTACACTGTGCGGATGAAAGTTATCTTCAAAAAGGACGTGGGCGGGGTAGGGCAGCGCGGTACCGTAAAAGAGGTCTCAGACGGCTACGCGCTGAATTTTCTGATACCGAACGGAATGGCCGAGCAAGCGACCGCAGACAAGGTGGCCGCGCATCAAAAGAATCAAAAGATAACTGAGGCGGAAACTGCTGCTCGCGAAAAAGAGTGGGCTGACATAGTTTTGCGCCTCAACGGGGCCACCTGTGAAGTGCACGCGCGTGCAAACGAAAAGGGTCATTTGTACAAACAGCTCGGACACGATGAAATAATTGCAGCTCTAAAAAAAATATTCGGCGTGACCGTGCCGGACAACGCGATCGTACTCAGTTCACACATAAAAGCCGCCGGAGAACATTCGATTGCAATAAAACTTGGAAAAAGTACCGCAACGATGACTCTGAAAGTGTTGACCTAACTACAAACAAAAAACCGCCCTCATAAGGCGGTTTCTTGTTTTTGAATTCGAGTTCGTTAGGCAGCGACCTGAACCGGCAGCACGTCAAGTACGCGTCGGACTACCGAGCGGCCGTCGAAGTTTGTCTTTCGCTGTGAGCGGAACGAAACTTTGCCGTCTACGTATGAGAAAAGGGTGTGGTCGTGTCCGACGCCGACATTCTTGCCTGCCATTATTTTGGTACCGCGTTGTCGCACGAGTACTTCGCCCGTCTTTACCATCTGACCGTCGGAGCGTTTAACGCCGAGGTACTTCGGATTTGAATCGCGTAGGTTTTTGGCTGAACCGCCAGCTTTTGTATGTGCCATAGATTAGGAAATAGGTTATAGGGAACAGGTTATAGTGATGTGCACAAACCAGACCAATAACGTATGGGCAATATACAAGAACAGTGGCTGAAAATCAAGGCCCGGGCCACAGTTTTGGGAGAGGCCATTCTGGGGGATTGGGGGCTGTTTATACTCGTTATTCTTGCCGTTACGGCCTCTTTTGGGCTCGGACGTCTTTCGGTGCTTGTAGGGGCCCAAGGGCCTATTTTGAGCCAAAATACGGCTTCTGCGGCCACATCCCAGGTAGGAGAGGCTATCCCGCCCAAAGGGGCATATGTTGGCTCAAAATCAGGTGATTTGTACTACTTTCCATGGTGCTCAGGTGCTACGAAGATAGCCCCCGAAATGAGGCGTTGGTTTGCCGACGAGAAGGCTGCGCAGAAAGCCGGGTATCGACAGGGGAAAGGGTGCCGCGGTTTGACTGAGTAGCAAGTGGGACCTACCATCCGCAGGGGCTAAAAAGGGAGCGTTCGATGGAGCTGAATCGTATGAACCGCTGGTTCTACCTCTCCTTCGACGAGAAGGGGGAGCGGCCGGCGGTCGAAGTAGGCATTTATGAACCGCTTGTCGCAGAGTTGTCGCAGTTGTTTGAAAGACGATGTGACCACGCGCAAATGCAGGACGACTTCGGTTTCAATCGCAACCGAACGGATCTGATGAAGGGTTTTGGATTCGGTCACGCGCTCAACTTTGCCGGTATTCATAACGGCTATGTGATCGAGCGAATCGAGTTCTCGCGTGACGAAACCATAGAGGCGCTCTCGGCAAGTCTCGCGTTGCTTATATCATTGCTTAGCGTTGCACCGATCTTGAAGGGACTCACGTTTGTGACAGATCCCTCGCGGCAGCAGCTCATGCATGTGCAAGCGATGGTAAAGCCGGGCTCGCAGATGCCGGTAAGCGGGATGCAGATTGGCGGCAGTGTATCACCGGTAGTCACGGAAAAGGTTCGTGCAATCGTCGGCGAGCATGAACTGGTACCACTCGAATGTATTGAGCGAGCAATGTTCCTTACCTCGAACGCGCTCGTGCGGTTTCCTATTCCGGAAGAAACGGACGGGCCACGACGCTACGGCAGCTACGAGGCGTACCTGAAAAAAGACGGCTCATTCTGGTTCAACGGCAAGGGAGGCTCCGGCGTCTTTACCGATGTCATCGGCCCGCACAACCTACTCGAACAGCACAAGTTCGCGTGCAGCAACATGGACTCTTGCAATTCTCAGCTTGCTGCACTTGCTGGACTCGCCGCATTCCATGATCTTTTGGACCAGCCACCTTGAACGGGTGGCTGCTTCATTAGTGGGAATACGCTATACTGCCGCGATGATAGTCGTAGATGTGGAAGCAACAGGAACAGATGCAAAGAAGCACTCGATAGTGAGTGTAGGTGCGCTCGATATTGCACACCCGGAGAATCGTTTTTATATGGAGTGCAAGATTTGGGACGGCGCGCACATCATGCCGGAAGCGATGAAAGTGAACGGCTTTACCGAAGAGCAGGTACGCGATGCATCCAAGCCGTCAGAAGCCGATTTGACACATGCGTTTTTGGACTGGAGTGAGAAAGTGGAGGAGCGAACTTTTGCAGGGCAGAATGTGTCGTTTGATCGCGACTTTTTGAAAGAAGCCGCTGAACGCGCCGGACACACCGAATGGCCCTTTGCCTTCCGCACTATTGATACGCACACGCTGGCTTACATGCATATGGTCACACACGGCAAACAGCCCCCGACGCAGCATCGCCGCTCTGCACTGAACTTGGACGCGGTACTCAATTACTGCGGCATTCCGGAGGAGCCGACGCCGCACAATGCGCTTACCGGCGCTCTTTCACACGCCGAAGTGATCTCACGCCTCTTGTACGGCCGCAAACTTCTTCCTGAATTCATGCAATTTGAAATACCGTTCAGGTAAGTCCAAAGTGACTAATTGAGTTCATTGCTATGAATATACTCCGACGGCTCGGGATGTATCTTTCGCTTTCTATTATTCAGACAGCGCACGTATCGCGCTACACGCTCGGTAAATTGAGAGGGGAGACCGACTCTCACGGGGTACGCATACTGCTCATAGACGAACGGCGCGTCTTACTCGTGAGTCACTGGTATGCACCGTGGGCGTGGACACTACCGGGAGGTGGAGTCAATAAAGGAGAAACGCCGGAAGAAGCGGCAATGCGCGAAGCACGCGAAGAAACCGGACTCGAAGTGAATACAATCGCAGGGGAGATAGGCACCTACACCGGCACGATGGGGAAGACCGACCGCGTAACCTTTTTCTACACCGGCGACTTTGGTGGCTCGCTCGCGATGCGACCTAACTTTGAAATTATGGCGCGCTCGTGGTTTGACATCGATACCTTGCCGGACGAGCTTTCGCCCGGTAATCGCCGCCGCATCGAGGCCTACCGCGACGGCATTCGCAACGAAACAGGGAAGTGGTAGTACCTATACATATTTACTTATAAAAAAAATCTGTGCAGCACTGGTTATCCTGCAGGCTCGTACTTCTCTACATCCTTGTGAAAAGAAATAGCGGCCACCCAACGTGACCGCTATTTGCCTTTTCGACAAAAATGTTCAGTACCAGCGACGCCAGAGCCATTCGAAGACAAAACGTGGAGTGGTCTCGTAGTAGATCAAAGCCTCGCCTCGCCATCTTGCGAGCGTCTCCTTTTCCTGGAACCAGCCCGCGGTACAAATGAGAACGATAAAGAGCGGCCATGTGATCCAGATGATAGGGTCACGCAGATTGGCCTCAAAAAAAATTGCGGCGTCAGCGATGACCATACCGTGATACATCGGATGCCGCGTAAGTGCGAATATATCCGTTGTGATTAAGGTCGTTCGCGGCGGCCAGCGATAAATTCGCAACATTGCAACCAACATGATAAAGAAGCCCGCATTCAGAACCAGTGAGCTCCACTTCCACTCGAAGCCGTACATGACCATTCGACGAAGGTCGAACTCCAGCCCATACGCAGCACGGAAGACCAGGACAGAGATCATTATCAACTGAAACCAAAAGCCGTTCAGTACCGCGAGTCGAATCTGCTCTCGCTCACTCGTGATAATCATGTACGTTCACTCCTCGCAACCGACCAACCTTCGCAAACTATTCCATACAATTCATTTGCCTCAAACTCCCCCGATAGATCAAAAAGAGGGGAGGGAGCCCCTATCGGCCGAGTTTGAGATGCCTTGCGAGAATATATCTGCGACAAATATTTCGGCAGATATCTATATGGGAAAGTTTTGACATACACGCCTAAAAAGGAGAGTGTCGCAGAGCCGATTTACCCAGATGAAGTAGATGAAGGGAGGCTCGTGGCTTAATATGATACACGTCGCACAATATATCTTTTGCGACGCTCAGGCCTAGGAACCAGCTCTGTATTAGACCTTGGCCGGGTCCTGAGCTCCGCATCCTCTCCCATTGTATCTGTCTCTCCGTCCCTGTTTGCGTATACGCCTCTGTATACGTGTTTATCCTCGTCCGGGTCCCCCGAATCCTGTCGCGGCACTTATTCTGTCTTGTTCGAGATAGGCTATCGGTTTTGCCTATGTCGGTCCCCTTTTTTTTGAAAATTCACGGGGGAGTCGCGTCTCAGCAATCCGAGATGCATCCGAGATTGCATGTATTTAAGCGCCATCTCGGCGATTGGCCAATAAGCGGTTCAGGTATATATTCAAGACCGCCTTAAAAAGCCTTTGGAGCACTCCGATGCGTACCAACCTATGCCTGATTGCGGCCGTTTGGGTCGTTTTGGCGGGTTCCGCGCATGCGGAGCTCCCTTTACCAACATGTGAGGACGGAGTGCGTGGTTATCAGATACTCACGAGCCAACCGTTCTCGGCTGAAGACGGTTCGCTCTCAATCGCGGTAAACGCAATTGCGGATAATAAACTGATCTACAGTGACGACACGAAGACTGCGTTTGCGACACGCGAGCAATTGGCCGAACATCTGAAGTCTCTTTCTCCGATGGATGCGATTTTGTGGCTGTATAAACGCTACACTGAGATCGAGAAGAGCCTCATAACAGCCGGCTGCAGCTTCGAGCATAAAGACATTGTGCTAAAGTCTCCGACTTACAAAGCAAAAGAGGGGTCAAAAACCTGCGGCATGCCAAATCTGCCTGATCTTTCGAAACCACTCAAGGAATGAGTCGGGCCCCGGTGAAAGCTGCCGGGGCCCTGTCTTATTGAGGTAGACTGGTCCCATGAAGAAAAGGAGCCGCATTGGGGGACTCGTATCCCCTGCAGAATCCCGACTTTTCACGAAACTCAACTCCCCTACGAAGATCCAGGACTATTTAAATGCGCTACCGTTCAACCACGAATTACACGGCGAAACATATATGAGCCCACGCCGCACCATTGCGGCAGGCACAGCACATTGTTTTGAAGGTGCGCTATTTGCTGCCGCGGCACTCATGTATCACGATCACAAACCACTGTTGCTCGACTTACAAACGACCTCAGACGACCAGGACCACGTGGTCGCACTCTTTAAAGAAGGTAAATACTGGGGCGCAATTTCAAAGACCAATCATGCGGTTTTGAGATTTCGCGACCCGATATATGCCTCTGTGCGTGAACTCGCACTCTCCTACTTTCACGAATACTTTTTGAGCAACGGCAAGAAAACAATGCGAGCGTATTCGGAACCGTTCGATCTTTCAAAAATGCCGCTCGAAGAGTGGCTTACGGCCGGAGATGAGCTTATCGACTTAGTGAACACGCTCGATGACTCACCGCATCACCAAATACTGTCTGAGGCCGCAGTAAAACGCTTACGAAAGGCCGATATTATTGAGATAAAGACTTTTGACACGGTAGAGTGGAAGCGCTCAGGCAAACGCGGTAAATGATATAATTTCCCAACTGCCCGACTCTTTACCCTGGGCACCCCGGGTCTATAGCCCCCTAGAAACCCGGGGCTTTTTTTATGCTCAGCCCGGCAAGTACGACATCGGGTTCAGGTAACCGGATATCGGCACAACAGGCATGATTGCGTTCGAACAAGCAGTCTTTGATTTCGTGGCGCTACCCAAATTAATTATCTGCGTTGCGCTCGAAACATATACACCAAAGTGCAGGTGCGGGCCCGTTGCGTAGCCGGTCTCTCCGGCATAGCCGAGCAACTGCCCGGTGGCTACCGATTGTCCGGTGGAAACTCCTATTTGAGAAAGATGAGAATACATGGTGCTGAGCCCGTTACCATGTTTTACCATCACCCATTTTCCGAACGAATAGCAGCCCTTCACGGTGTCCGTGTTTCCGGTGCCGATGACCACGCCGGAGAGCGCAGCCTTAATGGGTGCTCCTATAGAAGCCGCCAAGTCTATACCGTTGTGGCCCTTCCCATTATATGCACCTCCTCTCGCGAACGCCGTGTCACCGAACGTTTGTGTTACACGTACCTGGTCGACCGGCCATCGCAACACACCTTTTCCTGCCGGCGTGATCTGGTCGGGATTGATGGTGTAGTTGAGTTTTGCCTGCAGGTCCTGAAGCGAGGCTTCGAAAGCCGCCTCTTGCGCTTTCTTCTTTGCGATCAGTGCCTGGTAGTTTGCCTCAGTGGATTTTGTTTCTGCGAGCAACTCCGCCTGCGCCCGCCGTGTCGCATCGAGTGAACCTTGCTGGGTTACCAACGTGCGCTTCTGGCCGTCGAGCTCTTTCTTTTTGTCTTCCGCAGTGACTTTGGTCTCGCTTAGCACAGCTTTTTCTGTTGAGAGAATTCTGATGTCGCCTTGCACGGCCTCCTCAAGCACGGCATGCGCGTCGATATCCTGCCAGGCGTCGGAAAGTGTATCTGCAGCGAACACCGAAATAGCGAGCGAAGCTTTCTCTGCCTGGGAGAGTCGTCGAAGTGATTCAGCGAGTCCCGCGCGGTTCACTTCGATAGAACCTTCACGAGTCTCAATGCCGGTCGCAAGTTGCTGTATCTGCAATTGAGTGTTGTTGATCTGTTTCTGAGTTACGCTTATCTGCGAGGTGAGCTTTTTTCGCTGCAGGTCCAGTTGGTTCACTTTGTTCTGCAGCGTGTTCTTCTGCTTCGTTGTATCAGTGAGCTGTTTAGTGTATTGATCTATTTCTTTGTTGAGTGCGGCAATTTGCGCATTTTGCTCGTCTATCTGTGCCTGCAGTTCGCTGGCAGTCTGAGCAAAGGCCATGAGCGGGAGCAGACTCGCAATGGCGAGTATCACGGCTGCGCGGCGAAGCATCATACGAGCTTCGAGCGAGCGCTCTCTATGCGTCTGAGTGTCGCTTCGCGACCAATGAGCGACGCAATAGTAAACGGATCAGGGGACTTGGCGCGCCCGGAAAGGGCAAATCGGAGCGGCCAGAGTACCGAGCCGCGGCCTGCGTCAGTCGCGTAATCCCACATAATGTCCTTTAGACGTGAGGCGTCGTTAAAACTTTCCGGAGCCGTTGCCTGCAGCACTTCATACACGTGCGCAAGATGCTTTGCAGCCGTCGCAGTATCGTCCCCTTTTTGCGGTATCAATTGAGCATTTGGCGCAGGCTCTGCAAAAAAGTAGTCGTACTCCCCTTCAAGTACTTGTTCACGGATGTCTTCCCACACAGAGACTCGCTCCCGGAGTATCGGAAGCAGCTTCTCCCCTATCATTTGGTCCCATGCAATGCTTTTTGCGCTCAACGCATCTTTCAACACAGTGAGTGCCGAAGCGCGGTATTCGTCGTCACCCATAACGCGCAGATACTCGCGGTTGTACCAGCGCAGTTTCTCCATATCAAAAACGGCACCGCTCTTGTGCAGGTCTTTCAGGTCGAATTCAGCTATCATTTCATCCAATCCGATAATCTCTCTTTCGCTCGGCGGGGTCCACCCGAGAATTGCTATGTAATTGAGCAAAGCTTCCGGAAGTATGCCTTTCTCGCGGTAACTCTTTACCGCAACATCGCCGGTGCGCTTCGAAAGCTTCGACTTATCTGCTCCTAAATGCAGTGGATAGTGTGCGTATTCTGGGCGCGGAAAGCCGAGCGCCTCTTGAATGAGTATCTGGCGCGGCGTATTTGATATGTGGTCTTCGCCGCGGATAACATGCGTAACTCCCATGTCGTGATCGTCCATCACAACGGCAAAGTGATACAGCGGATCCGTCTCTGAGCGCGCAATAACAAAATCCTTAAGTTCCGTTGTGTCGAAGGTAATGTCGCCGCGAATGATGTCGGTAAACGTGATGGATTTACCGGGATTTCGCAACCGCACAACGCGGGCCATGACCCCGGGGTCGTTCTTGCTCGGTTCTTCAGATATGTATGCCTTATCCTCTGCCACCAAGCGCTTCAGTGCTTCCGTGTGAATGCCTGCACGCTCCGATTGTCGTTCGAAGTCGTCCCACGAAAGCCCGAGCCATGTCAGCTGTTCCTTAATATCCTCCTCGAATTCAGTCTTTGAACGCTCGCGATCGGTGTCCTCGCTTCGAAAAACAATGGTACCGCCGTGTTTTTTTGCAAAAAGATAGTTCAAAATAGCCATGCGGGCCGTGCCCACATGACAAAACCCCGTCGGGCTCGGTGGAAATCTAACGCGCACTCCGCTCGTTGTCATACCGTTTCGTGCTCAAGTGCGGTTTCGAGTAAAATATTTGCTATCTTCTTTGCCGCCTGCGGCCGCGAATATTCTTTGGCAGCTTCCGACATAGCGGCTCGTTTTTCACCATCATTCAGCAATCGGTCAATTTCCGCACTCAAAACATGCTGCGTGAGATTACGCTGCTCGATTACGTTCGCAGCGCCCGCTCGTGCGTACGAGAACGCATTCTCTACCTGGTCGTGTGACACGTCTTCCGGTATCGGGATAAGAATAGCCGGTAGTCCCCACGAAGCGATCTCAAAAATAGTACCGCTGCCTGCGCGTGAGACTACTACTGCAGAGATGCCTGCTGCCATACGTATAGCGAGCGTGTTCAAGAGGCCGAATGCACGATATCGCTCACGGTGCGGCGTTTCTTTCAGGATCAGGTCTGCGACGGCCGTTACCTCTTTTACATTGGCGGTACCCGCCTGATGTATCACATTGTAGCGACTCACAAGGTCTTTCACGGCATCGAGCACTACATTGTTTATTGCTTGCGCACCCTGAGAGCCGCCCATAATGAATATGGCCGGTACAGTAGGGTCTAATTTGAGAAATTCGTAGCCGCCCTCTTTTGCAGGGTGCTCAATTTCAAGGCGAATGGGATGACCGACTCGCGCTATCTTGTGACGAACTTTTGCGGGGAACTGTCCCGCCGCTTCGGGATGTGCAGTGCCGATCCACCTTGCGAATTTTGCTGACCACAGAGTAACGCGGCCCGGTATTGCATCCGCGTCGTATATAACAACGGGAATTGCGAGAATGCGCGCGGCGTAGAGCGTCGGGAACGCTGCGTATCCGCCGGTAGAAAAGATAACGTCGGGATAGAGGTTGTAGAGAATAAAGATGGACTTCACGACTCCGAAGAATGTGCCCACGAATCCGAAAACATTGAGTTTGTGGCGGTGCATTTTTCCCGCCGGAGACGGCACGTGAATAATGTCGCGCTCCATGAGCGCATTGGCATCGAACGGTGCCGGGCCGAGATAGTAGAGTTCAGGCTCCAATAGTGTACGTTCGCGGCATAGCGCCTCGATGCCCTCTGAAATAGCAATGAGCGGGTAGAAATGCCCGCCGGTTCCCCCGCCGACCAGAACGATGCGCATATTGGACTGATTTTAACACGTTTTATGGCCTTTTACGGCCCTATATTGCCCTGTAGACAGCTTCGGCGCCCTCAGGCATAGTTCGGTCGGATAAGAGAGAAAACAGAGGCCAACAGCTTGGGAGCACACAATGGCAAAGACTCAGATAGAGCTCGACCTGGACGCGGCAAACGCGGAGATCGCGGCGCTTAAGGCCGCGGTGAGTTACATGACGCTCATGAGCATTAGTCCGGTTGACGGTCGTTACGATCGCTACACAAAGGTGCTGAAGCCGATCGCAAGTGAATTCGGCCTCATCAAGTATCGGATACAGGAGATGATTCTCTATCTCATTGCGCTTATCAATCACGGAGACCTCGACATCGACGCTCGCGGTATCGATGTTGAACACCTCCTGAAGAGCATCATCCGCGACTTTACGGTCGAAGATGCAATGGCTATTAAGCAGCTTGAGACTAAAGGTTGGAATGGTATTCCTGCTACCAATCACGACGTGAAGTCCTGTGAGTTCTGGCTTCGATGGAAGCTGGAACAGCTCGGGCTTGCGCACCTTATCGAATGGATCCATTTCGCAAAGACTTCCGAGGACACCAACAACGTCGCGTATGCACTCATGCTTCGAGACATCCTCGGCGTAGTCGTGCCGAAGCTTTCGTTGATCAACGAAAGCTTCGAGGCCATGGCAAAGCGCTATGCTCCGCTCTCGATGCTATCGAGGACGCACGGACAACCGGCCACCCCAACGACGCTCGGAAAAGAGTTCGGTGTGTTTGCACGCAGACTCTCGCGTCAGCTCAACCAGCTCGTCTCATTTCCGTTGCAGGTCAAACTCAACGGCGCGAGCGGCAACTATGCGGCAATGTATGCCGCGTATCCGAATGTCGACTGGGAATCCTTCGCGAAGGAGTTCATCGAAAGCGAGATCTACATCAAGGGCAACGACTACATTGTGTTCGAACAGAACGAGCTCACCACGCAGATCGAACCGCACGACACCTACGCTGAGCTGTTCGCTATCTTCTCGCGCATCAACACCATCCTGATCGATTTCTCACAGGATATGTGGCGATATGTGAGCGATGACTGGATCGTGCAGCGTCCGGTTGAAGGCGAGATCGGTTCATCGGCGATGCCACATAAAGTGAACCCGATACAGGTTGAGAACTCCGAAGGCAACCTAGGCCTCGCGAATGCGCTCCTCGGATTCTGCTCTCTAAAGCTGCCGATATCTCGGCTGCAGCGTGACTTGTCGGACTCGACTGTTGAGCGCGTCATCGGTGTGATGTTCGGACACATGATCGTGTCGTACGAGAATATTCTCGGCTTCATGCAAAAGATATCGGCCAACGAAAAGAAGATCGCCGATGTGCTCAATGAGCATCCGGAGGTCCTCACCGAGGCCTACCAGAATATTTTGCGAAGCGTCGGCTATCCAAACCCGTACAACGTGTTCAAAACGCTTGCACGGGGCAAGAAGCTCACGCTCGAAGACCTCCATGCGTTCATCGATTCGATGGACTCAACCTACGCGAATGACGACGTAAAGGCTCGCATGAAGGCGCTCCAGCCCGATATGTACGTCGGTATTGCGCCCAAGCTTGCGATTCCATCGACGATCTAAACATACGATCCTTACAACGAAGAACCCGCGGAGCGATCCGCGGGTTTTTACTTTTGACTCACGCGCGTGTGCGATGCCGTGAGACGGCAAGCAGGATGCCTGCGCTCGCGAGGGAAACGAGCATCGCAGAACCGCCTTGGCTCACAAATGTCAGCGGCACACCGGTAAGCGGGGCAAGGCCCAGCATCGAAGCGATGTTAATGAATGCTTCGGCGGAAAGGTATGTAACGGTTCCGATCCCCAGATACGCAACGAATGGGTCTATCGCTTTTGCCGAAACAATAAGCCCGCGAAGTGCAAAGGCCGTAAACAAGGCAACAATCACGACTGCGCCAATAAACCCGAGCTCTTCTGCGGCAACTGCAAAAATAGAGTCTCCCATCGGTTCAGGAAGATACGTGAACTTTTGAATCCCCTGCCCGAATCCCCTACCTGTAATTCCACCGGAGCCCACCGCGATAAGCGACTGTTTAATTTGATACGCCTGGTCGTGTTGGCCTTTCGACGGATCAAAGAAAGTCATTACACGCTCACGCACGTACGGCCGAGCAATGGCAAGCACAGAAAGAGAAAGCAATCCGATGAGGAGGACAATAGCGATGTCCCGCCATGTTGCTCCGGCAGCAATATAGACAGCAAATGCTCCGATAATTACGATGCCGAGTGTGCCCATGTCGGGCTGTAAGAGCAGAAGCAGCGTCGGAGCCGCAACGATCGCCAAGAAACCGCCGAGACCATATTGCATCGTGCTCACCCGAGATCGAATGGCTGCGAAGTACGCCGCCGCCATGATAACGGTCGCAATTTTTAACAGTTCAGACGGCTGAAACGAAGTCCCGAACAGTATGATCCACCGCCTTCCGCCGCCATGCTCAGCCCCGAGTCCGGGAATAAATACCAGCGCAGTCGCAAACAGTGCGAGTCCGAATGCATATGGTGCGTATCGTCGCCATAGCCTCACATCTATGACGGTGCAGAGCACGAGCGCGACGAGGCCGAGCCCTACTCCAAGGGCTAAGTGATTGAAGACGACGGACGACGTGTGTGTGGCCCCGCGTGCAAGCAAACCGAACGCGGCGGACGCAAAAATAAGACATCCACCGAATAGCAGCGCAGCGAGAATAATGATGAGCGGCCTGTCTATTCGGGAGGAATTTCTCGACATAGGTAGAAATTGTAACACTCACACCTCGGCGAGGCTTCGCCGGGCGCGACCCCGGAGAATACGCGGGGCAGCTACGCCACTGAGATCGATGCTAAAGCGATGATGACCCCCGCAACTGCAAACACCACGGAAAGTACCCAATAGCGCATGACAACCTTGTATCCCGGCCAGCCGATGGCCTCAAAATGATGATGGAGCGGCGCAACGCGGAATAGTTTTCGGCCGAGGAATCGTTTCCAGATGATCTGCAGTATGTCGGACATAACGGTGAGCACCAAGAGCATGCCGATGATGGGCAAAACGGAAATTCCGACTCCTCCTCCGAGGTTGTCAGTCATGAACGCGATGGTGGCTATGGTGAGCGTGAGCCCCATCGTGCCGGTATCCGACATGTAAAAGCGCGCAGGAGGAATGTTGTACCAGAGAAAGGCCAATAAGCCGCCCATGATAGCGGCGGAGAATGCCGCCAAATTGATCTGGCTCTGTGCAAAGGCAATGATCGTGTACGAGGCAAAGATGGATGCAAAAACGCCGCCGGAGAGCCCGTCGATGCCGTCGATAACGCCCGATGCATAGAGCGCGAGCGACATGAGAACAAAGAACGGCACGATCAGGAACCCGAGTGTGAGCGGATCCGCGAACGGAATATTGATGGCGGTTATATCGAGCTTGTCCCAGAACCACCATCCGATGAATGCGGAAAGTAGTACCACGATTATCAGTCGGTATCGCAGCGGAAGACCCTCTCCTTCGGGCTGAATGACCAACAGGTCGTCGACGAGTCCGACAAGAGAGCCGATGACAAGTACCGCGAGCGGTATCCATGTTTGGCTGCGTGATAGAAAATCGAGTCTCAAAACCTCGGCTCCCGGAATCACATGAGCAAGGATGTATATACCGAATGCGGTCAAAAGAACCGAGCCCCAGATCACGATGCCGCCCATTCGCGGCGCACGAACCTCGTGCTTCTCGTGCAAACGATTAAATTCTTCCGCCTTTGTACCGTCGAGTGAGAGCTTACCTGGCTTCTTCTTCCATGCTTTGAATGTGTACAGGTAGTGAGTGAGTATCGGAGTACATAGAATGCCGATCGAGAACGCGGCTGTCGCCGGTACCAGAATGCGGATCATGTCTGTGAGCGATGCGTCCATACCCGGTCAGTACAATTTCGAATTATTCCTGTCTGTGATCACATGTCGATCCATGGTGGCCTTGAACGCTATCAAGTGAAATGAATGAGTGGTTTCTGTATTCATATGAAGACTATTCGAATTTGTCCTACCGGGCATACTATTGCGTCATCACCGCCTCACGTGCTCGGTCCACGAGTATTTTCATATCGCTGAATCGCGCCGCTTCAGTCGAGCCCATCACTACCGCGACAACGGGGTGTGCAAGGCCCACATCGAATACAACGGCAAGGTTCCCTCCTGCAAGATCGGTAAAGCCGGTTTTGCCCAGAATGAGCCCGGGAATATCGCCGAGGACTTCGTTGGTATTGGTAACGGATGCTACGGAACCGTTCTCTGCGTGAACGAGTCGTCCATTTTCGGTCGTGCCGCTGAACGTGTCCGGGTAGTTAGCCGCAGCGTATGCAAATAGCGTTGCTACATCGCGCGCAGAACCGTACGCACCGGATTGTGTAAGACTCTCATCGAGTCCGCTCGGATTCAAAAAGTATGTATGCGAAAGACCAAGCTCGGACACCAGATTGTTCATACGCCACAGTGTTGCGCCCCCCATCGGGGCCTGCGGATATTTCTGATTGATCGATTTCTCCGCTACCGCGCCGAGAATATCCGCGCCTTCGTTAGAACTCGCAATCAGTGTGTAGTCTATGAGATCCTGCAATTTCAATACTTCACCCAGGTGCAGCTGCTGAGCATTGCTGTTCCAACCGGTGTCCGCCGGAATCGTCACCGTTGCGTCCTTGGGCATGGATTCGGCGACCACGACGACAAGCGGCACCTTTGTGAGTGATGCGAGCGGCAACTGCGCGTCGGCGTTCTTCGCATACAAAACCTTGCCGGTAAAGATGTCGATAACAACGGCCGACTTCCCTGCGATAGCAATGTGTTCAAACGGGTCGGCCACGGCTACGGCGGCGGCTTGCTGCACGACCGGCGGCTGCATTGAATCGAAATATCCGTACACTATGAAAAAAGCGGCTGCCGCAATAAGACAGAGAAGCGTCAGTCCGTAGCGGGCAATAGTGTGTGCGGATGGGTCATTCCGGTTGGGAGTCTCCCCCATATTCTGATGTGGCGGCATGAATAGTATCGAAGGGATTCTTTTGCTGTGCCTCAAATGCGGCTAATTCGTTCGTTATTTTAACATAATCCGGCAGTTTTGTCGCCTCGGTGACGCCAAGGTACGCAATGAGCTCCGAGGTCGGCCGGTAGAGGTATTCTCTGGCATCTTTGGGGTTTGGGATACGCTCGAGTAGTCCGCGAGCCGCAAGCGCGCGAATTGTGGTGGACGTATTTACTCCTCGAATGTAGTCTATCTGTGAGCGAGTCGAGGGTCCTCGATACAGAATGACGGCAAGTACTTCGAGCCCCGCGTCGCCTATCTCACGACCCACTTCGCGCTCAAATGCTTTCTCAATAGTCTCCGCCGCCTGGGGAGCGATGGTGAGAGCAACCTCAGTATCTGTTTTGACAAGCGAAATTCCGGTCCCCGCCCGCTTCTGTTCAAGCTCAGTCAATCCGGCTCGCAATTCATCATCTGAGCAATCGAGCAGTTGGAGTAATTTTTTATACGAAAGCGAGCCGCCCTCCGTAAAGAGGAGCGCTTCGATACGGTCTGAAAGGGGGAGTGTAGCCATAGCTCGTATTATACGCCGTAGCGTGGTGCACCCTCGACTCCCTCGCTCTCTATGGTAATGTCGTCGAATAATTTCTCCTGCGTAACCGATGCGGAACCGTTTCGAACGAGTTCGAGCATTGCGAGGAAATACACAATGACCTCATGACGGTCTTTCGACTTTGTAAGTTCCCGAAATTGCGTTTTGAATGCCGTGCTCAGACGCGCCTTCAAACTTACGATAACGTCTTCGAGTGCAAGGACCGGTGCAACAGCCGCCTCTACCAATGCCTCGGCCTTCGGTAAAAGCGAAATGAGTCGTTGCAATACTCCGGAGATGGTATCTACCGTCGCCTCCGCAGGGTTGAACACGGGCGCGCGTAGCGGTGCGCGTTTCGGAAATCGGTACGGCGCTCTTCCCCACTCTTTACGGAGCCCACGAGCAGCTTTTCGTACCACTGCATAGCGGGCCAATCGCCGCTCCAGTTCGTCTACTGATTCGCGTTCATCTTCGGAAAGCGTGAGCGTGGGGAGGAGTGTTCGAGACTTTATAAGCAAGAGCGTCGAAGCTACAAGAATGAACTGCGCGGTTTCTCCCAGTGGGAGCTCCGGAAGTTTTTCCACGTACGCAAGGTATGAATCCGTTACATCGGCAAGCGTGACTTCCGAAATGGAAAGTTTTCGCTCCTCAATAAGATCCAAGAGCGCCTCGAGCGGTCCTTGGAAGGCCTCCGTCTCCAGATTAAATCGTTCATCAGTCATCTTTGATAGTTACGAGGTGAACATGGAAGTGTCCGGGTATTGAAAAGCGTTTTGCGGTCGATTCCATAAGGTATTCATAATTATCGCCGATGTAGGTGTGCTTGAGTTCATTGTACTCCGTCCATTCCGCTTGGGTGAGCTCAGAAAGTGCGGCGTGACGTATCGGTAAGATCATATCGTGCCTGTCCGCTATCCGATCGTAAGGATAGTCGTTACCGATGATGCGCCAACACGTGAACGACTTCAATGAGCTCTTCTTACAAAGCGGACATTCACCGCTGAACGTCCCTGCAGCCATGAGGTCTTCGTAGATCTTTCGCGAGTCCGGTGTACGGAGCGATCCATTCATAGATCACTGAGTTTCCTCTTCGCTCAACCGGCCGTCGATGCGGTTCATATCACGCGGGAACATTGTTGCCTCGCGGATATTCTTGAGACCGAGTATCTGCATCGTCATACGCTCCGCACCGAATGCAAACCCACCTTCGGGTGGAACACCGTAGCGAAATGCTTCGAGGAACATCTCTATCTTTTTCTGATCCATTCCCCACACCGCCACATGCTCCATCAATTGCTTGTAGTCGTGAATACGACGACCGCCGGAGAGCCATTCAACACCTCGGCACAAAAGGTCCATGCCCTCATTGACTTCCGGGTTCTCAACGCTCGGATATACGTAGAAGGGACGCTGACGGGTCGGATAGCCATACACGTATACAAAGTCTGAACCCGTTTCCTCTTTGATCATTTCGCAAAGCTGACGCTCGTCCTCTGGGTTGAGGTCTTTCTCACCGCGAACATCACGGCCGGTTTTGGAATGAATTTTTTCCTGCGCCTCTGCAAGGGTCATCGTAGGAGTCGATTCGAGCATTACCGGGAGCGTTGCTCCGAGGTACTCCAGTTCTTTCGCGCAGCGCTCACCGACTTGCTGCAGCACATAACGGACCGTTCCTTCCGACATATCTCGAACGTCACGCCACGAGTCGATGAACGACATTTCGGCATCAAGCGAAACAACTTCGGTGAGGTGGCGCGTGGTCGACGACGGCTCCGCACGGAATATTTTGTTGACGGAAAACACGCGCTCGAAAGCGGTCATCACTATTTGTTTGTAGAGCTGTGGCGACTGCGACAAATACGCCTGCTTATCGAAGTATTGAACTTGAAACACCTCTGCCCCGCCTTCCGCCGTTGCGGGAACTATCGAGGGCGCCTGAAATTCGAAAAAGTCCTGCTGCTTCATGTATTCGCGGAAAGAATCGATGATGACGGCCTGCACTTTGAATATGGCCTGTAACTTCGGGTGACGCATGGTAAGTGCGCGGTGATCGAGCTCTGTGGTGAGGTCGACGTTGTAACCGCTCTCAGACATATCAAACGGCAAGGGTTCCGCCTCTGCAAGCACCGTAAGCCCCAGGACCTCGAGTTCGATATCGCCATTCTGCACCTTTGCGTTGCGATTCTTTTCCGGCCGCTGATTGACCTTGCCCTCAACGGCCACTACAAACTCAACACGAACTTCCTTTGCAGCTTCTATTGCAGCAGAATTCGGAAGGACCACTCCCTGCACGGTCCCCGAGCGATCGCGGAAATCAAAGAAGACCATCTTGCCCTGGTCGCGGCGCACCGACACCCACCCCTTAATGAGTACAGTCTCGCCCGTGCGACCTCCTAAGTCTGTAATGAGTGTTCGTTCCATATTTACTCAAGTTCAACTCCGATACGGCGCCTCACCTTTTCCATCTTAGCGGAGGCGAATTTGCGCGCTTGTGCCTTGCCTTTGCGTAACACATCAATGATCTCGTCCTTCGTAATATCGCGTCTTCGTACGCGCATATCGTGTGTGGCATCGACTATGGTTTTTGCAAGTTGCTCCTTGGCCTCTTTATAGCCAACGGAGCCGGCCATGTAGCGCTCTCGAAGGGATGCAGCTCCCGCCTCGTCGTACAGTTTGTATATTTTGAGCACAATGTCATCCGGGTTCAATGGCGAGCCGACCGGTTCTGAACCCGTTTTTATAGCCATGACCGCCCGCATAATATCGGCATCGGTGCCGAAAAGCGGAATGGTGTTTTGGTAGCTCTTGCTCATCTTGGCGCCGTCAACTCCCGGAACTGTGCTCGCGCCGGAATAGATGTTCCCTTCTACCTTCTCATTGAACATCATTGCTTCGTCGATAACGTCGGCCTGAACATTCTCGTTGAAGAATTCTTCCGAGCCGCGCTTGGGCATGTAGTTGATATTAAATTTCGCCGCAATTTCCCGCGTGTACTCGATATGCTGGCGCTGGTCTTCGCCCACCGGTACTTCGGTTGCATCGTAAAGCAAGATATCTGCCGCCATGAGTGTGGGGTACGAAAAGAGTCCGACGGATGCCGGAATACCTTTTGCTACCTTGTCCTTATACGCGTGACCGAGCTCCAGAAGTGCCATGTTTATCTGGCAGTTGAATATCCACGCCAGCTCTGTGTGCTCTTTCACTTCAGACTGCTGAAACATGATGACCTTGTCGGGATCGACGCCGGCCGCAATGTAATCACCCGCAATGGCAATAATGTTGTTCTTGAGCTCTTCCTGGTTCTTAAGCGAGGTGAGCGCGTGGTAATCCGCTATCATCAGGAACACGTGCTCAAACTTAGGGTTCTTGCTCAATTCGATGAGCGGCTTGAGTGAGCCAAAATAGTTGCCTATATGCAGTGCGCCCGAAGGTTGCAGGCCTGTAAAAAGTCGTGCCATGGGCGTAAATATAGCAGAAAAAGCCCCTTATGCAGCGGTAAATTCGACGATGAAGCGCGAACCCCTGTCTTTGCCGTCGGATTCCGCCCAAATGCGGCCGCCCTGCACTTCGACCAGCCGCCGGCAGACCGTGAGTCCC
>CAYQQI010000003.1:0-36580 GCA_964419595.1 uncultured Candidatus Saccharibacteria bacterium
AGTATGCTCAAGATCGGTTTAAGCGGTAGCACCCAGAAACTTGTTGCAGCAGAGATCGTCTTTCGGCCGTCTTCGCCGTATACAAGACTGATAACCGCTTGGTACCTTCCGAATGCGACACCGTCGTATTCCCACGGTTCTGTAAATGTTTTGTCGGTGGCCGGGAAAACCCCGGAGCCGATGTCGTTCACCTTGACCACTCCCACTTTCGATCCGCGCATATCGGTGATCTCTATTAATCCGTGGGGCCGAATGAGCACGTTACCGAGGTTCGCAATGCGGGTATTGAAATCTATTTTTGCGGCAGACCCGTACACGATATGCCCCGTCGAGAATTCTCGCAGCTGTGCATCTTCGTTCACGTCGCCGGAAATTCGAAGATTAATGATAGAACCGACTTTCAACCCCACCGCCGCACCGGTCGCGCGTTGCTTGGGCGGGCGAGCATCGAGAAATACGCCGCCGAAGTGCGCACCGGGTGTAGCATCTGTTGGAACTCGAATGACGAACGGCACACTGCGCGTTTCGTTCGGACCGAGCGTGATCTGTGTATCAGGGAGTTCAATCCATGAACTCAGCTCGTACGGTGTTATCTCGGTTTCGGTGGAAAATATGGGCAGACCGGCATCGGTGAGGCCGGATATATCCTGCGCGTTCAGATAGAAGACCTTTTCGCTTTGTGAAATGTTCGTAACACGAACGCTAAAGTTGTACGTCTCACCGGGGTCTGCCCTGTCTTCAATGACTGCGGGCTTTATTTCGACTCCTTCGTCCGCTTGGGCGAATACTACGGAGAACGCGGAACAAAACGTGAGCACAAGGAGCGTGAGTGCAATCAGGGAGTTTCTGAGCGATGCGTTCATGATGTAGGGGTCAACGAGTTGAATATGAGAATACTGTAGCATGGTCGCCTCTACGCAACATCCCCGCTCTTTGCGGGGATGTTGCTAAACACACGAATAGTTTCGAGCTAGAAGATCGGTGTTGCTACGTAGGTGAGCGTATTGGTGTAATCGCTACCTGCTTCCTGCAGTGAGCCGATCTCTACCTTATACGCGACCGTTGTCGAACCGATCCCGGCTGCGAGGCCGTCTGCCGGTGCGTTGTGATACATCACCTGACGAGGAGCCGTAAAGTCTCCTGTGTAGAGTGAAGTACCGAACTCGTCACCGCCCGAGAGTACGGCGTCATCGCTCGTCAATCCGAGGTGTCCGTAGGTTTGCTCGGAACCCAATGTATTGAGCGGCGAGGTCCATGCGGTCGGGGCACCCGGCGTTACACCATCCTTAAAGATATCGATGTCTGCTCCTGTGGCCGAAGAAAGATTCTGGTCTTCTACGACGGTCACCGAGTATCCGAAGGCGGCATTGGTGGTTACATTGAGCCGTTGGCCGAATACTTTTGCCACCCCGGGCGCCAGGACCCCGAATGGAATGGCCGTTGCGGTGGAGGAACCTGTGGTGAGGTCGCCGTTCACCGTGGTCGATGTTGCGAGACCGGTGATAGTGAACGTGAAGGTGGTATCAACGGAAGCCGTGACCACAACGTCGTCGATGATCGCGACGCGAGTCTCACCGTAGTCGCTGTTGCCTGTGTTGGTCATCGTAATGCGGTACGAGCCGGCTGCAGCAGGATTCGTCATGAACGCTGTGGAAGTTCCGAGCACGATCACTTTTGCGCCGGCGGAAACGGTATCGCCCGCACAAACGGTGAATCGGATGCCTTCTGACCCGGCGGTATATGTCTGCTGAGCAGTCACTTCGTCCAGACCGCCGCCGCACGTGTCCACGATGGTCATACCGCTCGTTCCGCCGCCGGCACCCATGCCCAGCTGCGTTGTTGTTGCGGTGAGTGCTACCTGTGAGAAGGAGCTACCGGCAGGATCAAACACGAACGAGATCACACCGCCGGTCGGGGTTGAAGATGCGGTAGTGAATCGGATAACGTTCTTTGATAGAACGCCAAGGTCCGAGTCTGAGAGCGTGTCGCTGATGTTCGTTACCTGTGCAGCATCCGCCTTTTTCATCAGAAGCGGCGCCCCCGTTGCCCACAGAAGCATCGAAATGATGAGGATAAGCGCGAGCGGCGAGGAGAGTATCGACGCGACAGGCTGCTTAACTTGTTCGAATACGTTCATATAAATAGAACTATTTTGACTTTTTTACTTGTACTAATAGACGAAAAAATCCGCCCTTGTGAGAGAATACGCGTCCACCTGCTATTGCTCGACCAAAGCAGCTAGAAACGTACAGGGCCAAATAAAATCGCCTGTGTAAAGTATACGGCATCCTGTTGACAGAACCGTTGATATCAAGCCAAACCGTGTGGATAACCGCTTAAAACGGTGGCAAACTCCGTGGATAATCGGGTGGAGAACGAGTGGAAAAGCCTTTTACTGCGCCTTTTCGGGTGTGACAACCTGCTCAGTCCCCTCAGAGAGGTCCTGTATCTTAAATTCCCGGTGCGAAACCAGTACCGTATCGAGATAGAGCCATATTCCGACTATGAGTACACTGAGAACCACCAAAAAGCCGAAGAAAAGACGGTATTTGCTGAAAAAGGCCGCCACTGTGAGTCTCTCCACATACCCGGGCGTTTCGAGCGGCATCTCCGGTGCACGGCCTGAACCGACTGAACGCAGATCCACAACCCCCTCTTTGAGAGGCTGCACGAGCGCCCGAAGGGATGAAAGCGGAACTTCTTGGATGACCTGCCTCTCCGGAACATCAGGGTGCGGGGAAAGCCCTCGATGCATGCGCTCTATAGCGATGGCGCGGCGTATATATCGTCGGATGAACCACGTGAGGAGCAACAGGACACCGAGGAGTATTGCAAGGGTCGTCGCGGCAGGCACAACCGGTACGACCCAGAAATAGGTCGTTGCGGATGTGTTTTGCTTGCTGTCTTCCCCGTATCCCAATGTGACGACCGCGCTGTATCGCCCGATATCGAAGAGGTTGTATTCTCCGCTCCACGAGAATTCGAATTTTCGTACGGAGCGGGGCAATACGTTCCCGAAATTACTCTTCTCGTTGATCATGACCTGGCCGCGTTCTTTCCCCCACATGTTGTAGAGCACGATGGAACCCTGCGGACGCAAATGGGTATTGCCGATATTTTCAAACCGCAATACAAAGTTCGCTTCAGGTCGCTGGTAGAGCGAAGAGTTGGTGGTGAATTCGCGAATTCTCCCGTCCTCCACGATCTCCCCTTTGATGCGTACAAAAAGGAGCGATGTCACGAAACTCGACACTTTCATATGTGAACCTGAAGCGGCGTCTTCGGAGGCCGGACCTATCATGATAGCTGCGTAGTGTCCCCCGGGATCAGCAGTTTCCGGAATGTGAACCGTGAATTCGATCTGTGCGCTCTCCCCCGCCTGGATCATTATCGGCTCTTTCGATATCTCGATCCAGGCGCCGAGAGAATCCGAACGTGCGGGTTCTCCGGAGAGTGATTCGATCAGCGGTACGAATGTTCCCTGACCGGTCTCGCCCTTAGCTTCGAAATCCACGACCTGCGGGCGATACATGACCGGGTATGTGTTGTTATTCACTACCTTCACACTGCTGGTCCATGTCTCGCCCGGTCCGATCGAGAGCTGGAAGAGCGGCGGTGTAACGGTGACGGATAGTGAATCTTGCGCAAAGGCCGGCGTGACGCCGGCAACATACATCGCAATCGCAATCGCAAGAAGAGATATTCGTTTTACGAGCCCGTTCATGCGCCGTCTTTCAGATTTATCACATGCCCCGCACGAGGTTTGGATACAGCAGTGTTCTGCGCTGCGGTGAGGTCGATCGTACGCCCGTTTTGTGATTGCGGATGCACTTCGGGCATCGGCGAGACCTCGGTCGCGGCAACAACGTTCAGCGCTGCGGGTGTCGCGTCGGGAAGCACGTGTGGGGGAACGGCGGGCTGAGCCGGGAGCGTCTGCGCAGTGACCGGCTCAATCTTGGCACGACGGAATCGCGACAAGAAACTCTTCTTTTCTTTCTTCTCGGCCGGTATCTGCGGCACATTCGGCATCACGACCGATATCGGCTTTTGCGGTGCGCTCGCAATCATTCCGGGCGGTGCGGACATGGCTTGGGTACCAGCACCGAATCCGGCGAGTGCGAACCGTTGCATATGCCTATGCTCGAGCCAGCGATGGAAGTAGAGCGCGGATACAATGATCGCGATGATGCTTACAACCAGAATAGCGAGCAGTTGTTGCCACGGAATGATCCAGAAGAATACCGTATCCTGCAAAGATCCGCTCTGATTGTTTCCGTAATCAATATTGAGAAATGCTTTGAATTTGCCGAAGCCTTTTGCGGCGCTCCATGCGCTCGCGAGCTGTGCCGCCTGATCCGGTGTAAAGCTCTTCCCTTCGGCGTTCACGGGGATGGAAGCGACTTCGCGACCCTTTCTGTCATAAATGCGTATCTCCCCTTTCGGTTTTAATTCCTGATTTCCGATGTTCTCCAGTTGGTAGTTAAAAAGCACATCGTCACCGGAAAAGAAGAACCCGTCGGTCACGAATTTGTTAAGCTGCATGGATTCTTTGATATCCGCCTGCACTTCCGTGTTCACGGTGACCACCGCGAGCGGATTGCGCGCCTGCGCTTCTGCAGCGGTCGAGCCTTCAAAAAAAGAAATGTCGGCATGATACGTACCCGGCAGAGCGTTCAAGCTCACTCGGATCACGAACGGTATTTCCCGTGACTCTCCCGGCAAAATATCAATGACGCCGCGCGAAATTTCGAGCCAATTCGCAAGGGAGTCTTTTTCGTCATCCGCGCCGAGCGCGGAAACGAATTCCGCCTGACCGTCCTCTCGCTTCACATCATTCACGGTCGGATACAGATTGAGTTTGCGTTTCGATGTGTTCGTGATGGTGATGGTCTCTTTCAGAATATCGCGGGCTTTCGCCTTTTCATCCACTACAACGGGGGTCACACTCAGTTCCGCAGAAGAGTCAGCCTGAACGATACGCGGCCCCGAAGTGACGAGGCACAGCGCGAGGAGGAAAAGGATCGTATACCGGCGCGTCATATCTCTTTGTAGTGATAGCATAGCAGTAAAAGTATCTGTTTTTTATGCACAGTTCAGAAAACGGGGGTTACGATATAGACGATCGCGCTCTCATATGCGCCCGCTTCCTGAGAATCTCTGACTTCGACGCGGTACACGATGTCGGTACTCTCCGCCGATGCAGGTGATGCGCTGTACGCTACTTCGGTCGGCTCTGCGGTGAAGCGCGCGAACGTGTCGTCGGCGGCAAATCGCGTTGAGCCGCCTTCGAGCACGTCTTTTCCCGCATGATACCCGTAACACCCTGTCGACGTTGCCGCGCACGCCGAGCTCCAGCCGAGCGGTGTGTCGTTCGTGGCTGTGATCGGGGCGATCTCGCGCGAACTCGGGCTGAGGAGCCCCTGCCTCTGATACGTATAGATCTTGTATCCGCTTGCGGCATTCGTGGTAACGGTAAGTCGATGTGCCGCATTGTGTGATGTACCGAGCGAGAGTGATCCGAAACTCACGGAACTCGGCTGTGTCGGGGCATCGGTCGTGACCCCTTCGGTTGCTTGTCCCGAAGACAATCCCTCAATGGCGAACGTGAGCGTGCCGGCGTCGACCATGAGCGACGGATATGTTTCTCCCGAATTCAGGGGCACGGGGATACCGGTATTTTTATCCAGTAACCGGAAAAAGAAGACCGTGCTCTGCGGGGCATCGGTCTGCTTGATGGTGAAATCGTATTCTTTTCGGGTACTCGCAAATTGAAAGAACGGCGAGGTCGTTGTGCCGGAATCATTGTAGGAACCGCAGCCGTTGCCGACACCGCCGGAACACGCCTGAGCATCAGAGAGCGTTTTCTCGCCGATAACCGCATTGTCAGTGCCGCCGCCGTCCGCATAACACCAGATGACCGTCGTGCTGCATTCACCTTTCTCCCCCACAAAATACACATCGGTACTGAAATCCGAAGAGGTTGAGTACTCCAGTCGGAATTTCAGGTTCGGCGCATCCGCGCCGAGATTATTCAATGTGATACGAAGTTTAAAGGGATCGTTGTACGGAATATTCGTGGGTGCCACGTCCTCACCCGCGTAGGGCACGACCGGTGTTTGCTGGAACGCATCGTCGTACCATCTCCAATTCTGTGATGCGAATTGACTTGCTTCCGCAGGGTACAAGTACCCGGAGGCAAGACTGAAGTTAGTGCTCGTGGACTCACCCTCTGCGAATTGCTCTCCGCTCCCGAACGAAGAGAAACTTGAGGCGGATGAGTAACCTCCGAATTGTGTGAATCCGGATTTATTGATACGGAACGCAGTACTCGTTGCCTCCTGTGCAAACACATACGAGGCTGAAAGTGCGAGAAGTATGAGTGCACATAAGAAACCGAGTACGAATCGTTCAGTTCTTTGTGACAGTTTCATACTATTGATCGGCGGTAATGGGACCGACTTCTATGATCTTATCGATTGACGGACGATAGATGATCGCTTTTTGCGAGACCATATACATGAGCACTTTGTCGCCGAGTTCCGCATTCTTGAAAAAGGCCTGTCCTTCGAGTGCGTGCATATCGCTCACCGTTGCCAGGTTGGGCGTCTCATTCTCCGGCAGGAGCATGTGTTTCGATACATCTTCCACAAGTGCGCGCATTTCCCTCTCGGACCCACCGAAGAAATAGCCCCAGGCCCGCGTAACGCCATACCCGAGCAGAAGCACGATAACGAGCCCGACAACACCGACGACAAGCATCATGAGCGCATTTTCTTTTTGGCGTTTCGGGGCGCTTCGCGCACGCTGAACTTCTCGCTCACGCACTTCAGGTACGCGCATGGACTGCGTTTGTTGTACCTGCTGCGGTTTGCGAAGATCGATGGTCATACGGGCTTGTTATTGCCTGGAACTTTGGATGGTCTGTACGACACGCGAAGAATCTTTCATGTTCTCCCAGAACAAGATGGACTCTTTGCGGATGTAGATGGTGTCCTCCGGGCCGTGCAATTCACCGCCGAGCTTTACCAAATTGAGATTTGATTGAGAGAGGTCGGTCGCCTCTTTCAGATAGTACACGTCCGTGAGCGTCACGTACTCCGTACTCAGGTCACTCATTTTGCCGAAATATACCTGCCCGCCTTCCAGGAACACCGCCTGGTATTTTGCTTCTGGAACTTCGGGGAACGATGCGAGCGGTCCGCGAATATGTGTGAAGTTCGTTACGAGCCAGAGCGAGAGTATCGCGATAGCCGCGTAAATAACTCCTTTTGTGAGACTCTTCAGAATGAGGTGTGACATATGCATTAGTTGCTTCTATTAATAGAGACTTCGGTAAGGCTGGTCGTGGGCCACCACGCGCCACGCTCCCCCTGCTCTCCCACCATCAGGTAGTACGTACCGTTTGCGAGCGAGGGCGGGAGCCGATCGATGGAATACGAGTAGGAACCGTTCTCGCACGGGTACGCGCGATTCACGATGAACGAGCGGGGGTCGAGCTGGTAGTCGGTCTGATTCTTGAACAAAAGCACTACGTAGTACGGACTCGCGCAGGTGCCGGAAACGGTTATGGTGCCGCTCTCAGGGTCGATTGATGTTGCGGGCGGGGTCATGATATCGGAGGCGCCGATGATTCCTTCCTTTTTTGTCGGAATAACTTTGCCCGAGAGCGCTATTACGAATTCCGGATCGAGGGTGTCGTTACTGTCTCTGAGCGGCACAAATTCCTCTGAAACGGTCTCTGTGCTTCGCACGAGTGATGAATCGATGATGGTGAGATCGTTCACCGCCGCAACCGGTATCTCGTCGGGGAGGAGTGCAGGCACATCGTTTTCGATCACCGGAATTTCCTCCACCGCGGGCTCGGTTGAAGTGGCATCGACGATCGGTATGAGCTCACTCTCCGTACTCGTCGCCACTTGCGGATCCATTGTGCCTTCGAGTGCATCTCCCGAAACGGCTTCCTGCGCAGGCGCGGTTTCTTGCACGCTCTCAGGCACGGGTGCATCCGCCGGCGGTGTTGTTTCCTCACCGATATTCTCCGGGGCGGTTTCTTGCACGCTCTCCGGTGCAATATCCCCTGGCTCAGTCACCTCCGTTACCGATTCGACTACCGGCACATGAGCCGGTGCTGTCTCCTCAACAGTTGCAGGTACGTGCGCTTCGGGCTCGGTCTGTGAGAACGCGATCAGCGGCGCAAACAGTGAGAGCGCAAGGATGATTGCGATGCTTTTTGCGACGAACGAGTTAAGGGTCATACGATGATAGTAATAGCTATTAATTGTCTGATTCCACGTACACGCGCATGAGATCGAACGCAACGGCCTGCGCCGTACCCCCATTGTTCATGTATTCATGTGCGGTTAGGAATGTGGTCGCCGTGGGCAAATTCGTCGTCAGTGTCGTGGTCGTAGAAATGTTTGTATCAAGTCGCTGAACACGGACGGTGATCTGTGAACCGTTCGGTGGTGCAAACATGGTGAATTCATACACCGCTGTTGTGTTGTTTGCCGGATAACTTGCTCCAAGATCGACTTTTGTTGCTGCGCCGCCGACATCATTGTGATAGATCTGTAGATTCGTATCAGCACTATCCCAACCAACCGCTACGATGTCTTTTGAATTTACGGGTGGCTGAGTCACCGCGATCGCAGTTGTGGAAGCCATGAGTCCCATAATGAGTCTTTGGTTTGCCACGGTTGTATTGACTGCAAATCGCGCACTATAGAACCAGCCGCCCATCCCCGCTGCGTTGCCTCGCCACACCATGCCTGATGCGTTTCGTAGTTCCGCTGCGGAGTTTGCACCTGCAGCACTCGTAACACGCGACTGTCGCATTGATGTGTGAAGATTTGTAGTTGCAAGCGCGGGGGTTGAGATCGTGCCGACGGTAGTATTCAGCATTCCAAACGTCGTCATTGCTGCCCCCGTACTCGGCGCAAGCATCGCAATACTATTTGAGAAAAAGCCCGCCTGGAACGACGTATCCACTCCTGCCGGACCGATCCATTTTGGAAGCATTCGTCCCGCAACGTCCTTTGCATAAATATTGATCTCACCCGAAGCGGGCGTTGTGGGGTCGGTCGTTGAGGAAAGTGTCATGACTCCCATACCATTCACACCGAACATGGTACGACCTGAACTTGATGCAATTGTAAGGAGGTTGGTGGTTTGAGTAGTCGAAGCACCGGTTAACACCAATCCCGCAGACGGTATCGACCATGTAAAACCGGCGTTGGCCGTAAACGAGCCGTCTACATTTTTGTACTGCACGTTCCCGGTGGAGCTTGCGGCCTGTCCGCCGCAGGCCATCCACGAACCGATAAAGCAGCGAAACTCGCTCGCGCTGCTGTTGTAGTACTGCGCCCCGGCAGTTCCCGTCGGGTCCCCCGGCGTATTTTTGTTGTCGAGCACTAAGAGGCTCGGCGTGCCGCCTCCGGTACCGAGGGTGACACGGTTATTGATTGTATCGACGGCGAGCACCTGCGGCGTGGAGGTCGAGCCGAATGTGAGCCCGGCGGTCGAGGAGAAGTTCGACTGCAACACGAGCGCATTGGTCGAAGTGGATTGAATAGTGCGCGCGTAGAAGTGCGCTGCCTCCTGGAGGCTTGAGCTCGCATTTCGGAATTGCTGCAGTCCGGTCCAGAGATTCGGGTTGGAGAGGTTGAGCGAAATTCCGACCGCCCCGTTGCCCGGTGAAACTGTGAGCGATGTATTCGTAGCGGTCAGCGATTGAACCGTACAGACACCATTGATTGCGTAGCAACCGCTCTCCATATTGATACCCGCAGCAGTTGACGTGGCGGTGAGCCGAATAGAAAGTGCCTGCAGGTTACCCGAGAACGTCGATGTTGAATTCGTTCCGGTCACATTGATGAACCCCTGAATGGTCGAGGTTCCCGTTGCGTCACCCTGAATCGTTGTTGTGGCGGTAGTACCGGCCGAGAGTGAATTCGCTCCCACGTTCGCCGCCGCGAGTGTTGCGGCAACAACGTTCGAGAATAACGAATCACCCGTTGCCTCCACATCAATGAGGTTGAGCTTGCTGTAGAGGGTTGAGCCGGACGACGAGAAGTTCGCCACATTTCCGATCGATAGGATCGATCCGGCCGAAGTAGTAGCGATGCCTACATTGCCTGAAAAATACGACGAACCGGTAACTTCGAATGCGTTGTTTTGAGTTGTCGTGGCGCTATTGCCAACTACGACCACGTACGCCGGATTCGACGGGAAAATCGCGAGACTGTCAGTGGTTGTTGAGAAAAGGCCGCTTCCCCCGCCGCCTCCGCCGCTCTGTAAATCCGTTCCCCATGACGGTAGGCCGCCGGCAACTTTGAGCACGGTGCCGTTTGTCCCTGCCGGCAAACGCGCGAGTGTGTTGATACCGGTTGCGAACAAGATATCGCCCACGGCATAACTTGTCTGGTTCGTACCGCCGCGTGTCTCTCCGAGAATGCCGGTGGTGTCACCGAAATTCACGCCGAGGGTGGACGTGGCTACAAGGTCGTACCCGCCGATGGCATTGCCGATGAGAAGTTGCCCCTTTGTGGGTGCGGTCGAGGTGCCCGTACCGCCGTTTGTAATGCCCAGTATTCCCGTCACGTCGTTCGTAAGATCTACCAGCGCCGCAACAACAGCGCCTGCGGTCGCTTTCAGGATTCCGGTTACCTTACCGAACGTAAAACTATTCGATGCAACCAGGTTCGTTGACGAAGCAACGCCCGTCGCGGCAACGTTCGTTGACGTCGCATTGCTGAAGATCGCATTTGCGAATGTTTGCAGCGCCGTGAAAATATTTGCGGTGAACGATTTTGCGATCGTCGTTGATGCACCTACGTATGAATTCACGCGTTCGTCGGTGTAGTACTTGTTCACCACACCCTCAGTCAAAGAATCAGTCGTGGTAGCAAGACCGATCGAGGATGTAGCAACCAGCACGTAGCCACCTGCCCCGTCTCCCATTAAAAGCTGCCCGTACGATGGGCCGGAGCTCAGTCCCGTACCGCCATTGGTAACCCCCATCGTTCCCTGAAACGGTCCGTATTCATACACAACCACGATACCGGCAGCTCCGTTTCCGCCGGCAGCTCCTGTTGCCGTGTCGGCAAGGGCTGCGCCGCCTCCGCCGGCGCCGTATGCATTCGCGTTCGAGCCCGCGCTCTGAGTGGCAGTGACAACAACAGCTCCGCCGTCTCCGCCACCACCCCAGTAGCTCGAGCCGCCCGTACCGCCGAACGCAGTGTTGCCTGCTTGCGCATTTCCATCCTGACCGTTTCCCCCTGCGACTTGCACGTTACCCACTGTTGCAGCCCCTCCTGCTCCTCCCGCAAGTGTGCGCGGAGCCGCAGTCGTATCAGCAGAAACCGCGCCGACGCCGCCATTACCGCCACCGGCTCTTCCGAGTGCCGGACCGAACGATGAGTGACCGCCGGTGAGTCCCGTGCCTCCGGCTGCGGCAGTGCCTCCCGTACCACCGGCACCGACTACCACTTGCACAGAGGTTGTCGCGGTGAGATCAACATGCAGAAACGCTGTCGCGCCCGCACCCGCGCCGCCTGCCGGCACCTCAACCGTTGTGCCATCGCTGTCCGCGCCTCCGCCTCCGCCTCCGCCTCCGGTAACGATGACCTGTGCCGACGTTGCACCGGCAGATGGTGTGTATGTGGTCGTACCGACAACACTGAAAGTTTGGATGGCGATGAGTACTCCGCTCGGATCTCCCCCGCCCTCTGATGAAAGACAGATACCGTCTATAGAGAAGCAGCCGTCGGTAATATCGAAGCCGTTCGATCCGGTCGACGTAGCGGTTGTGGTAAGCGAACCGATGGTTGCACTTCCGAACGATGCTGTGTTTGCGCGCGTTTCCGTTGACGACGAGAATCCGGAGAACAAGGTGGTCGTTGTTGCGTTGGTGGCAGAGATATTTGCAAAGTCATTTGATCCGGTGAACGTATTATTCGTATAGGTTTTCGGAATTGTCGTGGATGAGTGTACGAAGTGCGTAGCGGAAGTAGTAGAGAACGCATTGCCGAGGTTTTGCCCGAGGAAGTACGAGGCGGAGGTTGTTGAAAATGCGAGACCGAGGGATGAGAAGTGTGAGGCGGATGTGGTTGAGAAGAAATTGTTCACCGATCGCCAGTAATCAGTGGAGGAGGTCGAGAACGAGAGCCCGAGCGATGAGAAATACAGTGCAGATGACGTGGAGAACGATGCGCCAGGGTTTTGCGATGCGTAGTATGCGGCAGAGGTCGTGGAAAATCCGAGTCCGGCTGCCGCAAAAGTATTTGCTGATGTAGTGGAAAACGCGAGCCCGACGGCAGCGAAATTCGATGCGGATGTTGTGGAGAACGCATTGCCGAGGTTTTGCCCGAGGAAGTACGAGGCGGAGGTTGTTGAGAATGCGAGACCGAGCGACGAGAAGTGAGAGGCGGATGTGGTTGAGAAAAAGTTGTTGATGCTCTTCCAGTAATCGGTGGAGGTGGTGGAGAACGAAAGACCTGCTGCGGAGAAAACGTTCGCCGAGGTAGTGGAGAAGAAGTAACCCTTGTCGAAGAGTCCGAGCGAAGTGGTGGAGAGACGACTATTAAATGAGCTGAAATCTCCGGAGGCAAGAAAACCGTCGGTCCCCGCCCCCGCCTGAGTGATCGAAAGCGTCCCCGCTGAGAACGAGAGCGGCCCGCTGATCGTTGCGCCTGTCACAACCCCGCCCGCTCCGGTGTAGAGCATGGAGTTTTGGATATTTGAAACAACGAGGTTCGATGTCGAGGCAATACCGGTGGAGAGCGAGGTGGTCGTCGCCCCTGAAGCTGAAATATTGCCGAATGAATTCACACCGGTGAACGTGTTGTTCGTAAATGTTTTGGGAATAGTGGTAGAGGCACCGACATGCGCATCCACGAGTCCATTCGAGTAGTACTTATTCACGTCGCCTTGTGCGAGCGCATCGGTGGTCGTCCCCGCAATGATTCCTGCAACACGTGCGGGTGTGTAATACAGATTCGTGCCTTCAGGCAAGTCAGACGTGGACTTCGTAGCAAACCATGCGTCAGTCGATGTGGTTGCCCATCGGAACTGCGTTGAGTCCCAATACGAAACAGAGGTGGTGGAGAAGAAGTAGCCTTTGTCGTAGGTGCTCAGGTGATATGCCGCGCTCGTTGTTGAGAACGATGCGCCGCCGCCGTTTTGCGAAAGGAAGAAGCTTGCGGAAGTAGTTGAGAATCCGAGTCCTGCCGCGGCAAACGTATTTGCAGATGTTGTCGAGAAAGCGAGGCCGACGGAGGCAAAATTCGATGCGGATGTTGTGGAGAAGAAGAAGCCTTTGTTCATGGCGCTCAGATAGGTTTGCACCAAACCGTCATCGTAATATTTGTTTACATCACCCTGTGCGAGCGCGTCGGTGGTTGTGGCGGAGAGGACACCCGCAACGCGGTTCGTGGTGAAATATTGATTCGTGACCCCTTCGTTCAGTGCATCTGTTGTGGTTGCGTACCACTGAGAAAGGCTGAATTTTTGATTGAGGGCATTCTGCAAATCGGTCTGCGCGGAGAGCGTGCCGGTGATCGCGCCCCACACGGCGGCACCCGATGCATTCCCGAGCGACGAGGTGGCGACAAAGTCGTAGCCGCCGACGTTGTTACCGACGAGAATTTGTCCGTAGGCGGGAGCGGTTGAAGTGCCGGTGCCGCCGTTTGAAATGCCGAGTACCCCCGTTACGTCGGTTGCGAGGTTCACTAAAGTAGATGTCACCACACCGGCAACCGACCTGAGCACTCCGGTTGCTTTGCCGAATGTGAACCCGTTGGAAACGACAAGATTCGAAGTGGAAGCATTTCCCTGGATCTCCACGGAATTGGTACTCGAAGCAAGCGACACGGTATTGGTGCTGGTGGAGAGTGACCAGTACCCGCTATCCCCGCTCGCGCCACCTCCGTAACTTTCGAGTGCTATTGATGCGTCTACAAATTTTGGCATAACCAAGATCGTGATCGTGCCCTCGCCGGGGCCACTGTAGCTCTGCAGCGCCTGACCGAGTGCGTAGCCGGACTCTGTGAGCTTTACACCGACGCCCGGCACGTCAGATGCCGCGATCAGATCGCCGGCACTGATGGAACCGTTGGCATCAGAAACGGTGGTTTGGATCACTCCGGCAAATCCCACGATGTATGCGTTCGGCTGCCCTTCCAGATTTCCGTTACCGACGAATGCGGGATTATCGGAAATGACCCCAATGAGGGATTCCCCTGCGGTTGCCTTTCGGTATTCGCCGTCGGAGTTGAGCGATACGATGTCGCCGACGTCGGCTGATTCACTGAGTAGCATGTATTCCGCGAAATCGGCGGATCCGGAGGTCTGGGTGATCCCCGTGCCTGCAGTCGATAAACGGAGGCTGCCTACTCCGCGTCCGCCCGTGTCTGAACCGGAGGGAACTCCGGCAAAATATTCCGTGAACCGAGGGCATGTCGTGGCCGAGGTGCAGGCGGTCGCATACGGCGTGCGAATATTGAGTCGCAACACGTTATTGCCCGATGACAGCGTATTGTCATCATTGCTGATCGCCATGATCGCCGTGCCTGTTGCGCCCGTTGCACCGGTCGTGTTTCCGAGTACTGAGACCTTGTACGAACCGGACGACGTTCCGATGAGCAACGAACCGGCGATCGTTGATGTGGCATTCGTGGTGGTCGCGGAGAACGAACCGAAAACACCCCGGAGCGAGGAGAAGAGGTTTGAAAAGAACGAGGTCGACGTAGCGCCGACCATCGAGATGTTGGCAAATGAGTTCACGCCGGTGAACGTGTTGTTCTTGTAGGTCGTCGGTACGGTCGTTGAAGCGTTCATGTAGTAGTCCTCCGAAGTGGTGGAGAACGCGAGTCCGACTGCAGCAAAATTCGATGCGGATGTTGTGGAGAACGCAGCGCCGAGATTTTGCCCCAAGAAGTACGAAGCGGAGGTCGTTGAGAACGCGAGTCCGAGCGCAGAGAAGTGCGAAGCAGAAGAGGTCGAAAAGAAATTATTGACGCTCCTCCAGAAGTCCGTCGAGGTCGTCGAGAACGAGAGGCCGTTCGCGGAAAATACCGATGCAGATGTTGTCGAGAAGAAGTAGCCCTTATCAAAGAGTCCGAGCGAGCTCGTCGAGAGACGATTGTTGAATGATGAGTAGTCACCAGCAGAAAGCGCGCCCGCTTGCGCTGCGCTCGCCGTCTGGATGGAGAGCGTACCTGCGGAGAATGAGAGCGGGCCGGAAACCGTCGCGCCCGCTACGATACCACCGGGACCCGTGTAGAGCATTGAATCCTGAATACCAGAAACGACGAGGTTCGACGTGCTTGCGATACCCGTAGAGAGTGAGGTTGTGGTGGCATTCACGGCCGTGAGCACATTTCCGGTGAACACGCTTGTTATCAGTGACCCGATGTTTGCAACGCTCGAGAACAAATTGCTCGAGGATGCGGTCGTAGCGAACGAGGTCGTTGAGGTGGCATTCGTTGCAGTCGTATCCTGGAAATCATTCGTGCCCGTGAAGGTGTTGTTTGAATATGTTTTTGGGATTGTGGTGGATGCGTTCACGTAGTAGTCAGCGGAGGTGGTGGAGAACGGTGCACCATTCTGCGAGAGGAAGTACGACGCGGAGCTCGAAGAAAATGCCAGACCAACCGAAGAGTAAAAGTTTGCCGACGACGTGCTGAACGCAAGACCGTTCGCAGCGAAATACGCAGCAGATGTCGTTGCCCAACGACTCTGCGTCGTTTCCCAATAGTTCACCGATGTTGTGGAGAAGAAGAAGCCGTTGTCGTATGTCGAGAGGTCGTATGCGAATGATGAGGTGGAGTGACCGAATCCGAGGGAAGACCAGAAGTTTGCGCTCGTCGTCGAGAACGACGCTCCCGGATTTTGCGATGCGTAGTACGCGGCGGAGGTTGTGGAGAATGCGAGACCGTTCGAGCTGAAATACGCAGCGGAAGACGTGGAGAAGGAATTTGCCGTATAGTACGAGCCTTCCTGTCCGTCGAGCAGCCCCGTCCAATCCCCGGCAGTGTTCAAGGTGAGAACTCCCGCGATATTTTGCAGACCCGTTCCCGCGAGAGAGGTAAAGTAATCACTGCCGAGTCCGAAGACCGTTGTTTGCAATGAGGTTGACGTGGCGTTGTCGAATTTGGCCCCGCCTTGCGCCTCGAATTTCGCGAGCGACGTTGTAGCTGTCCCCCCCACGAGCACCTGATTCGAAGTTGTGGCCGGTCGAATGCCCGTATTGTTGAAGAATGTCCAGTTGCCGTCCGCGCCTCCGCTACCCGAGAGATCGGTATCACAGCCGAAGAGTCGCGTAGTTGAATTCCACACAAGCTTGTCGTTCGAGCCCGAGCATGAGGTAAGTCCGGCTCCCGAGAACGTACCGCTCACGTTCAAGGTGCTCGACGTTGCGTTCACAACCGTGATGTCCGCGAATGCGTTCACCCCGATGAAGGTATTACTCGAGTATGTCTTCGGGATCGTCGTTGAGCTGTGCACGTAACTGTTCGTGAACACCGTCGCGGATGTGGTGGAAAAGGAATTCGCAAGGTAGTAGCTGCCCGCTTGCCCGCCAAGTGTCGCGGAATTGATCGCGTAGCCGGAAGCAGTCACGCGCTGGCGCGGCGAGAGATTCTCGAAGCTTTCCGCCCCGTCCCCGGGGGCGCACGTTGCACCCACTTTGGTTGCAACCTCCACGTTCAGGTATGCGGCATCAGTATCTTCGAAATTGAAATCGAGCGTGTCACCGCCGACGTTCGTATCCCCCACTCCCGCGTTGAATATGCCGTTTCGCACGACGACCGTCATCGTCGCCGGCGAACCTGTCGGCCACAATTTTGTGTCCGGTCCGCCCACAGTCGCATCGTCGTACAGGGAAAATTTCACGCAGTAGTCGGTGCCGCTGCCCCCTAAGAGTGTCCCGCCCGCGTTCATCAGTCGACCCTGGTAATTCATGATGCGCGGCACGCCGGAGGCTGCACTCGCGCTTTGTGCGAAAGCAAAAAGAATGATACCCACACATGAGAGAACCGCGATGAGTCGCGTTACCTCTCGAATCATGCTTACCCATGATCGTGTGCGTGTGTGCATGATTATTTTATGTTTGCTCGAGGCGCTGCATTGCGCGCTGATTGAGTCGCTGGTCGAGCGACGTGGAAAAGATGTAGAAAAGCAGCAGCATGAACGCGACGCTGAGCACAATGAGCGCAATGGAGAGGCGCTTCACGATACGCGGAGACTCGATCTCTTTCTGAAATGATTCAAGCATTGATACGCCGAGATGCTCTTTGACGGGGCTCTTGCTCTTTTTTTGGCCGACGTAGCTGCGGACGGCCTCTTCGGTGGTCATCCACGCAACATTGGCAAAGACCTGTTTACCCGGTAGTTTCCCGCTCCGAATGAGCTGGCCCATGTAATCCGGCGTGTACCCGGCAATTGCCGCGGCCTCACGGAGTGATATGTATTCATCTTTTTTACTCATCATAGCTAAATCTCGGGGGTCGAGTTCTTACCAATTTCCCAATCTCGGGGGTCGAGAACTCTCCCGGTAATTGTATAATCCCTAGGTTTTTAGCCTATTTATCGATGTGGACAACTTTTGCGCGTCTGAGATGCAATAGCAGCGGTTTTTGAACTCATTGCGGATCATAAAAGACGTCGCCTGACCTTGTGGAGGATGTGTGGACATATACACTGATGAAGCTTCCTATGAAAAACAGCGTCCTCATTGCACTGTTTGCAGTACTCTTATCGGGCTCAATCGTGGGCGGTTATGCCTGGTATAGCGGACATATATTCAACCCCTATGATGAGCCGCTCCGAAGCGCTCTAAAGGCTCTTCAGCGCCCCGATAGCTACGAAATGAGTGTCGAGACTCGCACCGTACTTTCCGGTCGTACCATAGTCGTTTCAGGGCTATACCGGCTCGACAAGAGCGCCAAGCGCTTCGGCTCTTACGCAACGACTACACTCACTATCCCGGACGAGATGCCCGCGAGACGGGAGCATATCTTTACCCTTGATAATGTCTCTATCGGGGAGGACATTTACCTTCGCATCGATACCCAGAGCCCCCTGCTAAAAATGTCCATCCCCTACAGCAGCGCCTGGCGACATTTCAATGCTCGGGAAATTCCGACACAGTTCACCGATATCGCGGTCTCGGGACCGGTCTTGGATGACCTCGCACTGCTGAGTTCTAACGGTCGCTACCTATCTCCCTCCGGAGAACCGCGCGACGTCTCATACGAAGGCACGGACTACGACGTGTATGCGTTCACGCTCTCGGAGAGAAGCGCAGATATAACCGGCGGGACGCTGGAATCATTGGTACATCGCATCGGAGGAGGCAATATTTTACTGTGGATTGCAGATTCACAGATCCGTATGCTCACATTCGAGGGTGAAAACTACCTCTCCACCACAAGTATTCGCAGTGTGAACACCGCTTTGAACATCTCTCCGCCCGAGCGTTTCGAATGATGGTAGACTTTTCTCATGATCCATCGGATCGTCGAATTTGTTCACAAAATCGGGATCCTGCATGCGGTCGCGGTCCTCGTGCTTTTGACCGCTTCCACAACAGTGCTCATCAACCGCAGTAGCTCCATCGTGACCCTCATTGCCGGGAGCGCCGCTTCGGTCGGCAACGAAACCGTGCTCTACATCTCCCCTCACTCCTCCACAACACTGAAGGTCGGTGAAACAACCGATGTGGACGTGCGCATCAATACAAAAACTCCCATTAATACGGTCGGTGCAACGATCAAATTTCCGGAGGACGTGCTCGACATCGTCGGAATTAGCAAGGAGCATTCCTTCCTCGACCTGTGGACCGAAGAGACCACCATAAAAGAAAAAACGGGTGAGATCCACTTTAGCGGCGGCACCCTCGCACCGGGGGGCCTCAGCGGCGTGGGCACGTTAGTCACACTCACGATAAAGGCAAAGAAATCAGGCGAGGCGCAGTTATTATTCAAAGACGCACAGATCTTTGCCGCGGACGGAAAAGGTTCCGAGGTGCAGAGCAATAAACGCACGTTCACCTTCGATATCCCCGAATCTGAAAATGAGGTCGTGGCAGCATCGGCTCGTATGAACGATGAGACGCTTGTGCCGCCCTCGATCGATTTTAATGGGGACGGGAAAGTGAACGTGGTGGACCTCTCAATCATCGCATTCCAAATGATCGCACCCTACAACTCAAAATATGATCTCGACCGCGACGGTGCGAGCAACCTCGCAGACCTCTCGATATTCTTTACGAGGATGCAGCAGTAGAACCTGCCGTACGTTTTCGGTTGTAGAAATAGCCGAGCAATGCACCCAGGACGGTGAGCAGAAGCACGTACGGTAGGGCAACGAGGAGCATGGCGCCCATGGACTCTACCGCAGCGGCAACCCCCTCTGAGCGGGCAACGATAACTACCTTCTCGGAGGGGTACGTTTCATCTCCCCCCGAAACCTGCGCCCAAGCGCGGTACACGCCGCGCTGTGCCGGCTCGGAGGCAACATACGTGAATCCTCCGGCGCTCGTGCTGAGCACACTGCTCTCACGCGGCGCTTCTTCCTCGTACTGGAGGAATATCGAGATCGCCGAATTCGGTGCTGCGCTCCCCTGCAAAACTATTCGCTCCCCGATGGATACACGGTCATCGTAACCGCTGATCGTGGGCACTTGAATTGCCGCACCTTTTACCTCGGGTGTCTCGGCAGTGCTCGAGGAAGCGACCTGCGCCGGGTATTCCGGCGGCGGTTGGCTTTGACGGGGCTCGACGGAGTAGAGCGCCGAGCGCATGCCGGTAATGATGTTGGTCGCGCGCGCATCATTCAAAAGCAGCGCACCGGAATCAAAATGCACGTCACCCCCGACGTTACCGACTGCCCGGAACGTGATCGTTATCAGGTTCGCGTCATGTGCGTTAAAGCTGCCCGCCGCGGTCCCGGAAAAACGGATCGTACCCGCGTTGTTGGAATACGTAGGCTGCGTCGGCCACAACGATAGCACCGAGCCGTCGGTCGATATTCCGAGTACGGAGAGTGTGGCGGGATTGAATGAAATATCCGCTTCGGCCGCGTTCGACTCCTGCCCGTCGGTATCAGCGCGCACGACAACCTCGAACGAATCGTCGAGCGTATAGGTACCCCGTGCCGGTGATAAAAAAAGCGCACCCTCTGCTGCATGAGAAATCGACGGTAGTGAGAGGAGGAGCACGAACAATGCGATCGAAACTCTCATCATGCGCTTCCCGAAGCTCCTTTGCGTGATCGTTCGCGATACCACATGTACGCTCCGAGACACATGAGTGCTCCGATAAGAACGAAGAATACGGAGTAGTCTGATTCATGCGGTACACGCGGTGCCGCGGAACCTTCGACGTAGCTGCCGAGCCTCTCATTGCCCGCCTTGTCGATCGCTTTTATTTGCACACCCCCCACCAGTCGCTGGTCCCTCAGCTCATGCGGAGACCGGACCGTTTGCCATGCCCCGCGCTCGTAGATCTCATAGTGGTCCAGCCCGCTCTGTTTATCCTGCGTCGCAAATACCGCATAGAAATTGCCGCGGAACACGCCGCGGGTGGATTCCACCGTGATCACGAATTCATCCGGCGGGATCTTGTCTTCCCCGACCGCTTGCAGCCACGGATTGCTCGCCGACTGCGGCGTCGGTTGAATGGAATACTCCGCACTCTGCAATGAGAGATCTGCTTTTGTAGCGGCACCGTCGTTCAGGTATACAACCGATGAGTCTGATATCGAGATCGAAGCACTTTTTTGCTCTGCGCCTACCACGCTGAAGACGATCTTACCGAGCACATTTGACAACACCGGGTCTCCGGGAATGCGACCGCAGTACCCTCCGGGGATACCGCCCGCGAACGTGACGGTTCCGTTGTCAATATCGATCTTCGGTTCTTCGATCCACAGACTGAGAATGGAGTTCCCCTTACTGAAATCCACCGCGCGCAACGACTCCGTGGGATATCGAACTTCTACCTGTGCGGCGTTCACGCATTCCGATTGGTTATCGATGCGTACCTCGGAAATAAACGTGTCTGAGAGGCCGTACGTGCCTGCTGTGGGGTTCATATACAACGTGGCAGCGCTCGAGGAAATGGGAAACAGGATAAGCGCCGCTAATAACAGTCCCCTGATATGCATAGCGATAGTATACCCCGTGAGATAAAGCGGCCGATTCTGTGCTCCGTTCGAAACCGTGGTCGTTTGTGTCATATGAAATAAAGAGCGAATTATCTCATGGGGTAGAGCGACGTAGTCCTAACCGGTCCAATTGAAGAGCATAATGGAGAAATCGCCCAGGTTCACGGTACCGTCGCCGTTAAAATCACTCTGAATGTCGTCGGTATTCCATTTTAAAAGGAAGATGGAGAAGTCCACGAGGTTCACCTTGCTGTCGCCGTTTATATCGGCTGATCCGGTGTCCGCGAACGCTCCCTCTCCGACGGAGAACGATATTGATTTTCCGTACCCTGATTGAATGCCGCCGTCCTGTTTAAAGAATGCTTTTACTGAATGGAGCCCGTCAGTGAGCGATGCGGTATCAACGCGGATAGCCCATGCGCCCGCGGTATTTGCGGCGGAATCCAGCGAAGTCTTCGCGCCGCCCGATATCTCACTCTCCACAGTGGCCGTCGGTACCGTATAGCCCGAAACGGTGAGCGGGTCCCCTTTCGGGATCTGTCGTTCGGAGAGCGCTATCGTGGGCGGGAAGAATACGTTGGCGACCGTTGAGACCGCGCTTTGAGCAACTTCAAATACGATGGAGGTTGTGATGGATTCCACACCGTTCTGGTCCTGCGCCGAAAAACCGAATGTGGCAGTGCCGGGTGTGATCTCCGTACTCGTGTATTGAAAGTCCGCTTTTGAATCCGCGAGCGCGGTCCCCTTCAGTTTTCCGTCGAGCAAAATATTCACCGAAGCATTCGGATACGCTTTGCCGCGCAAGACCACACGCGTCGCTGTTTCAGAGAGAATATTGCCGGGCTGCCCGCCCGGGACGAACGGCGTGGAGCCGACTGTCGGTGAACCGGGCGGTGCGGTGGAGCCCGCAGGAGCGAGCGTTGTGCACGTAAGCGAACACAGGTCGGTCGCTATAGTATTGCCGTCGTCACACTGTTCGGAAAATCGTACCTGCAAGACTCCGTCACCGCAGTATTCAGAAAATGCCTGGCATCCGGGCATACACTTACGTTCCGCAGTCGTGGAACCGTAACCGCCGAGGTTGATACCGTCGTCGCATACTTCGCCGGCGCTCGCAAACGAATCGCCGCACACAAGCAGTGTGACCGAGGTCGAAATATCATCCGCGGCAACGACATTGATCATGAAGCCGCTGAAGAGTGCGGCGAGAATGATGATCCCCGGTACCACGAGCGATTTGTGAGCCATGCGTACAATGTGCTAGCGAACCCGTCCCGGGTACCCGTTCCTTTTCAACCGATTACGTCTTCGCATACCCAGAATAACGAAGAGAAACACCAGAAGTAACACCGGAATGCCGAGCACAGCGGCGACCTTCATTTTGTCGGCGTTCGAGAGTCCCGAGAATCCGTACCCGGAATAGCCCTGTACCGCACCGATCGCAGCGATACTCAGGTTTATCTGATCTTGCTGTGCGATGTCCTCGCCTTTGTAGATGGTGTACTTGGCCGTATATCGGCCCGCATTCAGTCGCGAGGGTAATTCAGCGAGCACCTCTTTGATCGCGAACGGCTCGATCTGTTCGATCGCATTGGTATTGTACGTCGTCTCCAGCAATTGCTCCGCTTCTGAATCGTAAATATCGAATTTCACTTTCGTCGGTCCGAAGACCTCATTCCCGGTATTCTCTACGGTCATGAAAAAACGGATCTTCGCCGGAAAGAGCAGTCCCCACTTGTGCCTTCCCTCTTCCAGGTCCGACACTCGAATGCGGCGAACATTAAAATCGAAGATCTTGTCCACCACTTTAATATCGACATCGATCTGTGCACCGAGTGCAATGGATACACCGCCGCCCGGTTGGTCGGATGCGGAGGACGTACGGATACGAATGGTTCCTTGGTGACGCGTGTATTCCGCGTCCGCCGGTACGTGCACTGATATCACGATTGGTACCTGCGTTTCTCCCGCCGGTAGTATGAACGACGTGCCTCTATCCACAACGAACCACGACTCAACGCCGGGAATGTTCATACTTAACTCCGCCTTCTGATCTTCGGTCGGGTCGGAGCGCACGAGTGTGATGCGTTGCTCATATACGGTGCCGCGAGTCAGTCTGTCGTTATTCACGTAGGGCGGCGTAATACCGAAGCCCGCAAAAGCGTACTGGAAACCGCCGAAGAATGCTGCGAGCAGCAGAAAGAGGGCAAAAGCGCGCAGTCCTAAGAGCCGCCACGGCAGTGACATCATGGTCTCAATAGTATCACGGTCGCCTTCCGGAATGTCCAGAGAACGCTGGATATTCCACCTGACTTCGACTTATACCGCGTGACTACCAGCTGGCCGGGTTACTTTTCTTCGCAGTGATGGTGTCCTGACCGGAGTAGCTACCGGCGAGTGTAATGGAAATCGGGATCGAGATACCGAACCAGGTGTGACGTTCCGCCGGGGAGGAAGTTGCGATGGTCTTCGGAACGTTCACCAATACCGAGGTCGGCGAGGTGGATGCGGTGAGCGCGGTCGCTGAGCCATAGGCGGTGGTCGAAGCAATGGCAACTTTCTGGTTCGCGATGGCGATCTCAGTTGCGGTGTTGATGCCGCCTGCGTCGCAGCTATCCGGTGCCGTCCAGTTGGTGCACATTGTATCGCCGTAGATATCCTCGTCGAGGCCCACGTTGCCGATGGCAATGAGTGTTGTTGTAGCAACGAGCGGATCGTTCGCATCACCCGGCTGGAGTGAACCGAACGCTACGGAACCCTGCGAAACGTCGAACGCGAGGAAGCTGGTGAGTTCGTTGCCGACCGAGGCTTCCGTGAATGCGCTTGCAACCGAGTTATCGTCCGTAGCACGTACCGAGGCGAGCCAGTCTTGCGCGGTGTATTGCGTGGCGGCATCCGTCGGGTCAGCGTTATACCAAAATGAGAAAGTGCACGTGAACGTGGCATCGGAATCGGAGGAACCGCTGCAGCTCGCACCGTCTTGTGTGCAGGTGTAATACGGCTGGAACATCGTCGAGGTCGCCGCGTAACAATTGTTGGAGTTATAGTGAGCTGAATCGATACAGCCCGCCTGCGTGACTCCCGAGCGATATACCGCAGTGATGTTGGATGCGATCTCCGCTGTCGTTGATGCATTCTGACAACCGTTGTTATCCGCAACAGTGAACTGAACCTTGAACGGACCGGAGGTCGCCTGCGGGACCGTGAGCGTGAGGTTGCCGACGTTGTCGTAGTCCACAAGAGAGATGGTTGCCGCCGAAATAGACGGGGCAACGTTCGATATCTGAAACGCATTCGGGAATCCTTGGAGGGTCGAGGTCGCAGCCAGTCCGTGGTTATCGACGATGTACCCGTACGAGGGGTACCACCGATCCTGGTACGGAACTGCGAACGTGCTCGACGTTGCGGCATTCGATGCGACGAGTGTTGAGCTTGCATATCCGCCGGCGTTCGTACACGAGGTGCCTGTGATACCCGGCGACGAACAGACGATAAGCTGAACCGTGTCGGCAGTTCCGAGTGAGTCGCTATCGTATGAACCGGAAGTCCAGGTGAGTACTGAGCCCGGGTTAATGGGACCGTTGTTCGAGATCGAATGGAATACCGGAACGTGGTTGATCACGAACGGTGATGCGCTTGTGAGTCCCGGCGTTCCTATGTTGACGGTCGAATTGCAGCGCGCGAGTGTTGCATTGTTGTCGCAGATGAAGCCGTACCAGTAATTTTCCTCGCTATTGAACGGGAATGTATTGATGGTCGTCGTCGCCGCAGACGCCACCGCTCCGCTCGCGGTTGCGCCGGAAATTGCCCACTGATTTGCTATTCCCCCGTTGCATGTCGGCGGGGCGCTCACGTTCGCGGTCGGCGCTCCGCTGGTTTTACAGATGATGAGGTAGTAGTTGTCTCCGCTCGAATCCGTTGCCTGTACCGTAAAAGTAAGGACCGCGCCCGCGTTCGTCGGCGTGGTCGTGGCTGAAGCCGGCGATTCGGCAACGTCCGTATCAAACGTAGGAGGCGTGTTGAGCACCGTGACCGAGGTGGTTACGTTGTCCGCACTCGCAACAGGCACATTTACCTGAAAGAGCGTCACGAAAGAGACCAGTACCATGCAGGCAACGACCGACGTAAATATCGTTATTTTGCCCTCCGTCGTGCGGGTACGACTGAGGAACAGGCTAAGTCTCCGAGAAAGTTGATCGGACATATCTTAGAACAAATCGTAGCACCCCTTGCACAAGCGCCCTGTTCCTGTTGTGGATAACTGAGCGTTTTTTTGGCTTCGATACTGGCTTTTTTAGCCTATTTGTAGCGGATTGCGTCGAGCGGGTTGATCTTTGCGGCACGACGGGCCGGGAAGAGTCCCGTCAGGAATCCTACTCCGCCGGAGAACGAACAAATGAATATGAGGAACCAGAGCGGATATTTGAACAAACTGACCGATTCACCGCCGAATTTACTTGCCGCGACCGATAGCAGCCCGTTGAAGAACACGCCGATACCGCCGCCGATAAGTATCCCGACTATCCCTCCCAAGAGTCCCACGATAATTGCCTCCGCTACGAAGAGGATAACGATATCTGCTGAGGAGGCTCCGATGGTACGCATAACGCCGATCTCCGCTGTTCGCTCAAGAAGCGTAACGGTCATGGTGTTGAACATACCGATGGCGGAGACGGTAAGGGCGATACCGCCGAATACCGCGAGTACAGCCTGAATACCTTGGAAGATCTTATTCGCCTGTTCAACTGTTTTAGAAAGCGCGGTAACGGTAAAACCTTTCGCAATGATCGCCTCCTGCGCTTCCGGCAAGGACTTCGTATCGATCACGCGCACCTGCACGCGGTCGAAATACGGGATCTTGAAATTGGATTGGAACTCCTCGAGCGTTATGGCCGCGGCGAGGTTGCCTGCGTCTGAGGTAACGCCTTTGATCTTGTACTGCTTCGAGAGCTGGACCTCGGTCGACTGGTCGCTTCCCTCATTCGGGACGAACACGCGGAATGTAAGCGTCTTGCCGATGACCTGCTCCGGGTCCTCAACACCGAAGAGTTTGAGCATCGCGCTCGTAATAACGACCGCGTTCCTATCTTCAAGCGCATCTTCAACGGTGAACAGATCCCCTGCCGCGGCTTGCGTACCGGTATAGAGGAAGTACGACGGCGCGAGACCTTGAATATTGGCATTGCCGGTGAGTCCCTCGTACGTCACGAGCGTCGGGAATGTAACGACGCCTGAGACATCCTTTACGGTCTCCATCGCAGCGAACGAATCCACCGTCGCCTGATCCAACACAACGATCTTGGAGGCCGGGAACGTCACGTTTAGCGACAGCAACGAGTCGCCGAGCACGATCTTATCGAGGATGATGCCTTGCAATCCGAAGCCGAGCCCCACGAGCGCAACGACCGCGCCGGTACCTACGCCCATGCCCAAGATCGTCAGCCATGTTCGAGACGGATTCGTCTTGAACATACGTGTTGAGAGCAGTGCAATGTCGCGAACTTGCATACCCGGCTAGTACAATTTCGAATTATTTCTGTCGAAGACAACATCGACTATGTTGCCTGTCTTGTGCGACGGTTTGTGAAATGTGTATGTGGATTCTGTATTCATAAAGAGACGATTTGAAATTGTCCTGCCGGGCATATCACGTGTGGCCTCCTTCGAGTTCGTTCGGAAGAATAATGTAACCGCCCTGCGCGATGAGTTTTTCCATGTGTACTCCTATCATATACGCAATTCGCTCCTCTATCTCCGCTCCGCCGAGCGCTTTGGTGAGAATCAGACGCTCAGCAAATTGATCGGCATCGGTAATGCCGCCGACGCGATCCGCAACGCACTCGCGCAGGATCTGGTGTTGATCCTGCGATAAGTGAAATCCGACTTCCTCGTTCAGGTACGTAAGGAGTCGTTCGACGAATTTTTGCTGGTGCATGAATGCATTGTCATTGCTCACTTCCTGACGAAAACGTTGCACATCGATGGAATATCTGATGAGGTTGAATATACGGCGCGCCATTGTGGGCACCTCTTCAGGATGGATGCCGACGCCCCCCAGGTGGTACGGCTGCGAGAGAAATTCGGAGAACATCTGCTCATTCATGGTGCCTTTGAGCACGAAGAGAATCCCCTTCTCCAGTCGCTCAAGCTGGGAAAAGCCGATCGACTGCGTCACGAAATTGACGACGCTCTTTACTTTCAACTCCACCGGTTCGGCATACGGGTACATGCGAGCCAAGAGCTCTATCTCGGTCACGATATTTTCTCCGGGCTTCACGTGCATGACCTGCTCTTTTTCCGGATTCACGACGATGCGGCGCAACCTTCCGTCTCGCATGTAGAACACGCGGTGTGCGTAGGGCAGATACTTCGCATCGTGCGTAACGAGGATCACGGTCTTTCGATCACGCTCGTTAATTTCCTTGAACGAATCCATCACGTGCTCGGCCGAAATTGAGTCGAGGTTACCGACCGGCTCGTCCGCGAGCAAAATTTCCGGGTCGTTGATGAGCGCTCGGGCAACAGCGACACGCTGCTGCTGGCCGCCCGACATTTCCACCGGAAGCTTATTTTCCACGCGCTCCGGCACTCCGAAACGGCGCAGCAAATTTGAGGCACGTTCCAGTCGTTGCTTCGGTTCGATGCCGAGGAATAGCATCGGGAGCGCGACGTTGTCGATGACCGAGAGCGATGAAATGAGGTTGAACTGCTGATATACGATGCCGATCGTGGTCTGCTGATAGCGGTTGAGTTCCGCGGGTGTGTATGCGTAGATATCTTCGTTCTGAACGAACATGTTTCCGTCGCTCGGCGGGATACCGCCGAGCATCGTGTAGAGAAGCGTGGATTTCCCGCAGCCGGAGGGCCCGAAGAGAATGATGTATTCGCGCGGATATATCTCCACGTTCACATCCTGCAGTGCTTTGAACTCGTTGGACTTACCCTTGTTGTAGGTAATGTACATCTTATCGGTGCGTATGGAAGTTTTTGCCATAGTGGTGACCGGTCTATTTACCGATGTTCTCAACCCAACCGAATGTACCCTGGAAGTTCTGGAGGATGATGTCGATGATGCTCTTCTCCTTGATGGGGGTAATGAGCACGAAGTCTTCCGAGCGCGATTCGTTCTGTCCTTCGTCGTTACAGATGATCCAGAACTGGTAGACAGTGCCCGGTGTGAAGCCAACGATCACCTGCGTGTGAATTGTCAGCGGATTGGTTTCTTTCGCCGCGAACTCCGCTCCCTCGTTGGACGTTCCGTTCGAGAGTCCCTGCGAGTAGAACACCTGGCAGAGTGCCGGCTCGTCGGTCTCCCATGCGATGATGGTCTGGATCTTCACGTCTTCTCCCGGATACAGCGTGGACTCGTTCTTTACCTTTGTTATGGCCGGCGCGATGACGTCGCGGATGGTAATGAACTGGAACGGAGGACTCTCTGCGTTGTCGCCGTCCTGATTCGTGGTTCGCACAACTGCCGAGTAGCGGGTTCCGAACTCAAGATCCGCCAAGAGTACGTTCTGATTTGCTGCGAACACCGAAGAGCCGGCGATCTTCGTGAGCTTCGTACGGGTATTTGTGTATTCGACAGTACCGCGTGCAAGTACGCCGCTCGTATCCCACGAAATGACCGCAGACTTTTCCTGAATTCGGGATACTTTTACGTTTCTGACCGACGGAAGGATCGATTTCGTTCTGAACGTATCGTCTGCGCTCTCCCCCGCAAGCCCTGTCGAGTCTTCGGAGGCAACTTTGAAGTGGTACAGCGTGGAGGGATCCAGTCCGATGACCTCAACAACGTGACGCGAGACCTCCTCATTCGGGTCGCCTTGCGCGATCGTGTAGTCATCGGTTCCCCCGTTGTAGTCACTCTCAGGCGCAAGATACACCATGGAGCTTGAGTCGCGATCCGTCGTCCACACGATGGTCGCTGTCGTTTGATCCACCGTGACGCGCGGGAGCCCGAGGATCGTCGGCGGCTTCAATATGTCTCCTGCAACATCTTTTACCTTCTCGTTGATCTCTATAATAGACTCGGGTTCCTTGATCGTATCAAGGTCCTTGATAATGCGCTCCTTGATCTTGGTTTCGTCGTTCTTTGTGGTGAACACAAAGCCCGCGGTCGTGTTCTTATTCCCCGCAGCATCGGTGGAAACGACACGGAAGTGATAGGTTGTTGCGGGCTCAAGTCGGTCGATAACGAGCGAGTGGTCTTTTTTATCAAATGCAGAGTCTCGCACCGTGCCGAAGTTCTCGTCCAATCCGAAATTTATGGTTGCGTCGGTATTTACATCCGTTGTCCATGACACAGTGGCCGAATCGGACGTAATATCGCTGATCTTCACGCCCGATATCTCCGCCGCGTAAACTCTGAGGCCTACGAGCCCCAGGGCGACGCCCGCAACTATAAGCGCGATGGTGGTGCTTCGTGAATGAAAAAAGGTTCGCATAACAAAAAACAGTGCGCCGTGCACTGTTTCAGTGTATCACCCGGGTAGAGAGAAATTTTTACAATTTCCCACAACCGATCATCTGTCGCGACCGCGGCGTATCCATATCAGAACGAGGAACACGCCGGCAATAATGAGTGTGATATCGAGCGGGCTGTAGAAATAATACGTAGAGGGGCGGGTACAGGAGAGGTAGTCCGCAGTATTACCGTCGCAGAATTTATCCGCTTCGATGCTAAAGAGTCCCACAAGGGTGAGGGCGACGCCAATGAAGAGACCCGCGTCGTGCGCGACGGTCGCAAGCGAGTTCGCAACGAAATCATATATACCGTCCGCCGTACGCATGAATACGCCTGAGCGCCGAGCGTGGGAATGATCATCGTGGTAGTGCTCCTCCATACCGTGCCATTGTACTCTATCCAGTCCGTCGTGCATCCATTCTTTTCCACGGCTATTCCCCCGACAATCCGAGCTCCCCTGCCAACTTTTTCATTCCGTCATCGTTCTCTTTGAGCTCACTATAGAGGTTGGCCCGTTTATCAAACTGCTCTTCAAGCTGCGGAATAATGTCGTTCAGGTACTGCGTGTGCTCGTCGGTCATCACACCATTGTCATCGATGATGCGCTCGAATATCTCCGTCGTATAGTAGTCAGCGCGGTACGACAGTCCTCGGATATCAGAGATGATCTCGATCTGGCGACGTGCGAGTCGTATCAGTTCACTCGATTCTTCTCTCCACAGCGCATTGCCGGGACTTCGTGCGGATCTTTCCAGTTCATCGAGGAGGGGCAATACTTTGTCGGCTTCGAGTTTGATCGCGTCGATCTGACCTTCCATATCATCGAGGTGCCTGATCCCCTGTTGAGCCTTTTCGATGCGAAGATTGTTTTGCATCTGTACTTGCAGCACTTCGGAGAGCAGCAGCGAGACTTGCTGTCGTATCGGGTTCGATGCAGCTGCCGGCTTGTTCGCGGCAATAATGTACCGCTGCTCCGCCTCGTAGTATGCCGCGTACCGTGCACTGAACCCGCTTGAAGCGCGCCACGACCACAGTGCGTATCCGGCGACAATGAGCGCACCAAGCACCACAAACAAGATCGTTCGGGTGACTATTCGTGTTCGGTTATAACTTTTCATAATTAATCGCCGGTGGCCAGGAATGTGTTCGTTCCGGTCAAGGTTGTAGCCGCGGTGTTGATGGGTACATTAATGCCCCAGAAAAGGTCGTCGGAAATCGCAGAAGTTGTGGCTGTCGGTTTCGGTAGGTCGACTTCAAAGGTAGATGCTGAACCGGTGAGGGCCTGACATACGGAGCAGGAGGCATACGTGAACGTACTCGTTGCCACCTTTTGCTGTCCGACAGGAATAGAGCCCGCCGGACCGCCGGAGCCTTCAAGATCGGTGCCGAGGAGTTGAATGTCGATAGCGGCGTTACCGGTGTTCACTATTGTTGTCTGCGTAGTCGTGGCACCCGTGTTATCCCCGAGATTGAGTAGTCCGAAGTTGATCGTGGGTGTTGAGAGCGAGATGCCGTAGAGGGTTAGTAACTCCACGCCCGTCGCGGTGGAGCTCGCGTAAATTCCCGAAGCGTCGCGGATGCGCAGATTCGCAAGCCAATTCTGTGCGCTATATGTCCCCGAATCCGTCGGGTCCGCAATATATTGAACCTGAGCCGAGCACGTGACCGTGCAGCTGCTTCCTGAACACAGTGAGAGCGTGCATGTCGGTTGCACGTAGCAGTTGTTCTCGTCCGAGCTGCAGAGCGCCGTGCCTGCAACGAGCGAGCGATATATGGTAGAGGACGCCGCGACGATATCCGCGTATCCATTGAGGTCGGTCACGGTGCCCGTTGCGGATACCGTCGTTGTAGCGCCCTCGGTGAGCGCAATATCGTATCCCTGATTCAGCGCCCAATTGGTAATGAACGGCGAGTGCTGGAGTACGACTTCCGCAACGTGGTCGTAATTGTCGAGACTTGCCCCGGCACGCGATGTGCGGAAACAATAGGAGTTGGCAATCGCATTCCCGGTCAACTGGAAGTTGTATTCAACTTCCGTCGTTTCGCTCGAGCCGACATTCATTGCATTTGTTTGATTTGACGGGTCTTCCATTATCTTGCCTTGGGCAAAGCTCATATTCGCCGGGCGCGAGAGCAGGTCTGAGATAGCGGTTTGATCGCTGAATTGCGAGGAGGTTGTCATACACGCCGCCGAGCCGCCGCAGCCGCCGCTCGTTGTCGGAACATCGGCGTAGCTGCCGTAGGAAACGGATTCGCAATTCAAGGCGGAACCCTTGGCGGCGAATTGCAGACGGAAATTCTCCCCTGTGAGCGCGGAGCCGGAGTTCTGAACGGTAAAGCGTAGGCGCACATTCTGTCCCGTCGATAGGCCGGAGAGCGCGGTGTCTTCCGCAGCAAGCCACGATGCTCCACCACTCACTTGTTCCGCTCCATAGATGTACGTCGGCGCTGAAGTAACGTATGGTCGCACCGAGAAGAAGTCCCATCCGCCGTGCTGGTACCAGAACGAGAATCCGATACCGCCTCCGGCAGAACGGGTTGAGTCGTTCCCGTTCACGGTTGCAAACACCGCGCCGGTCGAATCATACACGGTCACATTGATGTCGTTGTTGGTGAGCCAGTCGACCTGTACTTCGTACCAACCGGTAGCGAATGTAACGCTGGTGGAGGCGATGAGAGAACCGGTCGCGCTCGCATCATTCGAGAGCACATCCTCGCGAATCGCAACCTTTTCCGTGGGGTACTGATCCAAGCAGACCGCGTAATTCTGAGTCGAGCTTTGCACCGCAAAGAGCGTGCAGGGTTCGTCTTCCGCTGCGGCATCCATATATTGATAGAAACGGATGGTATCCCCCGGTGCCGTGAGCGAGCCGGTACGGTACATGCCGCCGGTGGTGGTTCGAAGCTCGGTATTACTGCCCGCGTCCAATCCATAGAGATAGTTATGGTTGAACGTGGTATCCGTGTCGAAGAGCGTCGCATTTGTGTATTCAGAGAGACTGTCGTCCTCGAAGTCATCGAAGGCCTTGAATGTGTTCGCGCCATCTCCGCCGTCTCCGACCCCTGAGTTGCCGTAATACATGTAGATATTCGTCGAGCCGCCTGCCGCAATGGACGAGAGTTTTACCCAGACGGTCGACGATGCGGAAGCTACCGAACTTTCTATCCAATACGGAATGGTCGTGGTACCGCTGGAATCCGTAAAGCGCAGATCTTCGAAGTCGGTCTGCATGTCGGAATCGTAGAGCACAACAAGTTTGACCGCTTGGTTCGTCATCGTGCTACCCGTCGGATTCGAGACGGCTATCTTTTTACGTTTGGACCACGAGGCGCTGTACCATTCCGCATCCGGAGCACCTATCCCGCCGTCATCTGCCCGCCAGCGGAAGTGCCCTTGGTTGACGAACAAACACGAGCTATCGGTCCAGCGAACAGAGCCGCAGCTGTCCACGCCGTCGTTGTCGTAGCTTTCTCCGCCATAATTCCCGTTGTAATTCAGGAACGTCCACGCTGAGATAGGCGAACCGGTGCGGTACACATTCGAACCGCTTGAGATTCCCGTCGTGGTCGCAAACGATATGTAATTGATCTGTTTGCTTGCATTCGCATCAATGACGGTGCCGGCCAGCGTTATCATGGTGCCGCCCGTCACACCGAGCTCCAAGTCACCGTAATCCAGCGACGTGATCGTCGGAGAACCCGAAGAGAAGTTCAATCCGTTCGGGTCGGTATTACGGATCTGATAATGCGAGGCGTTCAGCGTGCCACCGGTCACGGTGAACGCGTAGCGGCCTGTCCCCTGGTTCTGAATAGTAGTCGTTGCTGTAGCACCGAGTATTTCGAACGAACCGCCCGAGAGCGTGACGGACGAGGATGTAGCGATCTTCACGTTGACCTGACGAGAGGAGCCGCCGAGCGCGCTTCCGTCAAAGTCGGTCGCGAAGCTCCAGTAATCCGCCCCCGAAGATCGCACATATTCTCCCCAGATGTACAGATCTCCGTCGACAGGCGTCCCGGAAAGTCCCGCATTGTCCTGCGAGTAGAGCGAGCCGGTTGAGTTCACCGTAGTCGTTGCTGCGGTTGAATTCCACATGCGAACATCGGTGTTCGCACCTACGAGAAGCGTGCCGTAGATATCGTTGCCCGCAGACTTTGTATTCATCGAGAAGCTCGTGCCGGAGTAGAGCGATAGCGTGGTCGTCGCCCATGTGGTCGCCGCTCCGCCGACGCCGTTTGTGAATGTGCCGCCAACCGCAAGTATTTTATTCTGAGTAAGCGCAAACGCATTCGCGCTCGTTATCGTGAGGTCCGCGGTTGTTGTCGCATTTTGACTCACAATCCAGCCGCCCGCACTACTATTAAATATAAGATTCGCGAAGCTCGAGATTCCGGGATCAACGATCATTCCCGTTGTGGTCGCGATTAACGTGACGGTTCCCGAGGCGTGACTAAAGCCTCCGCCGCTCGTCGACCATGATCCGCCGACGGAGAGCGTACCGGTCGGAAGCGTGGTCGTGCCGTTCAATACGGTAAAGGCGCGCGTTATAGTCGCGTTCGTATCGGTGAACGTCCAGCCCCCCGCGACTCCGTCGACCGTCACATTGTAGAGCGCGGAACCGCCCGCGCGGATCGATTTGCCGGTCGCATTCGCGGTAAGTTTCAGAAGGCTGATGCCGGAAGTGAATGTGCCTGAGTTCAGGAATGATCCCCCGACTGTGAGCGTGTCGGACGGTGCGGTAACCGTACCGTTCGTTATCGTGAAATTGTTGGAAGAAGTTGCTGCGCTATCAAAGAACGACCATGTTCCTCCGATCCCGTTAAAGTGCAGGTCGTAGAAACTACTTCCGTTCACACGAACGCTCTTACCGGACGCAGTTGAGCTCATCAGCACAAGGCCGTTGTTGTGCATGAATGTTCCGCCGCTGTTCACGAATGATCCGCCGATCGTCGAAGTCGCGGTGGGCATCGTGACGGTGCCGGTCGTGATCGTAAAGTCATTCGAAGCGGTCATCGTGGCACCGCTGAAAGCCCAATTGCCGCCGGAGCCGTTGAATACGATGTTGTAGAGGCTCGAACCGTTCAGCGATATCGTCTTCCCGGTGGTCGTTGCGGTCAGGGTGAGCGTGGAGTTCGCGCTCGTCAGTGTTGCCCCGCTTCCTACAATGAGAGATCCTCCGACTGAGTGTGATTGCGAGCCCGCCAAGGTTATGGTCGATGTCGCGTACAACTCCAGCGTGCCGTCCCATGCAGAGCCGCTCCCGCCGCTGTTCAGCGTGATGTTTCCGCCCGGCGTGAACGTTTTATTCGTAAATACGATGAGCTTTGTATCAGGTACGAGTACGAGCGTATCGGTGGCATCATCGGTCGCATTGAACGGGATATCAGGATCCTGATCGGAATCGTATTGCGCCATGTGCACGATGGTTATCGGATTCACATCTTCGTGACGCACGATCACGCGATTCTCGTAGAGATGCATGTTCGAGATGCTCGTGACAGGATCGATAGACACATTCGCCGCGCGTCTTGCGCCCGCAGTGTCGAGAAATACCGTAATTGTGTCTCCCGGATTGAACGTAACACCGGGGATGGAGTAGAGTCCCGTTCCGATATCGCAGAATGCGGTGTACGAACCTGCGCCCTGCACTTTCAGTCGCACTATCTGCGTCGAACCGTCGCAGACCGTGCTCACTGTCGTGCCCTCATCGGAGTACACATTTCCCGAAACGGTAATGGCGCTTGAGCTGTCGTCCCAACGGATGTAGCCCGGATCGCCGGCCGGATCGGAATCGTACGCTTCCCCATCGTAATTTCCGTAGTGTAAGTTGAACTTCCACGAGGAAACCGAGCTCCCGCTTGCGAGCATATTGAATCCGCTCGTGATACCGGTCGAAGTTGCGAAGGTATTGCGCAGGAATATCTTCAGCGGATTGGCATCGATAACGGTACCTGCAACCGAGAGCATCGACCCGCCGTTCACGGAAAGTTCGAAGTCACCATCGGAGAGTGTGGTCACCAATGGTGTGCCCGTGAGCGCGAGGCCGTTCGGATCGGTGTGTCGAATCTGGTAGTACTGTGCATTCAATGTGCCGCCAGAGACCGTGAATGCATAGCGGCCAGTGCCCTGGTTTTGAATGGTGGTAGTCGCGGTCGTTGTTCCGAGGATCTCCAGCACGCCGCCGGAGAATGTAAGCGAGGATGATGTGGCCAGGCGCACACTGACCGCACGCGACGACCCGCCGAGTGCGGTGCCGTCGAAGTCGGTCGCATAGTCCCAGTACTCAGTACCTGAAGAGCGCGTGTAGTCGCCCCATATATAGAGACTACCGTCCACAGCCGCATGGTCCTGCGAGTAGAGTGAGCTCCCTGAAGCGACAGAGGTTGTTGCAGCACTTGAGTTCCACATACTTACCTTCGTGTTGGAGCCCACGGATAACGTTCCGTAACTATCTCCGGAAACCGACTTCGAATTGATCGCAAAGGAAGTGCCTGACGTCAGGGACACGGTCGTGGTCGCCCATTCAGTCGCTGAGCCACCGACGGCATTCGTGAAGGTTCCCCCGACCGAAAGCGTCTTTCCGCTGGAGAAAACGAAGCTCGCGGCGTTTGTAAGCGTAAAGTGACGTGTCGTGGTCGCATCTTGTGAGAGCGTCCAACCTCCGCCTACGCCATTGAATGACACATCGTAGAACGAGCTTATTCCCGGGTTCACCGTTTCTGCGGTGTCGGTCGAATTGAAATTCACGCTGCCGTTTGACTTGTTCAAAGGCAAGCCTGCTGCCAAGTAAGGCACCTGCTCCAGCAAAGGGCCGCGCAAGCGGCCCTCGCTGTTTCTGATCACCAAACGCACGCAACATATTCGCCATGCTCAGCGCACAAAACGACCCCATTGCCGCCATTGCCACCGCCCCCGGGCGTGGGGCGGTGGGCATTGTCCGTGTGTCCGGC
>CAYQQI010000004.1:0-29997 GCA_964419595.1 uncultured Candidatus Saccharibacteria bacterium
TCCAAGGATTCCTCGGATGGGCGGGACTTTAATTTTCGCTTAGGACCGGCGGACGATCCGTGCGCGGCCACCGTAGGGATCGAGTTGCAATTGCACGCGATCACCGACAAGGACCTTAATTCTATGCAGACGCATTTTCCCGGCTAGATACGATAAAACGATCTCACCGCTTTCGAGCTTTACGCGGAATAGCGTGTTCGGAAGCGCCTCTTCGACGGTTCCTTCCACAACTTCTGCATCAGCCATATCTGCGTGAGGGATAGTAACAATTCAGGGGTAATACGTCAAGTTTTGCGCCCTTTTTTACAGATGTCGTACCTAGAGGCCCTTGGCGGGGTCTTCAATATTGATGCGTATTCGGGTACCGTCGCCCGGGAATGAAGTCGACCAGAACGGCTCGATTCGCGCTGTTGCAGACTGGATACCCGGGAATCCGGTCACGATGGTCTGGAATGCGCTCTGGTCTCGCCCGGCGAGCGCCTGCGCCAACTCCTCTGCCTTGACCTCCCAAATGAGGATGGCCTGCCCTGTCAATTGAAACTGAATGGGGTCGGTACCCGGAGTGGACGACGCGGAAATGAGGAGCCCTCCGAAATCTTTAATACCCACGAGGCGAATGTGTGCATTGTCGGCTTCCGCGGAAACAGTGCGTGCGATTGCTTCTGCAAATTGGGGTGCGGGCAAGAGCGGCACGACAGCGGTCGCTTTTTCGTGAATGCGAGCACCTCCCGCAGTTTCACTCGTGGTCGGAAGATTGGTATAGGAAATCGCGGCAAGTTCCGGGAATGTAACTGTGGCATCCGTAGCGAGTGCGCTTATGCTCTCTCGTATCTTTTTTTCGAGTCTACCGCGAACAGCAGTACGCGCTCCTGCGAGCGCACTCTCTGAAATTCCCGGACGCTCTCCGTTGAATCCTCCCGTGAAAGCAACGGCCGCCTGTCCGTACACTTTCGCATATTCGGCGCTACCTTTGAGCCCGGGAACATTTAAGCGAGCGGGCGCGATGTTGTATTGCTCACCGGCCTGGTCTGCAATGACGGTAACGGTTATCTGACCCGGCGTCGTGTCTTTTTTTCCGGGAACGACGATATCTGCCGGTGCACGGAATATGAGCCCGCCCGGTGCTTCGAAGCGCGTATTTTTTACAAGCTTCACCGGAGTGGTTTGAAAGTCGTTGAACACGGTGATAGTGCCGCTCGCCTTTTCTTCGGCGTGTACGGTGCCGGAACTTTCTACCGGTTCGGAGTCTTCGAGCTCAACCGTCTGTGTAGTGTACGGAAGCGTGCCCTCTGTAGCGCTCGTTTGAGGATACGCGGTGAAGCGAGAAGTCTCGTCAAAAACCACTGTGTGCGAACGGGGCACAACGGTGACCGATGTTCCGCGAAGCGCAATTAAAAGCAGTGTCGCAACGATGGCGAGAAAAAGGACCGCGACGGCCCATAACCATTTCCGTCCTCCTTTTTTTTGCTTTGGCATAGGCGGTGAGTATCGCGGCGCATCCTGCATATCGTCTCGTATTCGACGCGCTGGTGCGGAAATATTTCGAATAGAACGGCCCGGGGTGGATTCATCAGGCACTGCTGTTCCTTCCTCTCCCGGAATAACGATCTCATCTTCATCGCTATCCAACGCCGGTATACCAGATTCCTCGGCCGTAGTTGAAGGACGTACGTCCGGGTCCTTACGGAGCGATACGGTACGAGCACCGGCCTTACGACCGTTGTCCTGCGGAGGTAGGATATCCTGGAAGTAATCCTTCGCCATTGAAGAGAAAGTATATCACCAAAGCGCGTCAGGCACTTCAGTCCCTCAGTTCCGTGTTGACAAGTGCAGCGGCGAACACGATCTCCGGATGGAGCGGCTCGTCTGAGGTCGCATGCACGTACTGTGCAACCGCATCAACCGGCGCGACCGAGAACGGCAACGTCGTTGCGGTGAACTGCGTAAAATCCAAGCGTGAAAAGAATTGGCGCATCCAGTCCACGATATCGGGGTTCGCGGAAAGTATGAGCGAGTTGCCCAAACGTCTCTCAGCCGCGAGTCCCCCGAATGATTCACCGAATACCTTCGCAAGTTCGGGCTCTGCCACCGCCATTGCTTTTTGAATTGCTTCGCACGCGCTCCCTTCACACGCGTCGCGACTGAGCATGCGAATAAGCCCGAGCGTTTCCTCTGCAACACGTTTCTGATCTACGCGTACCAATATCGAACGCAGACCCTGGGGCACGACACGCTCACCCATGGGGAAACCGTCACGTACCGATATCACATGTGTGGAATCCATTCCCATATCCACCGCCAGATAGTTTTCATCTTCGCGATACATTGCCCCGAGGGTGACCTGCATGGAGCGCGCTGCCGAGCGCCACTCTATCTTTGATGACGGAAACGCCCGATGTACGGCAGCCTCCGCATTTTTTCTGACCGTTTGTTCTATATCGCTCACGATAGCGCACACAACGAGCGAGTGAGCGGATTTTCCTTCAGGTTTTTCAACCGGATACCCGTTGAGCCACGTTCGTATGACGGCGGCCTCCATCATTGCTTCCATGTTCAGCCCTTTTACTTCACCGAGCATCTCTTTTGCAATGGCGCTGATGTGCGACGCGTGTATCTTTGTTTCAACATCGTAGTCCTTTCGTTTGCGCACCGTAATGCTATGTACCCATGGCGAATGAACGACGCAGTAAACGGAACCGACGTGACCGCGAATCCCCTTTTGTGCCGCCTTTTCAATCAATCGTTTGCATGCATCGTCGATCCTCTCTCCGACAGCGGCAATTGAATGCTCGGCGGTTTCGGTTTCGATGGATATGAGCGTGTAGGTTTGCGCGTGGATGTGTATTCCGTCTGCTCCGAGCGATACGAGCGCTGCACGAGCGCTTCCCGGACCGATATCGACAATCGCGACGGTGTCCTCGCGGAACTTCAAACCTATGTTCAACATTACATTCAGTATAACGCGTGCACATCGCACCGAGCGTCGAAATCCCCGTTACTGAACAAGTACTCCTTTGATGCGACGAATTCCCGCCGCAACCGCCTCTTCTTTCTGTATCTTGAACGTACCGCCTTCCTCTATCTCGCTCGTGTTTGATACATGCGGCCCTCCGCAGAATTCAATAGAGAACGCTTTATCGAATTGCGGGTCATCAACGTCTGCTCCCACCGGCCCGAGTGAATAGACGGTAACAATTTCGGGATACTTTGCTCCGAATTCGTGTTCCGCACCGAGTTTTTCCGCCTCCTCCTTGGGCAGCGTTGAGCGAATCATCGGAAGGTGCATCTGTATGTGCTCGTTCACGATGCGCTCCACCTCCGCTTTTTGTTCGGGGGTCATCTTCTCCCCGTGAGAAAAGTCGATACGAAGTCGCTCTCCGGTGATGTTTGAGCCGCGCTGTTTGACATGTGAGCCAAGCACCATCTGCAGTGCCTTCAATAACAAGTGATGAGTGGTATGCAGCCGCGTTGTTTCAAGAGACGCGTCCGCAAGACCGCCTTTGAACTTCTGCTCCGAGCCTGCGCGTGAGAGGTCAGCATGTTTTACCATGAATTCTTTATAGCCGGCTTCGTCGACGGACATTCCCCGCTCCACTGCGAGCTCCTTCGTCATTTCGAACGGAAACCCGTACGTCGTGAACAACGTGTAGGCCTGATCCGCCGAAATGCCCGCCTTCGCAGGCAGGTCCGCTCCGGTTAGTCGCTCGAATTCCTTGAGCCCTTGTTCGAGCGTGCGCGCGAACTGAACCTCTTCCTTCCATATCTCTGCTTTTATCATCGCGCGCGCCTCTTCGGTGGAAAGTTCTGAATAGGCGGCCTGATATTTTTCGATAACGATCACTGCGGCGCGAACGAGCGCGCTGCTATGCTCATCGTGAAATACGATGCCGAGCTTCTGCACGTGCTGCGATGCGCGTCGGATAAGACGACGCAAAATGTAGCCTCGATCGGTATTTGCGGGTCGCACGCCGTCGCCGAGCATGAACGTAGCGGCACGCATGTGATCCGCCACGATGCGGAACGAGCGTCGGTATTTCTCGTCGTCGTACTCCTTGCCTGAGTCTTTCATCAAAAGGTCGATGATCTCGCGAAACACGTCGGTATGAAAGACATCGGAGTCGTCATTTGATGCGGCGGTAATGCGCTCGAGTCCGCCGCCGAAGTCCACATTCTGCTTCGGCAGCAGCTGAAATGTGCCGTCTTCTTTCTTTATGTACTGCATGAACACGGAGTTCCCGATCTCCATAAAACGACCGCAATCACAGTTCGGATGGCACTGAGGCCCCCACTTCGGGTCGTGCTCCGTCCCGAAGTCATAGAAAACCTCACTGTCCGGTCCGCCCGGTTCCCCCGCGGGCATATTCTCCGGAACTCCTGCGCGCGACCACCAATTCTTCTTCGCATTGTAGTAGAAGATGCGGCCGCCCTGCATTCCCTTCACGTAACCGTCGGCTTCAGCACCGATCTCCACCACCTTCGCCTCAATGCCTTGTTCGGCGAAGAGTTTTACCCAGAGTGCTGCGCTTTCTTCGTCTTTCGGGACATTATTTGCTGGATCGCCGATGAACACTGTTGTGTAGAGCTTATTCGGATCGAGTCCAATCTCTTGGGTGAGAAATTCAAACACCCACGGAAGCTGCTCCTGTTTAAAGTAGTCACCGAGCGACCAGTTACCGAGCATTTCAAAGAACGTCGTATGACGATTGTCTCCGACTTCATCGATGTCCTCAGCACGGAAACTCTTTTGGGAGTTCACCAAGCGATTACCGGAGGGGTGTGTTTCGCCGAGCAAGTACGGTACAAGCGGTTGCATACCCGAGCCCACGAACAGCGTCGTCGGGTCGTTCAGCGGCGTGATGGGGGCGGATGCGATGTGCGCATGGCCGCGTGCTTTGTAGAATTCAAAGAATTTTGTTCGTACGTCGTTGACATTCATAGCGTTGTTCAGATGAGAGTATCGCGAGAGCAGACAAAAAGAAAGAGGGTCACGAACTTGTGACCCTCTCCTGGAACTGCATTGCGTCCTCGAAATCGTCGTCAACGATCTTTGTGTGCGTTCCGCCGATGATCCCGAAAAACGGTACGAGATCGGGACGAATGAGCAGCGTCGGTACCCGAACGGTCTTCGGCGATCCGGGCGGCGTTCCGGGCGGCCGTTTCTTGTGACGCCGTCGCCAATGCGGCCGTTTGAAGAATCCGGACGATGCGTTCTGCGAAACCTCGGTCCCGGAATATACGCTCGCGTCGAGACGGGCCTTACCGAGAACGGTACAGATGTGATCGATTTCAGTTATTACCCCGGTCACACCGCGAGATCCACGCACCACTTTTTTTCTTCGCTTTTCACGCCAGGCAATGTCGGTCGACGTAAGACTGTCCATGTACATGCACCACCCGACCACAATTTTTGCGGCGATCGAGAACGGTTCGAGCCGCCATAGATTTCCTTCGATGCCTCCTTCGAGTTCGTTGGCACGCAGATGAAACTCGGGTCGGGCCGCAAAGTCGGCAACTTCCAGGGCCACGGATGTCTTCGTCTCGATATCAGCATCGGAGAAGAGCACCGTCGTACGCCATCCCGGCGTTACGACGATTCGTTTTTCCACTGTTTCGAATTCGGTTGTGACCCACCGTTCCGCCTTCTCCGTTTCGCCACGCTCGATGAACATGCGGATCCGGCGCTTCACGTTATCCGGCACGTGGTCTTCATCTTCGGCAACGACCGGCTTATTAATCAGCCGCATCTGTATGTGGCCAAGCAGCGGAAGTTTGGTAACGAGAATGGTGTCGTATTCAAGCCATATGTCCTCCTGTTCTTCGACGCGGAGCGGTTCTTCGAGCACGATCGCAAAACTATCGTACGGAAGAATGACGTCACTCCAATCCATTTTTGGATATGTAGCAAGACCGAATACGCGGGACAATCCTGCCGGAAGTTCGAATGACCGGCGCGATTTCCTGCTCCATTCAAAGAATTCGAGTGGAAACATCCTGAAGCTCTGAAGCTTCACAAACGTTTCGTTCTGTTTGCGCGTCGGCAACCAGTCGGAAAGTGTCAGTTTCTGTACAGTCTGATCGTACACGAGCCGCTCGAATGTCTCGTACCTCGAAACTGCCGGCGGCATTACGTCGCGGAGCGTAGCTTCAATATCCGCCCCGGGAACCGTGGTGTGCGCAAGCATTTCGCATGACCAGCATACGTCTTTCCAGAACCGCAGCATGCGGCTCAAGCGTTCGGACACTATGGTTTGCATCGGGTAATCCCCTCTAGACAGTCTCGATACTGCAACGCGTACAAACTTCTGTCAATCGTTCGTGAACTACTTCAATTTCGCAGCAAAGCACGAAATGAGGAAGGCAAAATCAAACGCGCGGTCCTTTATCCACTCATAGCGGCCGGATTTGCCGAAATGCCCCGCGACCATTTCGGTCTTTAAGAGTATCGGATTCGGATCCGTCTTCTTTGCCCGAAGGCGTGCGACCCATTTTGCTCCTTCCCAGTAGGGGGTACGGATGTCATTGAGATTCACACGAACGAGCATGCTCGGATATGCCTGCTCCTTCACCCCTTCGTAGGGAGAATATTTCTTAAAGTAGTCGTAGAACTTTTTGACACGTGGGTCGCCCACTTCGTCGTAGTGCAGGCGTGTGCCGCCGAGAGATTCGTCGTACATCGAAGTAATGATGTCGGCTGCCGGAACAAGCGCGATGCCTGCACCAAAAAGCTCAGGTCGCAAATTCAAGACCGCACCCACCATCATGCCGCCGGCCGAGCCTCCCATAAGCGCAACACGGTCTCTGGAGGTGTATTTATTTTTCTGAAGATATTCCGCCACCGCTATCATGTCTTCATAGGTGCGATGCTTGGTTAGCAATTTCGCCTGCTTGTGCCAGTGCCACCCCATTTCGCCCCCGCCACGCGGATGCGCGAGCGCAATGACCCAACCGCGCTTCAAAAGCGAAAGTTTTGAGATGGAAAAATACGGATCCTGCGAGATGCCGTACGAGCCGTACGCTTCAAGGAGCATCGGCGCTGAGCCGTCACGTTTTACTTTTTTACCGTGTACCAAAATGACGGGAACTTTCACATCCCCGCTTTTCACCCACACGCGCGTTGATATGTATCCTGCCTTATTCCACCCGGGAACTTCCTGTTTTTTGCGGGTCTTGAACGTGCCTTTCTCTACATCGTAGTCGAACACCGTCCGCGGAGTCAGAAATGATTGGTACGAGATACGAATAAAGGTCGAGAAATATTCCAGGTCGTCGTTGATACCGATGGAGTGCTCATTTTCGGGTAACTGCACCTTCTTCCCCTTTGCATTTCCCGGCTTGTGAATATAGATCTCTTCAGAGCCTTTTTCGCGGACCGTAATGGCGAAAAAGTTCTCGAACATGAGCATGCCGGAAATGGGTCGGTCGACATCGTGCGGCATCCAGTCACGCCAGTACTTGCGGGTGGGTGTCTCGGTGTTCGTGCGCATTATTTTGTAGTTCACGGCGCGCTCGTTGGTCATGATATAGAAGTAGCCGTCGTGGTGGTCGACGAAATACTTCACATCTTTCTTGCGAGCCGCCATCAAGTACACCGGGGAGAACGGATGGTGTGCAGGCATCACGCGCACCTCGGTAGAGTCAAAATTCGCCGCAACAAAGAAGATGTATTTGCGGCTACGGCTTTTATCGAGTCCCACATACCACTGCGGGTCTTTTTCTTCGTACACGAGCACATCCTCTTTTGTATCCTCACCCAGTCGGTGGAGGAATATTTTTCTCGGCGGATGCGGATGCTCTTCCACTGTGTAGAAAAAGTGCTCTCCGTTCTCGGCCCACTCAAAGTCGGCGATAGACTCTATTTTCTCCGCGAGCAATGTACCCGTGCGTAGGTCTTTGATACGAAGCGTGTATTTCTCGTCCCCGGTTGTATTCACCGCGTATGCAAGCAACCGGTGATCCGGTGATGTCTCAAACAAACCGAGACTAAAATATTTTTCACCTGCCGCAAGTTTGTTCTCGTCGAGAACCACTTGTTCCTTCCCGCCGGTAATTCGCTTTCGGCAATGAATACCGTACTGCTTTCCTTTCTTGGTACGCGAATAGTATTCGTACGGTCCCTCTTTTACCGGGACGGACATATCGTTTTCCTTCATCCGCTTGCGGATCTCTGTGTACAACTCTTTTTGGAGCTTCTGAGTAGGGGCCATCAATGCGTCTGCGTAGTCGTTCTCTGCCTTGATATGCGAGAGCACCCGGGGGCTCTCCTGCTTGCGAAGCCAGTTATATTCATCCACTCGAGAGTCGCCATGATATGGCGTAATTACTGGCTTTTTTGGGGTTTTCGGGGGTTGGGGGAGCTTTCGCATCGCGGTACTCTACCACATCGGCCATTTTGGGCAGATATGGGCTATGCGGTCGGATCAGGGTGTTCTTTGTAAATGTTGGCGATCTCTTGGAGGATATCCTGCGACAGTGTGATGTTCGCAGTGGCCACGTCAGTTTTGATCTGCTCCATGGAGCGGGTACCGATGATGTTCGATGTTACGAATGCTCGCTGAGTCACCCACGCAAGCGCAAGCTCGGCGGGTTCCATGCCGTTTGCCTTCGCAAGATCCGCGTATTTCTGAATTGCGCTCTGCGCATGCTCGGGATTGTAGCGGTCGATATCGCGCAGTGCGTACCCGAAACGAGAGTTCTCGGGTATCACACCGCCCAAATACTTACCACTGAGTACTCCTTTCGAAAGCGGCGAATATGGCAACAAACCCACATTCTCCTTCAGACACATTTCTGAAAGGCCTATCTCGAATGTTCGATTGATGAGTGAGTATTGATTCTGTATGGTCGCGACCCGTGGCAAGCCTTGCTCGCGGGCTAGACGAAGGTATTCGGTGAGTCCCCATGCTGTTTCGTTCGAAATGCCGATGTAGCGTACCTTTCCCGCCTTGACGATGTCGGCGAGCCCTTCGAGGGTGTCTTCTATCGAAGCTCCGCCCTCATCCATAACGTCTTCGTAGCCGCGCACTCCGAAATAGTTTGCCTTTCTATCCGGCACATGCACTTGGTACAGATCGACGAAATCTGTCTGTAATCTGGAAAGCGTACCGTCGATTGCCTCTGCGATATTCTTTTTTGTGAGCCCGCCCGTTGCGTCTCTTGTGGCCATCATGCCCGACTGATTGCGACTCGAAACCTTACTCGCAATGACCAGTTTTTTGCGGTAGTCGCGGGCTTTCATCCAGTTTCCGAGATACGTCTCGGTCAGCCCTTGCATCTCACGGGACGGTGGAATGGGATATATCTCCGCAGTATCAAGAAAGTTCACTCCCTGTGATATCGCGTAGTCCAGTTGTTCAAATGCTTCCGGCTCCGTATTGAACGTACCCCAGTTCATAGTGCCTGCGCAGATAACAGAAACCTGCACGTCCGTTCCCGGAAGTTTGTTCATTTTCATACCCGGTCAGTAGAATGTGCCGTTGCACAAAGCGGCATGCCGTCTTTGTGCGGCGAGTAATGATGGCTGTCTCTGGATGGAGTAACTGAACGCCTGCATGTTGATCTTGATTATAGCTGCCCGCCTACGGCACATTTCACTACCGGGCATACGGACGTTAAACGAGCGCTTTCTCTTTTCTGAGGATACGAAGTTTCGCAACTTCCCCTCCGCGGTTGTATCCGTGCATTTTCCCGTCGGAACCGATGACGCGGTGACATGGGATGCTTGTATCGTAATTTGTGCGCATAATTGCCCCGACCGCGCGGGCCGCATTCGCATTTCCCGCCTTTGTGGCGACCTCCTTGTATGTCATAGTCTTCCCCTTTGGGATGTTCTTTACGATCGCCCGCACCTTGTCTTGAAATGCCGTCATATCTATTTGAGATTTTTTCCTCCCGTTTGCTGCATATGCTCGCGCATGGCCACACCCGCTGCATCTCGGTACTTACAATAGTCGCATTCTTCCGATGAAGCAGGGATGTCGCTCGAATCAAGGCATGCTTTCAGCTCGAGCAGTGTTCCGTCCACCCAAGAATCATCTCCCTTGTACGGAACGAGCGTCAGTTCAAAATCGAGCTTGGCATCGAATGCTTCGCGATCTTTCGTTGCGTTGGCGTAGAACCAGTACCCGGTGTCGGAAACCGTGAACCCGTTCTTGCGAAGCAACCATTGATACACTTCCAATTGTCGTTTGTATCCGATGTGCCACTCTTCATCGAGAGATTCAATGCTTCCGTCTTTGCTTGTTGCCTTGTAGTCGACAACAATGAGTTCGCCCTTTTTGTTCACCCATATATCGTCTACCCCGCCGCGCACCGTGAGTCCTGTTTCCGGGTGCTCATATTTCACACCCTGCGAAAGAGCATTGCGCCAGTCATCCATTTTTTCGTGCGCGAACGGTACCGCATCGACTCCGTATGCATGAGCGAGCGGATGCTGCGTGCCGTTAGCTCGATGAACATCGAGTTCCTTTTTTAACAGTGCATCGACCGCGGAATTCAAATTGAACGGAAACCCCGGAGGGCGCGCCACACCGAGTTTGTTATCAATATAAAAACAGCGGGCGCAATTCAGGAACAAGTCGATCTTCGAGCGCGAGAGGGTCCAGCGGGGGCCGCCGTAGTTATAATCCGGCTTGCGATTGGGTTTATAGAATCCCGACATCGCAAGAGTATACCCCGCACCACTTTCTTTTGCGAAAAGCGATGCAGGGTATAACCCGTCGGATAAGATTTTTACGCCTGGGGATGCTGTCCGGCATCCTGATTATGCTCGGCGAACCAATGCTTGAACGTTGCCTCGAGCCAATACATACCGGTGAACATGATGAGCACAAGAATGGTGCTAAAGACAGCGATGGAAAGCATGCCGAAGCCGACTGCCATACCGATGCCTGCCGTGATCCACAGGCCCGCTGCGGTCGTAATGCCGTGCAATGAGTCTCCGCGGAATATTATCAATCCCCCTCCCAGAAACCCGATACCGGTCACGATCGCACCCGGCACGTAGAGCGGCTGAATATCCAAGACCCCAATGTAAGCGGAGGCCACGTGATTCGAAACGATAATGAACAGACAGGCTCCGAGCGACACGAGTCCGAATGTGCGAGTACCTGCGGACTGCCTGGCAAGAATGGCGCGCTCCGTCCCGATAAGCCCTCCGAGGAGCATCGCGAGCAATAGCTTCAGGAACATGATGTTCGTCGGATCGGCAACAAGAAGTGATGAGTTCATAGACATCTTCATTGTATAGCAGTCGCTGGTAATATTGTCGGACCGCTGTGCATTGCGTGACTCAAATGCCGCACAGTTGATGTGCTTCGTCCAGGACGTGCGGGATCTTACCCGGCGCTACTCCGTATTCTTCGAGCAAGTGCTTCGTTTGAACCGATTTACAGAGCACTATCTTTTTTTCCAGCAGACGTCGCTTTTCGCTCTCGGAGAGTGTGGTGAGTGCAGTGATAGGGTGCACGCGAGCTTCCTCTATCATGGCGGAGAGCCCTCGCGTACGCGGATAATCCCACGCGATGATGGTCAGGTTCGCACACCTGGCGTAGCGAATGGCATTCCGGGTAAACACTGTATTGGTTACCAGCCAGCCCTCGGTCACACGGGAGGATTGGAGCGGTGCCTGTTTGAGATCCTCGTACCTCGCGTGAACATAGAGGGCATCTTTGATGTCGGTTTTCCCGCCTTGTTCGTTATGAAATTTCACTTCGATGCCCACACGTCGCCCGTCCTTCTCCGCAAGCACATCCACTTCGTGCGGTGCACATCGTCCTATCATCATCAGATCGGTCTGGGTCTTCCAGCCGTGTCCGCGTAACACTTCGGAAAGGAACTGCTCGAACGGAAAGCCCGACGGCCCGAGTGCAAAGACCGCCCGCTTCATCGAATATCGCGCAGCCACCGGTGCAATATCTTCCTCTTTCAACATTTCATAGGCACGAGTATAGATATTCTCGGTGCTGGCGAGCGGCTGCAGATCGTGCAGTATACGCCCGAGGATTTTTGCTCGCACCGTGGATGTAGCACCTGCGCGTTGCAGCGATGTCTCCAATTTTGTGGGGTCGAACGGTTCAAGTTGTCCGTCTGCTTTTGTAATGAGTCTCTGTGACATGGTCATGGTATGTAGGGGACGACAAGAATAGGTATCGGTACATCGTCAAGCGTAGCTATAAAGTGCACCCCCACCGCAGGCGCGAAGACGATCTCGTAGAACTGCTTTTTGACCGGTTCGTGCAGACACTCGGTATTCGGATGCTCCCACGTTTTGAATTTTAATTTTATGAGCAACGGACTGAGCATCTCGGTCGATTCATAGAGCTCCGTACAGGATGACGGGACCTCGATGAGACCGGAAATGCGGTGCGTATTCGGGGTTATTTCGTCACGAACCCAGATGATGCGCGATTTCTCTTCTGCACGCGCATATATGGTGGCGCCCGCGATCATAAAAATAAGATACGAGATGACCGTCGCTGCTACGAGGAACGCAAAAATTCGCCGTAACACTTCGGACATTCAGTAAGTGTAACGGGATACGCTCGCGAATCCTATTTATTTGTGTGTATACCCGCGACGATCCCGCCGCCGAGACATGTATCACCCGCATACAAAACTACCGATTGTCCGGGAGTTACCAGATGCGGCTCTGAAAAATGAATACGTGTGCCTTCAACTCGTGCGGAAATCGGTGCTTCGCGGTATCGTGCTTGCGCGAGCACTTCCTGTCCGTCAAAGACACTTGCTATCCAATGCATATCGGTCAACTCCGTATGTTCACGCTCCGCACGTTTTATCTCGTGCGAGACCGTGACCGTGTTTGACTTGGCATCCACCGCAACAATGTAGAGCGGCGTACTCGTCGGATGACGGGTTCTGAAACCGTGACGCTGACCGATAGTATAGAGGGCTGCACCGTCGTGCTCACCAATCACTTCCCCGCTTTCGTTCAGAACATGCCCGCGAGCGAGCGGAATATAGCGTGAGAGAAATTCAGGAATACTCACCGCACCGACAAAACACAGACCCTGTGAGTCGTGTTTCCGCGCGACCGGAAGGCCGAACTCCTGAGCTTTCACTCTGACCTCACTTTTTTTTAACGCCCCGACGGGAAAGAGCGCATGAGATAGATGGTGTTGCCCGAGACGATAGAGGAAATACGACTGATCCTTTTCAGGATCCACTCCTCTGTGCAGCCTGTACGTTCCGTCTGATTCACTGATACGGGCATAGTGCCCCGTTGCCACATAGTCAGCTCCTTCGGAGAGTGCATAGCGCAGAAAATGTCCGAATTTTATCTTTTCATTGCAACGAACGTCCGGATTCGGGGTGATGCCGCTCTGATACGCCGCTATCATGTCGCGCACGACCTCTGTGTTGTATTCCAGGGATAGCTCTATCTCACGGAACGGAATTTTCAGATACGCGGCAACGCGCATCGCATCGAGCCGGTCTTCCTGCCACGTGCACTCCGTAAATTCCGGTTGCCATATCTTTATGAATACACCCGTCACGTCGTAGCCTTCGCGCTGAAGTAGCGCCGCGGAGACCGCGGAATCCACTCCACCCGAAAGTCCGACGAATACCTTTTTCATCGGGGGCATCCTACCACCCGGTAGTATAAATTTCGAATTGTCTTCATGGAGTCAAAAACCGCGAACTCATTGCACAAGTCTACTGCACAAGATGCGTACCGTGCTCTAACACGTTGCAGACAGGAATAATTCGAAATTATTACTGACCGGGCAGGTTAGGTTCCGAGGTACAGCCGTTTTTTCTGCAGATGCTCTTCATAGGTTCTGCTGTAGTGCGTCACACCGCTATTGTCCGCCAAATAGAATATGTATTTATGTTTTGACGGGTGGATGGCCGCATCAATGGAATCGAGCGAAGGACTACCGATCGGACCGGGAGGAAGCCCTTTGTGAACGTAGGTGTTGTACGGGTTGTCACTACGAAGGTCGGTGAGTGTGAGCTGGAACGTGTTCTTCCCCATCGTATAGAGGAATGTCACATCTACCTGCAGCGGCATGTTCTTTTTGAGTCGATTATGCAGTACCCCCGATATCATGTGCCTATCATCGGAGCGTGACGCTTCTCGTTCAATGATCGAAGCAAGTGTGATGATCTCGGCGAGCGACATGCTCGACGAAGCGATGTCAGATTCATACGGCTTCATTTTTTCCTCGAAATCCGCCCGCATTGCGTTAATAACAGTGTCCTCGTCGGCATTCGGCAGGAAGAAATAGGTATCCGGAAACAGAAAGCCTTCTAGCGGTCTCGCTTTAGCGAGGAATTTATCAGAATCGAACCGTAGTAGTCTACTCTTGAATATGATGGCCATTGAGCGGGTTGTGGCACCTTCGGGAATTCGGATCTTTTCCGGTTCAAGCCCGAACGCCCCGAGCGAAATTGTCCGCACGACACTGAATATATCTTTCGGCTCTTTGAATAAATAGTCTCCCGCGTGAAGCGAGCGCGCGTGTCCGGTTGCCGCGGCAATGAACTTGAATGCCAATCCCGAGCTCACGACCCCGCTCGCTTCCAGATCAAATGCTATCTCATCGACCGATGCGCCTTCTCGGACCGTTACTAATTGCTGGAGCGGGAAATTCACGGGCGGTTCGATTACATACACATACGAGACGAGTGCGAGCGTGCCCGCAGTGAGAATAATAAGAATTGTGCGTCGATTTGCATGGAGGCGCCATTTTTGAGAAAGGTCGTCCTGTATCTCATCGCTCGTTTCGAAGAATTGAATGACGAACTGAGTTACATCTGAACAGAACTCCTGAATAATGGCTATAAATTTGCGCATATCTATCGGGGAAGATTCGACGGCGCCGATGCTTTTGTAGCCGGTATCCTTTCGAGTCCCGGCGTTTGAACCGTGGCGCTCAGCGGATGCCATATGCTCGCGATCTCTTCACTCGTCATCACAAACGTTGGTGTTTTCCATGGTGATGCAAAGAAGCTGCGTCTGCGGAACGCGTCGAGAAAACGCCTGGTGAACAGCGTCCAGCGGACATTGTTTACGTCTTGCCACGGGTAGTCGAAATCATTCATCCAGCGCCTTGGGCGCAGATGCGAGCGGTACTGCGGGTTATTGAATGCGCGCCATACGTATCGCATACCGCTGTACGTGGGGCCATGGAGGTCGCCGGTTGTTATATATATACCTCGCATACCCACTTCGAACGGAAACTTTCCGTAGTTGCGGTCCATCGCCTGTAACTGTTCCTTTTCACGTTCCGTGGGATGCGGAAATTGCGAACGTTTCTCTTCCTCCTTTTCCATGGGTTCGTGGGCATGCGGATTTCTCGGCTTTTCTGTTGCTTGGAATCGCACGAATTCGACTTCATCCTTTACCGCCTCGATCCACTCATCTCCCATGTCCTTCGGTACGAGCACTCCGTCGTGCTTGCCTGCTTTGCGGAAGACTATCTGTATCCATGCCTGTTCATTCGGTTTGATTGAACCGAGATACTCCACAACCTGCGCGAGCGGCTCCACCTTGAATTCCTCTTTCGGGTCCTTATCCAACTCAAAATCCACGTACGTTTTGATGGGATACGCGTCGATTCGGCGCGACGCCGTCGGAATATCCATATAGGTCTCTCGTCGCCAATCGGTGCAGAACGCGGTATGAATATCAGCGTCAAATTGAAATTTCGCCGCGTAATCCTCTACTTCAACGAGTTCAATTTCAGGGTACTGCGCGTAGAGCGACGCTTCTACCATGGCGCGGTAATTCTTCCAGCACCAAATATAAAAGTGTATCTCCCCTCCGAAACTCGCTATTTCGAACGAAAAATATGTGCGCGTCTGCCCCTTCCACCCGCGGTGTATGAACGTGGTTTCTCCGGAAGAAATGGAAAAGTTCGAAAGCGCAAGCTCCATCGCTCGCGGTGATTTCATGATCTCTCTCGGGATTTTCATCTCTAGTAACACCGGGTTGCGACCCGAGAGAAAGAGCGCTTGTATGTACCATATCCAGGCATACCAGCAGATGAACCATAACGATACCGGTAGCCATAGTGGTGCAGTCCCGAACATCCAGCGGAAGGTGAATGCGGGGAGTGCGGGGATCAAGTGTCCGAGCACGACAAAGAGACCGATATAGAGTGAGCTGAGGTAGAGCGCACGCGAAACACCCCAATCGCCGACCTCTTTTGTTTGCTTGTTGATATCAAAGACCACTCCGATGAACCACAGCACATAGTCCAACGGCGGAAATCCCGTTTTTATTCCATCTCCGCCACCACCTGCCATAAAAAAATAATATCACGCCCCGAGTGCTTCCAGGGGCGTATTTACAAGCGTTTCTGACAACGGTTTTTTACCCACGACGTAGAATGAACAAAATGAAAGAGCTGCTTTTGCGGCTCTTTCATTTTTGAGTCGAGGAAGTTGGAAGGAGCGAAGCGACTACTTCGCGATGGAGTTGCGGCCGTCGTTCTGTCTCGTGAACCTCGGCAGTAGACGCTGCGCGTCACTGCGGGGCGGGCATGCCTACTTGCTTATTGAGTAGCGGCCGTCGTTCTGGCGGACAAACATTCCATTTTGCAAGTTCACGGCGATGGTTGCATCTTTCACGTATCGCTCGCGCTTTACACGGTCGATGATGTCTTCGCGGGAAAGCGGTCCCTCGCGCTCCAGTATTCCCTTGATGACATCGCGAACAACTCCCGGCTCGTATCCCCACTCCTTGAGTGCATACAGTCCGCGCCCGACGAGTACGAATCGGCCGTCTTTGATGAGCTCGTTGTGCGTGGTTGCGGGATGGGTTTCGCGTCCGAAAAGCTTTTCGATGCCCTGTGCAACTTCGGTGAAGTGCATCGGAGAGCCGTGGCGCTTGAGTGTGAGGTATGCAAAGTCACGGGTATTCTTGATGCGAACGTGCGGGCTCTCAACGCGGCCCCACTCACCGAGCGGATTGCGACCGATGCGCTTGGAGATCATGAGCCAGCGTGCGAGTACCTCATCCGGGCGCAACTTTACACCTTCCTGCTTGAGGAATTTTGAGAAGAGCTGCAAGAACTCATCTTCCGGCGTGAGACGGTTCGCCTCGAGTGATTCGTAAAGATTTGAAAGCGCATTCTCTACCTGCTCGGAGAGCTGTTCATCGACGTGCCACCTGGCCTTAAAGTCGTTGTTCTCTCGATTGAAAATGAACGGGTGGCCGACCGTGAGGAGAAATACGATGTGGTTGTGATCAGCCTCCTGCTTCGCGACGTGCTCGAGAATGGTCTCTTCTGCGAGAACAGCACCGAGCGTGAGGAGTGCCTTCTTGAGGTCTTCGAGGGTGGTTTCGTGAGTGGAGTAGGAGTCGGAGTCACGCACCGCCGCAAGGCCGTGGTTCTCGATCTGGCGGATGCGTTCGCGGGTGATTCCGTATTCCTGGCCGATAGCATCCAATGTGCGCTGTTCCCCCTTCTGAGAAAGGCCAAATCGATCCACGAGCACGCGGCGGGAACGATCCGGCAATTCAAGCAGGAGTTCTTTCGTCACTATTTTCGGTGAGAATGAAAGCATGGTGGTAAAGGGGCTCGAGAGCTAATTTGACTATTTTTTAACCTGTGGTTTAGGTTGTATCAAATCCACATAGCCTAGTCAAGTACTTACGAAAGTGTCGCAAAACGGTCATTTTTAGCTATCCACACCATATCCTCGTTTGGACGAGATTCTGAGAAAAATGAAGGAGACGCAAGCGCGGTACTATGCTCATATGGCAGATGATCGCTCACGACATAAACGCGGCATTCCGGAGAGCGGACGACGTGTGAACGACCCGACATATCCGAATCTTCGTATTCCCCCGCAAAACCTGGACGCGGAGCGCGCGCTTTTGGGCACGCTTCTTTTAAATTCCGGCGCGATGTACGACGTGGCCGATGTGGTTCAGGTGGATTCGTTCTACTCAGGCATGCATCGCATTATCTTCGATGCGATGGTGACACTCTACGGAAAAGGAACACCTGTTGATGTACAAACGGTGGCCGGACTCTTAAAAGACCGCAAACAACTCGAAGACGTGGGCGGACTCTCCGCGCTTGCCGAGCTTTCCAACCTTTCCGTTTCGCCGGGTGTTGCAAAGCATTACGCGGAGATCGTGCAGACCAAATCCAACCTTCGAAAGCTCATCGATGCGGGTATCAATATTTCCGAACTCGGTTTTCAGGAGGAGCGCGAAATTGAATCCGTACTCGACGAAGCGGAGCGCTCTATATTCAACATTACCCAGGGCTCGTCTGTACGCAAATTTGCGCAGCTAAAAGACGAGCTCGCGGAAGCGTGGGAGCGACTGGAGCGATTGCAGAAGGACGACGGTGCGATGCGCGGTGTTCCCTCCGGCTTCCCCGCGCTCGATAACATGCTCTCCGGTTTCCAAAAGAGCGACCTCATCATTCTGGCAGCGCGACCGTCGATGGGTAAAACATCGCTCGCACTCGATATTGCGCGCCTGACCGCGGTCAAGCATAAAACCCCCGTCGGTATCTTTTCTCTCGAAATGTCATCGCAGCAATTGGTGGACCGCATGCTCGCGGCCGAGTCAAAAGTAAATTCGTGGCAACTGCGTACGGGCAAGATTCGCAAGGATGACGACTTTGAACGATTACAGCGCGGCATCGAAACCCTTTCCGAAGCTCCCATCTATATCGACGACCAGCCGAGCGCAACCATCCTTACGATGCGCTCTGCTGCACGCCGCTTAAAGTCGGAGAGAAACCTCGGACTCATTATTGTGGACTACCTCCAGCTCATTATGCCCTCTGACACCCGCTCCAACGACAACCTCGTGCAGCAGGTCACAGAGATATCGCGCTCACTCAAAGGCATGGCACGTGAACTCGATGTGCCGGTGCTCGCACTCTCGCAGCTCTCTCGCGCGGTGGAACAGCGAGGCGGGCGTCCGCGACTCTCCGACTTGCGCGATTCCGGTTCTATCGAACAGGATGCCGACATCGTGATGTTCATCCATCGAGAAGATATGCAGGGCAACCGCTCAGACAACGATAAGAACGGTGTAACGGAAATTCTCATTGAAAAGCATCGTAACGGCCCTATTGGCAAAGTGAGCTTGCGCTTCGACGAAGAGAAAGCAACGTTCCTCTCTATAGATAAGAGCGATTTCGGCGACTTTACTCCCGAAGCCACGGTAGAAGGCGGCGAAGACGCACCGTTTTAACAGGTTATAGGGAATAGGTTGTAGGGATTAGTTGTGCATTTACTTTATTTACTACCACCTATAACCTAAAACCTACTCCCTATCTTTATGGATCCTATCGAGCGGCTATCGCGATTGTTTGAAAAGTTCCCCGGTATCGGGCCGCGGCAGGCGCAGCGATTCGTGCAGTATTTATTGCGCTCGTCCCCTGCGCTTCGAAAAGAAATGATCGAATCTTTGCAGGAGCTTGGCGGCTCTGTTGTGCAATGCACGCAGTGCATGCGCTATTTCGGCACATCCCGTGGTGCAAAAAATAGTATTTGTGGCATCTGTAATAACCCCGAGCGCGACCTCAAGTATCTCTCCGTTGTTGCTTCCGACGCCGACTTGCTTGCCATTGAGAGAAGCGGCACGTATCGCGGCCGCTACTTCGTGCTCGGCGGTACCATTTCGCTCGCCTCAGAACAGATGACGGGACTTCGCGTGAAAGAACTCATCAAAACCGTGAAGGAGCGATTTGAACTCAACGAAGTTATCCTCGCCTTCCCTGCAAATCCCGAGGGCGATGCCACTGCCGTTCGTTTGAAAGAAGAACTGAACGCCGAATACCCGCTGGTAACGGTCACCTCGCTCGGCCGCGGGCTCTCGACCGGAAGCGAACTTGAATACGCTGACCCGGAAACCATCAAGAGTGCATTGGCTAGCCGACGCTAGGCGCTTATGCACACGCACTCACATGATGAAAGCGTGGCGGTGTTACGCTGAAAACAGCGGGAGGTACTGACGATGATCCATCCATGCGCTAACTGCGGATTCGAACGTGTTGCACACGATCCGAAATTCGCTCAGGCAAACGGCCGCGATACGGATCCGAATCGCGGGTTTACAAAGAATTTATTTGACTGTGTCGCCGGGCAGGGATTCGAAGAGATGACGCAATCCGGTGCGAGCCGTCAGGTACAGCCCGATAGCCGGCGGTGGCAACGTTCTCCACCGCAGATGAGCTGATGCTCAATTTTGATGAATGCAAAAGGTCGCCTGTTCGGCGACCTCTTGTTTGTTTCTTTAGAGCGATGTGATCTTCACTTTCGCGAGATCCTGGCGGTGTCCGCGCTTTTTGTAGTAGCGGGACTTCTGTCGGTATTTGATGATGGTTACTTTCGGGCCGCGCTTGTTGGTTACGAGCTCGCCCGTTACTTTTGCTCCCTTAACGAGCGGTGCGCCAACGGTTGCGGCCTTGCCGTCGTCGGTAAAAAGCACGTTCTCAAACGTAACTTTGTCGCCGGCGTTCTCGGCTCCTTCGAGGCGTTCAATCTCAATAATGTCGTTTTGTGCAACGACATACTGCTTGCCCCCTGTCTCGATGATCGCAATCTTTTCCATATCAGTCGCGGAACTATACCGAAAAAGCCCGGAAAATGCAATAGAAGGGCCGAAATGAGCCGTATTTGAGCTATTCCTCGTCGGCGCTCAGCAGCGGGCGGTCTGCGGATTCGAGATTGAGTCCCATCTTTTCATCTGTTATACGCACCACGTCCTTATCGATGGCTTTGAACGCTTTGTTCGATTTCTCGTAGTGATTCACAACAGTGCTCAAGGACTTTCCGAGACTGTTGTGACTGTCCTCATATGCTTTGAGGTGTTTCGCCAGTTCGGCCACATTTTTGATGATATCGGTCGCCGCCTCTTGTATCTTTGCGCGCTGATTCCCGAATAGCACCGTCTGCAGATACGCCAAAAAGGTGGTCGGCGAGGTAATGAGCACGTTCTTTTGCTTGTACGCGTATTCAATGAGGTCATTCGCACTCACTCCCACGCTCGTATCGTTCAAGAGGTCGTAGTAAATGCCTTCTGCGGGGATGAACATAAAAGCGAACGGCATGGTTCCCTCTTCGGGACGAATGTATTTCGACGTCTGGTCTATCTTTTTCTTTACATCACTCTTGAATTCCTTGCGATACTGTTCGCGTCGCACGTCGTCGGTTTCATCGAGGAAGCGAAGATAATTCTCGAGCGGGAACTTTGAGTCGATGGGCACCAGGCCGTCGCGCGTTTTCACCACCATGTCCACTATTTCTCCGTCTTTGAACGGATACTGCGCCTGAAACTGTCCGGGCGGAAGCACATTCTCAAGAATGAGCGAGAGTGATGCTTCGCCCAGGTTTCCGCGCTGCTTTTGGTTCTTGAGCACGCTCTCGAGCGATTTGAGTTGTTCCGCGATGGTAAATACCTGTTTGGTGGACTCTTTTGTTTCGGTCACACCCTTCACCACCTCGGTGAGTTGCTGCGTAACTCGATTCGTTATCTGGTCGAGTTGTTGCTGAATATTGGATATCGTTTTTTGCGACTGGTCGGACTGTACCTGCATGCCGTGGAACATGCGGTCTGTTCCCTCGCCGAGCTTTTTATCAACAGCATTACGAAGTGCCTCAAGCTGGCCCTGCAAAAGCCCGAGACTCTGTGAGTCGTCACGTTCTGCCGGTTTGCGCAATATCACCACGAGCAATGCTCCGAGCACGGCAACGAGCAGCAGAATGATGATAATGGTACCTATTTCCATGGGCCGATTGTAGCACCCGTGGCAACTTCGTTAACGCGGGGCTATATTGTGTACAGAAGGAGAATGCCATGATCATCGCACTCGCAATCGTAACGCTCCTCATGCAGGACGGCTCAACCGCCTCAATGGCCATGTTTCCGCCCGGCGGCAATTTTCCGGCACAGTTCGAATTCGTCTGCAAACAGAATCTCGTGCAGATGGAGAAGAATGTTCGCCGGATGCTCAATTCAAAAGAGGTCACCACCCCTGAGAATCTACAGAGAATCCTCGGTGTGAAGATACTCTGCAACGTAACGACAGCGGCATGACGCCTCGGTACAGAGAATGCCCTGCATGCCACGAGGAACGATTGCTCGTAAAGGTTCCGAGTATCGCTCTCATGATCTGCAGCCGCTGCATCTCGTATCGGAGCCGAGTACGCGAACTTGTTTACGATCGGACACGCAATCGCAGTATATTGAATGTCGTAAGAAAAAAGAAACGACCGGCACGTGCGCTTTGATGCTCACGTGTCGTTTTTTGTTATACTGGCAACATGCTTACAGCACAAATAAAGACCGATATGATCGCCGCCATGAAAGCGCGCGAGCAAGTAAAAGTAGATACACTACGTGGCGCAATGACCGCTTTTACCAATGAGCTCGTTGCAAAAGGGCGCAAGCCCGTCGATGTGCTTACCGATCCGGAAGCAGTAGCGGTATTGAAGCGCCTTGCAAAGCAGCGCAAAGATTCCATTGAACAATTCACTGCGGGTAATCGTTTGGAGCTTGCCGAAAAAGAATCAACGGAGCTCAAAATCCTCGAAGTCTATTTACCGCAAACAGTAAGTCGCGAAGCCATTAAAACAGTCGCAGAGGCAAAAAAAGCGGAGCTCGGCATTACGGATGCCTCCGGAGCGGGCAAGCTCATGGGTGCAGTCATCAAAGAATTCGCAGGTACTGCGGACGGAGCAGATGTGAAAGCGGTGGTGACCGAACTCTTGGCCTAAACCCTGGTTTTTCACAGCCTTCACTCGACAATCATGCCACTTGGTGGTATAATTTTAAATAGAGTATTGCGTATAGCGCAACATCGAATTGACGGAGATCCCCCGTGGGCACACGCCTCAGCGATACAGAAATCGAGGCCGGTTGGAATTATGCCAAAACGAGTCGTCCCGCCGACAACTTCGTTGGCGTGATCACCGACAAGAATCTTTTGCGGGCGATCGGAAACGAAGCTCGTGAAAGATGGAAGCCAAAGATGCTCTTTCCCGCGCTCGTTGGCGAAGTCTGTCGCAAGTATTTGCGAGAGCGCAACGTAACGGAAGAGCGGACCTACGAGGCGTACCTGTGCGGCGTCATGAAAATGTTTGCCGACCGCAGGGCGCGCTCCAACAAGGCAAAGACCGCAAAGAAAAATGCGGCTAAGCAAGTGCGTCTTCCGCGCGAGGTGTATGCGGAATCGCAGAGTGGACAATTTCTGATGCCGCTCGATCGTCCGCGTGGTTCAATTACGCGCACATCACGCAATAAGTAATGCTGAGAGCAGGAAATGTAATGCGTTCCTGCTCTTTTAGTTTTCAGGAAAGACAAAAGGGTTTAAAATGCGTGCCTTGTTACCGCGTGCGACATCATAATAGACGCCACGGCAAGTATGGCGGTAAGCGCAAACATAGAGAGCGCAAGCACCGCGAACGAGAAGAAAAACGAAAGAAAGAACAGTACGACACAGAACGCGATGCGTCCGATTCCCTGCCCCATATCTTTGAGGGCCGTGAATTCGTCGATATACGAATTGCTGTCAGCTGATTGTTCAGCGGTCAGTAGATCCACTCCACGGTGCGACACGCCGCTTCCGGATTGATAGTAGGTATCGACAAGGATTATAGAAATGGGAGCTACAACGGTTCCGCGCAATATCCAGCCGCTCACCGTAAGCATTGAGAGCATCGTCGGCGTCTGCATATGAACGTGTGCTTTTTTGAGCCACATCCGCGCAAGAATGGTGCACACGTAGGTAGCGGAGAGCACAAGGCCGAGCGCCAGGTAGGACCAGTTCAGGAGTACAAAGATAGCTACCGGCCACAAAAGCAGGAGCGCAGCGCCTTCGAATCCGTTGCAGATAGCCTGAAGCAGCGGGCGTCGGTGCGACGATGTGAACAGGTGCCGAAACGTCTCTCGATACCCCCAACTGAATCCCTCGTGTGTATTTTTTAAGAAAAATAACGGAACGATTGCAAGAAGTGCCAAGATAGATGCTGCCGCGAGCACATACAGCGGCCCGACGATGGAAAGAGTTATTACGTAACCACCGATTGCAGGGACGCACGCGAGAATAAATTCGATTGCACGTGCAGAGCCGTATTTCTTCGCAGCGAGTTCATACGGTATCCAGTACAACGAGCGATATATACCCATACATACCGCAAATACCACGATGCCGAACGGTATCGAGCCGAGTGAACCCGAGAAGGCACTCGCGAGCACCGCAAATGCTACTGAGAGGGCAAGCATGGCGTTGATGAGCATGCCCCGTATACCATGACGCAAGCGACGCGCGGTATACGGCGTAAGCAAGATGGCAATCGATTGAGCAAGTGCGTAGGAAAACGCGACCGCGACCATCGACTCCACCATCTTCCCCGAGATCACATAAAAATACTGAAACACGAAGAGCCACGCAAATACATGCGCACTCGTAAGTGAGGCACGCATCATAAAGCGATGTGTAGAAAATGGTCCCATGTTCAGGATGGGTTCTTTTTCGAAAGTGCGATGACCACGAACGGCACCGCCAGCAACACCGCATACCCCAGCCACAAATTCCAGTCCGAGTAGATTGCCCAGCCTGCGGCAGGTACTGCAAATACCGAGTCCAGCAGTGCCGCCACAAGTACCCAGCCAAAGGCGTAGGGGGCTATTTCGCTTTCGCTATATATGCGAAGCGAGCGTGTTGCTATCGCGGTTGCCGCAATAAGTGTAAGGAGCACAATGCCACGCGAGAATATCGTGCCCCCGAAGTCGTACATGGCGAGGCCCGACCACACAAGGAACAGCACCGCGTATATAACAATTCCCCAACCCACGAGGGAGCGAAGCTTCATCCCGTTAGACGCAGGAAGCAGTGCTTCCCGCGCCGAGGTTAGTGCCAATAACATTCCGCAACACTTCGCGAGCCGCATTAGGTATTCGGGTGATTTGTCTTCCGGAGCGTCTAACGGGATTCATCGCCTTATTATGAGCGAAGAGAGTCACCCCGGACCTAAGCGCTGTGGATATGTCTAGTCGTGATCTGCACTACCCTGTCCGCTGTTCGATTTATTTAGAAGTCGCTCTTCCGCGTCCAGATTCACTTCTACGGCGCGTGCTGCGCGGATGGTTGCCTGAAATGTGGTGAGTGCTTCACCGAACTTCCCTTCGTTCAATTTTTGTTCGCCGGTTGCAATGGCGTCTTCAATATCTTTTGCACTCGAGCTTGCTTCCACGGTGGTCGACGCCTGAAGTGAGCGTGAGTTTGCGAGTGCGCGCACTTTCTTTATCTTTTCGCGCGCGTTCTTTTGCTGTGAGTTTGCAGCGGCGCGAACCTCCGGTTCCTTTTTAGCCGTCAGATCTTTTTCGGTTGTCTTTCGTTTACTGTTGGCGACGCCGGCTTCCACTCGCACTTTGTGCAGCAGAGGTGCGATAGAGGGTGCGGCGTTCGGCATGTCTACGGAGATCCCCGTAAGCACCCGCTCGTGTCCCACAAGTGATGCCTCGAGTTGGGATTCCACCGATGATGCGGCAGCAGTACCACCCTCGGTGGACTTCAGTCTATCGACGCTCCGGTTCACATCGTGTGCTTTGAGGGTTATCTGCGATTCAATGGATGCGCGATTCGCTTCGTTCAAATTACCGCTCGCAGCAAGCGTCGCGGCTTCTTCAAGGCGGCGGGAAAGCAATTCCGTATCCCATTCCGCTTTCGCAACGGGAGAAACGGAGAGGACTCCCTGTATCGGCTCCGTAAATCCTACTTTTATTGCGTAGAGCGGGTCGCCGGGTAGTGCGTTTTCGGCTGCGTACGATGTTCCGACGCCGACCACAAGTACGAGTGCAAATGCAAACCCGACCGGTCGCAAAGTATTTGAATTGAAATATGAAAGTACCCCTTCGTATCGCGTCAGTCCCGCACTCTCCTGCATAGGGTTGTCGTTCATCACGGAGCGCAAGACATTGCGCATTTGAATGCGCTCGTTGTCTGTGAGGCGTTCAGCCTTCAGAAATTTGAATGTATTTTTGATGTGTTCGTCCATACAAAGCTGCAGGAAGCGCAACCAATGCATGGCATAGTAGCGCACCTACAGCACTTAGACGAGCGAACCGTGGCTCTATTACAAAGCAAAAGACCCCCTTTCGGGGGTCTTTTGCGGTTGTCTCAAATTCAGAGTCAACAAGGTAGCTTTCGCTCCATTGTTACCAGGAGCGTCCACCGCCGCCGTTTCCGCCGCGTGAACCGCCACCGTAGCCTCCAGAGCCACCACCTCCGCCGTTTGAGCGGAAGTTGTTACGCGGCCGCTCTTCCATCGGACGAGCCTCGTTGACCGTAAGCTTACGGCCACCAAAGTCCTTTCCGTTCCAGAAGTCGATCGCTGCCTGGGCTTCCTCATCGGAAGACATCTCCACGAATCCGAAACCCTTCGAACGACCGCTCATCTTGTCCATGATGATTACGGCCGAATCAACGGATCCGGACTGGGCGAATGCCTCCTTGAGCTCCTCGTCAGTGGTTGCGTAAGGCAGACCGCCGACATAAAGCTTCTTTGCCATGATTCGATATCGTATTTCTTCGTCTAAAAATGTAAACCAACCTTTCCTCCTGCAATGCATTATGGAAACCTTACATTGCGAAAACTATACGCTGGGTGCGAAAAGTGTGCAAGCCCCGTAGAAATCTTTGGTGTTGCTCATTTTGCCGCTCTATACCTGCATATTATCAACATGTCGGCGAGCCAATTTCGATGTACTTGATTGAAATATTCCCTTCGCAAAATAACACCAAAGATCGCTAGCGGGGCAAGGAGGGCTCAACCCTGCCCCGGTTCCCGCTTTGCCAACTTGGAAAGCTTTTCGATTCCTCTATGAATACGGACTGAAACCACGTTCTCCGATACCCCGAGTGCGTCTGCAATTTCGCGTGGCGACATTTCGTCGAGGTAGCGCATGGTGATTGCGGTTCGGTATATCTCGTCGAGCTCTCCGAGCATCTTTACTGCTTCGCGCGCCGCGGGCACATCGGCAAAGTCTTTTACATTGTCGTCTGCGGGTTCAAAGCCGTCGTCTTCCATCATGGTGTCGAGACTGGATGCTTTTTTCTTGCGAGCCCAATCAATAATGAGGTTGTTGGATACTCGGTACAGAAATGCGCGTAAATATTCAATTTCCTTTCCCTCCGACATATACACCCACGTTTTTGAATACGCTTCTTGCACGATATCTTTCGCAAGTTCGCGGTCGCGTACGCGCATCATGCAGTGGCGCAAGAGCGCATCGGCATACAGTTCATACGCCTCGAGAAAGCGCTGCTCGGGGGTTTGCTCTATTTTATTATTTTCGTCGGCTTCGCTCATCTGTTGCGGTAAAAAAGTAGTGCGCCGCTATACGGCGCACGCTATCCGCTCAAAAACTATAGCATTTCGGCATGTGGAGCGGCAAAACCAGAAAACGAAGAGTCCGCGGCAAGCGCGGACTCCGGATCAGGCGGCCTGATCAAGTTGCAAAACGAGTGACGCGAGACGTTCATTGACGGAACTATCCGGCGGAAAGTGCGCGCGTAGATCCTCCGATATTTCACGCATGAACTCACGAAGGAGCACCGAGACTTCTCTCGACTCGGTTTTTAGCGCTTCCAGGCTCATTCTCGGCCGCATCCGCACTCGCGTGCGCATGTGCGGGCTTCGCGCAATGAGCTTCTCTACCGCATCGAGCCACGCTCCGGCGAACTTCACGCTGTTCGGCACCAGATGTGTCCCGTACTCGAGAATCGCATCATCGTCGAGCTCGTCGTTCATGAGCGGCAAGTAGTAGCGCTCCAGCACGCTGAGGTCCGCTGAGCCCGACTTGTGTCTTCCGGTCGCACACGTTTCCACAAGGTCTGCGACACGATACTTTTTTCGAACAAGAACAGTCATTGTGGTCCTCGCCAACTGGGTTAAGACCTGCCCACGCGGAGTATATGCAACCACATGAAGAATTCAACCGAAATCTTCACATTCGAGTGTTTATCGTCGGGAGAAGCCGTACTTTGCTATCCACGACATGATCTTGAACTTCAGTGAGCCAATGATGCCACTTCCCTTGAGTTGCACACGTCCGTCGGTATATGCATCGAACGCATCTATTGAGCCGTCGGCAAGACCGTCAAACACCTCATAGCTCTGAATTTCTACCGTAACTGTGTAGCGGGATATCTTTCCGAGCCCTATTTCTTTCAGTTCAAAGGCCTGTATGGTCGCATAGAGGTTGTCCTCCGGTTTGTCGTTGCTCGCCTGAATGTGAACATTTACGACGGCGTTCCGGAACGTCTTGAAGAGCGACCGGCGAAGGTCGTCTCGCTTCTTTATCTTTTCCTCGTCCGGCGCGCCTTTGATGAACAACATCATCAGTTTGATTGCATTTCCTGCAGGAGAGCCGTCGTCCGCCGCAGCGTCAGCGGATGCGGATTCCGACGTGCTCTTGAGTCGTGCGAGATGCGGCTGCCCCGCCCGGCGCGCCTTATCAATAAGTCCGTTTCGGAATTGTTCGTCGTTTATCACTTTGCGATATTGGGTCACATAGGCCTGTGCCGCCGGAGTGCTCGGAATTGCACCATGCTCGCCCACCACTTTCACTGCCTCATCAACTCCCTCTATTTTTGCTCCCGCTTCCGGCACGGTGCCGTCGCCATTCTTTGATTTTACTTTTTCTAGTATCAGGATGGGTTTGTCGAATTCACCTCGCGTTTCAAGTGTTGCCGAAAAGTATTGCACGGTGTCTTGTCCGGTGCCGGCCACCATGTAGTACTTCACCCACGGATACTTTTTTACCGAATCACCGAGTACGTTCTTGTGAAAATTCAACGCGTCTCGCGCAAATGCAGGATTCGGTAAACCTGCGCTTGGGGTGTAGGGGTTCTCATTTCCGGCGTCCAGCGCGTGTTGGAATTCTTGCACACTGTAATAGTTGGTATCGAGCTGCTGCTCCATGGTCCAGAACTTCCCGGTTTCGGCATCCTGCACGGCCGGATAATCCGGAAGCAGCTGGTAGCCTGCCGGCCAATTCTTCATCGCCTCCCACATGCGTGAGTCACTTATCTTTGAATTCCCGAAATTGTATCCGTATGTGTATGCCCATAGGACCTGCGGTGCACCGTGGTGCGGCGTTGCAAGGAATATAACACCGCCGACTTTCTTTGCATACTTTTCCTCGTTCATATAAAGGCGTATCTGAATACCGCCCATAGAATGACCGATAAGGATGACTTTATCCGCCTTCGTTTCCTTCAGCACCTGATTCACTTTCTCATCGAGCGACTTCGTATGGTCGCGGTTGTCTTTTCGCCAGTCGTACACGAAATCGTAAAATACGCGGCCATCATCCGCTTTTTCGAATCCGTATCCTTCTTTTGCCATGTAGTCATAGAACCCCTGGTACACGGGTGCAAAGTGCAGGTCCACAAATCCGGCATCAAATCCTGCACCGAAGCGCATTACTTTTGTGGCGGTGACTGTGCCGCAGCAATCGGTTTTGCCGTTGCTCTCCAGTGCCATTTTGAGCCCGTCGCTGTCGCTTATCATGCCTCCTACATTGCCCGGCCAAAGATTTGTTCCACCGGAATCAAGTTCGGAGCCGGCGGCACCGTGTACGAAGATTATCGGATACTCGCGGCTATCCACTACGGTATCGCCGTCGAGGTCTTTCGTAAGCGCAGCTGATATAAAAGGGGTCGCGATAATGCCCGCTGTGGCCAGGAGTACCGCAACGCGCAGGGTGCGTGTATGCATGCGCACATAGTACAGCTTCATGAGGGGTCGTAAAGGTAATGTTTGGCGACCTCGAGATATCCGTCGGGTGGACCATACCGGCTTGGAAACCCACGGTTTTCCAACGCTCGCTCCGCTCCCTGCCTTCCTCCACGGGGAACTCCCGTTCCCCGACCCCCTCCCAGGTAAGATCCACAAAATAAAAAGCCGCCAAATGGCGGTGCTTTTTATTTTGTGGACCTTACCGGATTCGAACCGGTCACCCCCTCATTGCAAATGAGGTGCTCTACCAAATGA
>CAYQQI010000005.1:0-29600 GCA_964419595.1 uncultured Candidatus Saccharibacteria bacterium
TATCTCAGTCACTCGCGGTCACTTCCGATCAAATGGAGCGCATTCACGATTTGAAAAAAAAGATCCGTGGGGCCATGCTCTACCCATGCATTATTTTGGTGGCGATCGTAGGTATCGGGGTGCTCATGATGATCAAAGTCGTACCTACACTCGCACAGACGTTCGCGGAAATGAACGCCACGCTCCCGTCCTCAACGCGATTCGTTATCGGCATCAGCAATTTTCTCGTACAGAACACCATCGGTGCCGTTATTTTAGTTGCAAGTATCATTGTGGGCTTGTATTTGATGGCTCGTACCAAACCGGGCCAGCGTTTTTCCGATTTCATATTTCTGAAGCTCCCGGCCATTGGTGAAATGGTGCGCGAAGTGAATGCCGCGCGAACTGCGCGTACGCTCGCATCACTGTCCTCCTCCGGAGTAGACGTGCTGACCAGCCTTGAGATAACGGAAGAGGTCGTGCAAAACACGTACTTCCAGCAGATCCTGAAAGATGCGCGTAAATCAGTGGGGGAAGGTCAGCCGCTCTCGGCGACGTTCGTTCGAAGTGAAACACTCTACCCTGCATTTGTGGGCGAAATGATGGCGGTCGGCGAGGAAACCGGACAAACAGCGGAAATGCTCAAACGCCTCGCCTCGTACTACGAGGCGGAGGTCGACCGTAAGACAAAGGACATGTCCACCATCATCGAACCGTTCCTCATGCTTTTCATCGGGGGCGCGGTCGGATTCTTCGCTATATCGATGATCTCTCCGATCTATCAGCTCTCCGAGCATATTTAGCACGTAGAACAGCAGTACGTAGTACGTAGAAAAAATATGCGATCAAAAAAGTACTCACTACGTTCTACGTACTACGGACTACGAACTGACTCCCGTGGGCTCAGCCTCATCGACACCATCGTCGGTACCGCGCTCATGCTTGTCGTATTCATGGGAATTGCAGCGGCATTTCAACTCACGGTGGACGTGGTGAGCAACAGCAAAGCCCGCGCAGGCGCAATTGCTCTTGCAAACGAGCGCATGGAGTATTTAAAAAGTCTCTCCTATGCCTCCGTTGGAGTACTCGGCGGCATCCCGGCGGGTATTGTCCCGCAGCTCGAAACTATAACGCTCAACGGTGTTTCCTACACACGTCGCACACTCGTGTACTACTCCGATGATCCCCAAGACGGTAGCGGTGGAGCGGATACCAACGCCATAATCGCGGACTATAAAACCATTCGCGTGGAGATATCATGGACCAGGAAGCGCACGAGTCGCAGTATTCAGGTGGTGGGCCGTGTTTCGCCGCAGGGAGTCGAGACCGCGGTACCGGGAGGCACGCTCACTATAAATGTGGTCGACGCAAACTCCGTACCGTTGCGCGATGCGCAGATCGACATCACAAATACCTCGACCACGCCCGCCGTCTCGATTCGAACCTATACCAACGACCTCGGTTCCATCACATTCATCGGTGCCCCGGCCGCGAGCAACTACCAGGTTGTTGTTTCAAAGACCGGCTATTCCACATCGCAAACGTATGCAGTGACGACGCAAAATCCGAATCCCAATCCCCGGCACCTCACGGTCTCAAATAACCTCACGACAACCTACACGTTCGCTATCGATCTGCTTGCAGGAAAAACGATACAAACATTCAAAGCGGTCGAGGCGCGTACATACAGCGATACGCTCTCAAGCGCTACCTACATCGCAACGACGAGTAACTCTACTGTTACCGGCGGCGTCGCGCGACTCGACGGTTCCGCACCGTATCAACCGAGCGGGTTCATTCTATCGACCGACATCACGAGTTCGCTTTTGAACCGCTGGACATCGCTTTCGTGGTCCGACACCACGCCCGCGCAAACCGATGTACGCTACTCCCTCTACACGATGGCGGGCGGTGTGCCGACGCTCATCCCGGAGAGCGCACTTGCGGGGAACGCCGCGGGATTCACGAATTCTCCCGTCGATATCGCAGGACTTTCCACCAGTACGTATCCTGTAATTCGCATCGGTGCCACACTTACCACTTCGAATCCGAGCGTTACCCCGACAACGGATGTATGGAGTGTCGACTATGATTATGGTCCTGAAATAATGCCGAACCTTGCCGTTACAGTACGCGGGATCAAGACAATAGGGAACAGCCCCACTGTCTATAAATACATTGCAACCTCGACCAGCAATTCTTCCGGCCTCATATCGCTCCCGAGCATTGAGTGGGACACGTACACCGTGAATGTATCTACCATGAGTGGCTACGAAACGGCGGAAGTATGTGCTCCGCAGCCGGAACTTCTCTCACCGGGGAGTACTCAGCTTACCCAGATCTACGCAGCAACGAACACACCGAAGTCACTGGTAGTTGATGTGCGCGAGGGAAACGGTAATTTCATCCCATATGCTTCGGTACAGATGGTGAGCTCAACAACGAATAAAACTCTTACAACTTCTTCGTGCGGACAGGTGTATTTTGGCGGGCTTAACGGAGGCTCCTACACGCTGAATATCTCGAAGACGGGATTCCAGAACAAAACGGCAACCACCACCGTCTCATCTGATGTCCGCACATCCATCGTGCTTGTCCCGTAATGGTATGCAAAAAAAGAATTTACTAAAAACCGACAGGGGAATGACATTCATCGAAGCGATGATTTGGATCGCGCTCCTTGTTTCCGCGATGACCGCCGTAGCTTCCACCGTGCTCTACTTTTATCGCACTAATGCGTATTCGCTCGAACAATCAACCGCGGTCACCTCCGCGCAACGAGGGCTGGAAACCATGGTACGCACCATTCGGGAGGCGGCGTTCTCCAGTCAGGGCGCATTCCCGATAGTCACGGTCTCACCGCACGATTTTGTGTTCTATGCCGATATCGATAATGATCCTTTGATCGAGCGCGTACATTACTACCTGACGGGTACGACGCTGATGCGCGGAGTACTCAATCCAACGGGCGATCCGCCGGACTATATCGGTGCAGAAGTGAACGAAGTGGTCGCGGACTACGTGCGCAATATCGCAGTGGGGACCTCTACGTTCCGTTACTACGACGCGCTCGGTGCCGAGATCGCGTCTTCAACCACCGCGTACACCGCGGTACGATTCGTAAAAGTGACGCTCGGAGTGAATGTGAATACGGCGACACTGCCGAACCAGTTGAGTTTGTATTCTACCGCTGCGCTCAGAAACCTCATCGGGAAATGACACGTGATATGAAAACAACCGCAGCACAGAAAGGCCAGCCTGCGCAGTCAGGAGTTACCACCATGCTCGTGCTCCTCTACATGGCGCTCTTTGTATTGATACTCAGTACCATTTCGGGCTACGCACTTACGCAGTCACGCTACGGGCGCGCGCTTGCGGCCCGTGAGCAGGCGCTCCATGTTGCGGAGGCCGGGCTCGAATACTACCGATGGTTCCTCGCGCACAATCCTTCGATCATGAACGCGGGCGTCGGATTGGTGAGCCCGAAAACGTATTCCGAAGTGGACCCAGAGACCGGTGCTGTGGGAGATGCGACCATCACAGCAACCGCCACGCTGCAGTGCGGTACCGTACAGTGGGTGGACCTCGAATCGCGCGGCATCGCCTATGCGGACCGCATCTTCCCGCGCAATCTTACGGCGCGGTACATGCGTCCGTCGGTCGCGGAATATTCGTACGTCGTGAATACGAACGTGTGGGCCGGACCTGACAGAAATATCCGCGGACCGTACCACTCCAATGGTGGTGTGCGCATGGACGGCGGCAGCAATTCCACTGTTTCGAGCGCGGTTGCAACGTGGAATTGCACCTCGAGCTATGGGTGCTCACCGACACAGGGAAATGCGCCGGGGGTCGTGGGCAACGGTTCGAATCCCGAACTCTGGAAGATATCCGCCTCCACTATCGATTTTGCGCTCATCGCAGTCGATTTTGCGGGACTCAAAACGAAAGCGCAGGCATCCGGCATTTACTATGCCGCAGCTGCAGGCTCAACGAATGAACGCGGTTACCACGTCATCTTTAATGCAAACGGCACTTTTACGCTCTACCGCGTCACGTCGACCGACGGGTATCCGAGTCAGTCGAGTCAGTACGGGAATACGACCGAGTACAGCGTGATAACCGGAGAAACGCTTATCGGTACGTTCAATATTCCTCCGAGCTGTTCACTCATGTTCTTCGAAGACCGTGTGTGGGTGGAAGGTACGGTGAACGCAAAGGTCACGGTCATAGCGGCGACACCGACCGCCGGCTCCACTCCGGACGCGTACCTGAACAACAATATCTATTACAGCGCGTACGACGGTACCGACGGTCTCACGGTCATAGCGGAGCGCAACGTGCTTATTCCGCTCGTTGTGCCCGACATGATGGAGATACACGGTATTTTCGTTGCGCAAAGTGGTCACTACGGACGCGATTTCTTCTCGATCAACGATACGCCGGCATCACTTGATCAATACGTATCGCAAACGCGACTCACTACCATCGGCACGGTTGTGTCGAACGGTCGCACGGGTACGTCGTGGATCTGCGGAGGCATTTTCTGCTCCGGTTTTCAAACGCGATTCGACTACTACGATCAGCTCGTGGCGTTCTCACCCCCGCCGTTCACGCCGGTGGCGTCGGTGAATTACAGCTTTATGCTGTGGAGGGAGAAGTGATTCGGAAACACTTCATTTTTTGAGTACGCCGTTTTCTGCTGAAAACGGCTCAGTCCTCGGGCCAAGCCCTGCGGGGCCTCAAAAAACGAAACGTTTCCGAGTGAGGGGTGTGGTGAGGCCTGCGAATTCCCGGAGAAGTCCGGTACTTCGCCTGCGCGGTGGTGAAAAATACGCGTGATACAATTCGGCGCATGAAAACGCTGGTTGTTGCGAACTGGAAAATGAATCCGGCCACGTTCAAAGAGGCAAAATCGCTCCTCGACGCCACGCGCAAAGCCGGCGATAAGGCAAAGAGCGTATCTATTGTGCTTGCGCCGCCGAGTATTTACCTGCGCCAGCTCCGATTACTCTATAAAGGAAAGCGAATCGCGTTCTGTGCGCAGAATGCCAACGCCGAACAAGGAGGCGCATTCACGGGAGATATTTCGCTCGCACAGGTACGTGATGCAAAGGCATCGCTCGTGCTCATCGGTCACGCCGAGCGACGCGCTGCCGGAGAGAGCAACGAAGAGATAAAGAAAAAGGTCGCCGCTGCACTCGCGCTCAACATCACGCCGGTCCTGTGTGTAGGCGAAAAGGAGCGCGCAAATTCCGGCGCACATTTCGGGGTTGTCGCCGAGCAGTTGAAGATAGCACTCGAAAGTGTGCAAAAGCCGATGCTCAAACGCATTTTTATCGCATACGAACCGGTGTGGGCCATCGGTGCCTCGCGGGCAATGTCGTCACGGGACATGCACGAGATGGCTATTTTCATTCGTAAAACAGTTGTCGGGATGCACGGCGATGTCGGCATGCAGATGCGCATCCTCTACGGGGGCTCGGTCGATGAAACGAATGCTCCCGCGATGTGTAAAGACGGCGATGTCGAAGGACTGCTCGTCGGTCGCGCATCGTCAGACCCGAAAAAGATCTCACTCCTCATAAGTGCGCTCCAGATAGCCTGATATGAAGTGCATCAGGGAAGTCCCCGACGGGGAATTGAAAGGTAAATATATTCTTGTGCGAGCGGGATTTGACGTGCCGCTCACGCACACCGGGGAAGTTGCGGATCTTTTTCGAGTGCGCCGCTCAGCCGAAACAATAAAATTCCTTGTACAGAAAGGCGCACGAGTCATTGTGCTTTCACATATCGGGCGCGACCCGGAAGAAACGAATGCGCCTGTTGCGCGCGCGCTGCAAAGCGAAACCCCGGTTACTTATGTTGCGGATCTGACCGGTCCGGTTGCACATGATGCACGAAACGCGATGCATAACGGCGATGTACTTCTGCTCGAAAATCTGCGCCGCGATCCTCGGGAGACTAAAAACGACGAAGGGTTTGCGCGTGAGCTCGCTGCCCTGGGCGACATCTATGTGAACGACGCATTTTCTGCCGCACACCGTGCACATACCTCTATCGTCGGTATACCGAAACTACTTCCGCACTACGCGGGGCTACTCATCGAGCGTGAGGTAGAGGAGCTCTCCAAGGCACGTAGTCCGCAACATCCGTCATTCGCAATATTGGGCGGTGCAAAGTTCGAGACGAAAGCACCGCTCATCCGCTCTCTTTTAAATGCATACGACAAAGTATTTATTACCGGAGCGCTCGCCAACGACGTATTCAAAGCAAAAGGATTGCCCATCGGGCGTTCACTTATCTCTGCCGAATTGCCCGGTGAGGACGTCCTCAACAATCCGCATTTTCTCGCACCGAACGACGTGACTACTGAGAACTCCGAAAAACAGGCACGCGTAAAAAAACCGGAACACGTACTACCCGGCGACAAGATCATGGATATCGGACCGGCGTCGCTCGCGCTCATAGCGCCCTTCATCGCAGAAGCGAAGTTCATCCTCTGGAACGGCCCGACCGGTTTGTATGAAGCAGGTTACGGTCAGTGGACGCATGCCATCGCGGAATTGATCAGTGAGAGTTCCGCTCAAAAAGTGATCGGCGGGGGAGATACGATCGCGGTCATCGAAGAGAGCGGCATGTCACAGGAGGGTCTCGGCTTTCTCTCTACGGGAGGCGGCGCAATGCTTGAGTACATTCTCGAAGGCACGCTCCCGGGCCTCGAGGCGCTCAACTAGGCATATTTCTACCGCCAGCGCCTCATGAAAGAAGTGCCGCTCAGGTGCGTCTCTGTGTACACGGTCACCGTAATAGTGCCGTTTTATACACACAATTTGTCTTATACTTGAGCTATGAATAAAAGATCCATCGTAGCCGGCATTATCATTGCAGCCGCACTCGCGGCACCGTTTGCAGCATCGGCCTTATCAGTTGACGAACTTCAGCAGCAGATCAGAGACTTGCTTGCGAAGGTGGCGTCATTGCAGGTGCAACTTCGTGCCCAAACGACCGCGTCTTCGACCGTGACTGCGGTGCCGGTTGCCTCACCGCCGGCGCGTATCTGCGCGCTCATCAACCGCAATCTTTCGCGCGGTCAGAGCGGCGAGGATGTAAGGAGCTTGCAGGAATTCTTGTCGACCGAAGGCTATCTCAATACCTCGGCAACAGGCTTCTTCGGTCCTGCAACCGCACAGGCGGTCGCAAATTGGCAGATGAAGAATGACATCTCGGCACTCGGTAGTTTCGGCCCGATGAGTCGTGCACGCATCAAAGTATGGTGCGGAAACAACAGCAACCCCTCGCTTTTACAGGTGTGGCCGCAGAAGGGAAATGCTCCGCTCGTCGTAACGGTCATCTCAAAGACAGGTGACGCGAGTGATTACCGACCGAGCATGGCAGACGGACGAGACACTATGATCGACTTCGGGGACGGCTCGGAGCGACAGTGGGTGCACTGCGCTACAACTGGGCAGGACATCTATCCCACACGTTGCCAAAATCCTGCCACTTTCAATCATACGTATACGAGCGACGGTACGTACGTTGTATCGTTGTTGAAGAGCGGCGGTATGTGCATGGGCGGCTGTAAGGATGAAATACTCGCATCCGAAAAAGTTGTCGTCGGGAACACACCGATCGCATGTACGAAAGAGTACAAGCCCGTGTGCGGAGCGAAACAGGTGGTATGCATCACTACACCCTGCAATCCCGTACCGACCACCTACGGCAACCTCTGCATGATGAAGGCAGACGGGGCAACATTCATGTACGAAGGGGCATGCAGGGACACAACAACGAATCCCGAAAGCGACCCGATGTGCAAAGCGTGGAATGACGGGTGCAATACCTGCGGACGCTCCACTCCAGGTGGCCCCGCATATTGTACGCTCAGAGCATGTACTCCGGAGAGCATGCAAAAGCCGTATTGCAGTGCCTATTTCGATGATGCCTCAGGAAATAAACCGCCGGTCATTTCCTCATTCTCGGGCCCTGTTGCACTCGCGGTGAACGAGATCGGCACCTGGAAAATAACCGCCTCTGACCCTGAGAACGGTTCTCTTAAATATTCCATCATGTGGGGCGATGAATGGACAGCCTCTGACGCCGCCGCTCGCATGATGGCGCCGCAGGCGAGCATCCAACAGGATTCATCGTTCACGCACTCGTACGCAGCACCCGGCAACTACACAGTTGTACTCACGGTTACCGACTCGCAGGGTAAGGAAGCACGTTCAACCGCGACGGTTCAGGTATCACAAACCGCATGTACCGCCGTCTACCAGCCGGTATGCGGTCGTCCGAACGGTTGTATGAACACGTGCCCGGTCGGGATGTATTGCACGATGCAGTGTCAGCTCCATCAGCCGCAAACGTATTCAAGCCGCTGCCAAATGAACAACTCCAATGCCACGTTCATGCACGAAGGAGTGTGCACTGGAAACGAAGGGTACCTTCAGTAACTTCAGGTACCTCAAATAAAAAGGCCGCCTGAGAGGGCGGCTTTTTTATTTGAGTGCGGCGATTGTTTTTTTGAGAATGGACGAGCTCTCATCGGTGTCATATGCGTGATGCGGCCACAATTTCAAGCCGTCTCCCTTGAACCGAGGAATGAGATGTACGTGTGCATGGTGTACCACCTGCCCCGCATGTTCTCGGTTGTTCATCATCAAATTGACGCCGTCGGCCTCCGCACCTTTCTCCAGTGCGAGTGCAACTTTATGCACTGTTTCTTGCACGTGCCCCCATGTCTTTGCAGGCGTGTCGAAGATGGTCGCAAAGTGCTCTTTGGGTATCACGAGCGTGTGCCCGGGATTCACCGGATGAATATCGAGGAGCGCGATGGAATGCTCGTCCTCGTATATCTTATTTGAGGGCAGTTCACCCCGGACTATTTTACAAAAGATGCACTCCTGCATGGCTGGCAGTGTATCCCTACGGACGACGAGAGTCCATGAATTTTCGGCACGCAGCTATTGCCATCGCGTCCGCGAGCGTTGTGTAACTCGCCGTATCGTCCGGTGGGACGATACAATACGCGCAATGGAAACTGCAGACATTGAGATCAGTGATGTCGTGCGTGCACTGTTAAAGAGTCGAGGAGTAAAAACGAAAGAAGACATCGATGCGTTCCTGCGCCCTGATTACGAAAAACACACACATGCGCCGGAGCGTATCGTGGATATGTCGACGGCGACCGACAGGCTCATAGCTGCGATTGAAAAGAACGAGCGCATCGCTGTATATGCGGATTTCGATTGTGACGGTATTCCGGGAGCTTCGGTTTTGAGCGATTTTTTTGAAAAGATCGGGTACTCGAACGTGCGCATCTATATACCGCATCGTGACAACGAAGGATACGGATTTCATCCCGAGGCGATATCTACGCTCGCCAAGGATAACGTCAAGTTGATCATCACCGTGGATGTAGGAACCAATGCGTACGATGCCGTTGCCCATGCGAATACGTTCGGGGTCGACGTCATTGTCACCGATCACCACGAATTGATAGGCGACACACCTTTGGCCGTCGCCATTTTGAATCCAAAACGCGGTACCTATCCGTTCCCGAATTTATGCGGGGCCGCGATGGCATTCAAACTGGTTCAAGCAACGCTCCGTGAAGGTAAACGTCGCGGTATCGCGCGCTTTGGTGCGGTTCAGGACGGATGGGAGAAATGGCTCTTGGACCTTGTAGCCATAGCGACCATTGCCGACATGGTGCCGCTCGTCGGAGAAAATCGTGTGCTCGCGCACTGGGGGCTCACGGTGCTTCGCCGTTCTCCGCGACCCGGTATCATCGCACTCTGTATCAAATTGCGCCTCCGCAAAGCGGAACTCACTGAAGAAGATATCGGTTTTTCTATCGGGCCGCGCATCAACGCCGCATCGCGAATGGGAACTCCGATGCTCGCGTTCAGGCTCCTTACGACCAAGGATCACGGAGAGGCGGATGCGATCGCGGGTGAACTCGAAAAACTGAATGCTTCCCGCAAGGGAGTGGTTGCAGGCATCGTGCGCGAGATAAAAAAACGTTCCAAGGAGCGGTTCACCCCTGAGGATCGCGTGGTCGTTTTGGGAGACCCGGAGTGGAAGCCCGCGCTCTTAGGATTAGCCGCAAATTCCATCATGAATGACCGCGGTGGTGTCGTGTGTCTGTGGGGCCGCGACGGGAACGGAAAAATAAAAGGCTCGTGTCGATCCGACGGCACCGTCTCGGTCGTGGAACTTTTTACCGCCGCAAAGGACTCGTTCGAGGAATTCGGAGGTCACGCAGCCTCCGGCGGGTTTTCTGTCGTCGCGGAAAAAGTGCACACCCTGCAAGAGGACCTGGCTGAGGCACTTACCGGAATCGCACCGGCAGAACATGAGCCGACAGCAGAGGCCGACATGACGCTCACGCTCGCACAGGTATCGTGGCCGCTCTTTCGTGATATGGCTCGCCTTGCACCGTTCGGTATGGGGAACCCGAAGCCCGTCATTCGCATTAGCCAGGCAAAAGTGGGTTCCTTAAAGCGGTTCGGCAAAGAACAGAACCATGTCGAGGTAACGCTCGTGTGCACTGAAACAGGGGAAACCGCGCGCGCATACGATTTCTTCCGCGGACCGGACGATTTTACGCATACTCCGGTACCGGAGGGAGCTACAACCGCACTCGCAACCATCGAAAAGGACTCATTTCGGGGCGGATTAGCGTTGCGGCTTCTCGACATGCTCCCCTAGTCGTCTCCACTGGGTGCCCTTTGCATACCCGCACGGCGTGCTAGCGTTACTGTATGAACACTTTTTCTATTGAGGCGGCGTTCCGTTTCGGGTGGGATACCTTTAAGAAACGCCCCGGTTTTTTTATCGGAATGACACTTATTATCCTCGTGGCCTCATGGGTCACGGGTTTTGTTATCGGAATGATCGGCATGAAGGATAACTTCCTCGGCGGCATCATCAATCTTGCGGTCACGACACTTGTTGATCTCGGCGTTGTTGCGACCATGCTGAAAGTCTACGACTCGCCGGAGAGTGTCACCTTCGCGGATCTCTGGCATCCACAGAGTTATCTTCCGTACCTGGGTGCAACTATACTTACCGCTATCTGTGTTGTTGTAGGGCTCGTCTTGCTTGTTATACCGGGCATCATCGCGGCAGTAATGCTTCTGTTCGTGAAATTCCTCGTCGTGGATAGAAAGCTCGGACCGGTTGAAGCGCTGAAAGAAAGCGCTCGCATTACCAAGGGCCACCGTATGACGTTGTTCCTCTTTGTCCTTGCTATCGCCGTCATCAATGTAATCGGTGCGCTATTGCTCGTGGTACCGCTCCTCGTTACCATTCCGATCTCAACACTCGCAATGGTGTACGCGTATCGAACCATCGCGCACAAAGCGAGCGAAGTCGTTGCAGCTCCCGCTCCTGCGGCAACCGCCTAACTCATCGAAATACCCCTGAAAACCCCGGCCATGCGCCGGGGTTTTCGTGTATGATATCGACCATGGAGAAACTCGTTATCTATACCGACGGTGGTGCACGAGGGAATCCTGGGCCCGCTGCTGCAGGGGCGATAGTCTACGAGGGTGAAAAAGTTGTACTGGAATTCAAGAAATACCTCGGTGATAAACAGACCAACAATTTCGCCGAATACGAAGCAGTCGCACTCGTACTTGAAGAACTTAGGAACCGCGGTCTTTCGGGAGGTCCCATTGAGATCCGAATGGACAGTAAGCTCGTCGTAGAGCAGATATCGGGCAACTGGAAAATAAAAGAGCCCACGCTGAAACCCCTCGCCGCAAAGGTGCATGCACTTTTGAAAGACTTCGGCGGCCACACCTTTACCTACGTTCCGCGTGAAGAGAACAAAGAGGCAGATCGTCTCGTGAACGAAGCACTCGACGAAGCGCAGTAGCTTCGTTGCAATAGAAAAGACGCGGGTGTACGCTCTTTTTAGGAGTGTTCGTGTGTCGACATCAACGGTTGCTCCTCTTTCGATCGAAAACTGAAACAGATGGAGTGAAGGCCATGAGGCACGAGGATCTGAAGACCCTTCAAGCAAATGCGAAACCGTTGCCGCCGGGCGCCACCAAGGGCGACATCCTTCGTGCGGTCGCGAACCTGATCTCGACCATCGGACCGTCGATTTTCAAGTCGCTTCGCAACGTCGAACACGGACCGGAGTCTGCTCTGCGTCAGGCGCCGATCGCCGGCACCGTTATCGAACCGATCGCTGCGGCCCTCGGCGCGATGGGCAGGGAGACCGGTACGAACGTCGGCAGCGTGATGGATGAAGTCCCGCTCACGCGGCCGGAAGTGAACGCGCTCGCCTGCGAATGCGCCAACGGCCATGAAATGACAGCCAGCCGCGCTGCAACGAACCTGCGCGACCTCGCCGCTCGTCAGTGAAGACCTCGCGTCTTTCGAACATTCAGCCTCCGGGAGCTCACGCTTCCGGAGGTGTAACATTTGATATTGTGTGAACATGTTCGCACGTGTTGCGGGATTTCTCGGAGCCGGGTTTTTACTCGGCGTTTTTTATGCGTCGCTCTTTCCGCTCACGAACACGCTCGTTGCATGTGCGCTCGGCGCATCATTGCTACTGCTCGTGGTCGCGCAACTGTTGCGCGAGCACCAAAAACAATTTCTATACGCTGCCTTGTGTCTCTGCGCACTTGTACTCGGTGGTATTCGGTACGAGTCCGCGCGTATCGAACCGAGTCTCGCTCTTGAAAATGCAGTCGGTAAAAAAGTCATTCTCGAAGGTGCAGTGACAGCGGAGCCGGATGTACGAGAAGGGAGCGTGCGACTCACCGTTGATATTTCGATAATGAATGACGAGCCCGTGCAGGCACGAGCGCTAGTCATTGCTCCCGCATACAGCACTACGCAGTACGGCGACACAATTATTGCGGAGGGCAAACTAAAAAAGCCCGAGTCTTTTGAGAGCGGCGAGGGACGAGTGTTCAACTATCCGATGTATCTCGCTGCGCGCGGTATTGCCTATCAAATGTCTTTCGCGAGCGTGGAGGTAGTGCATGGTGGCGGGAACCCATTCGTTCGCGTGGTTCTCGCAATAAAATCTGCCTACATCAGAGGGTTACGAGCGGTGCTCCCTGAGCCATATGCCGGGCTCGCCGCAGGAATAACCGCCGGCGACAAACGCTCTGTCGGAAGCGAACTCTCCGATATGTTTCAGCGCGTATCGCTCGTGCACATACTGGTGCTCTCCGGATACAACATTACGATCGTACTCGGCGCGTTCCTGGTTCTCCTCTCACGACTCGCGCGCGGGAAGCGGCTTATCGTTGTGCTCCTCACCATTGCGTTCTTTGCAGTCATCTCAGGCGGAGCGGCGAGCGCGCTGCGCGCGGGCGCGATGGCATTTGCGGCAGTGTTCGCAAAAATGTACGGACGACAGTTCCTTGCCCTCCGTGTGCTTACAGCGATCGTGTGCGCGATGGTGCTCTGGAACCCGTACCTGCTCGTATATGACCCCGGCTTCCAACTCTCGGTTCTCGCGACACTTGGTCTCATTTTATTTTCTTCCCCGATCGAACTCAGGCTCACATCCATTCCCGCGCACATAAAACTGCGTGAAATTGTCGCCGCCACTATTGCCACGCAGGTAACCGTGCTTCCGCTCCTCCTATACAGCAATGGCTCACTCAGCATTGTGGCGATACCCGCGAATTTACTCGCACTCATCGCGGTACCTGTGGCGATGGCATTCTCCGCCGCGGCAGCATTGTTCGGAATGCTACTCGGTTCGTGGGGAACGGTTTTCGCGCTACCCGCCTACGTACTGCTTAAGTACATCATTCTGGTTGCCGCGGCGCTCTCGTCCGTTCCGTACGCGGCTGTAAGCGTACCGGCGTTCTCTCCCTACATACTCGTGGGCGCGTATGCATTGATTTTTTTGGGATACCGGTACATGGGCAAGCGCTCATTGAGCACAGAATAAAAAAGACCCCGACTTTCGTCGGAGTCTTTTTCGAGAAACATTTGAATTACATCGTTTCTGCAGGCGCCGATGCAGTGCCGCGCTGCAACCACCAACCGACGAGCGCACCCGGGACAACCCAGTACAAGAAGAGTACGAGTGTGGACCAGCTCATGAGGAAGGGTCCGAAGTTCGGGATGATACCGAACATTTGTGAGAGAGAACCGGTCTGTGCAAGCACACCGGTGACACCGGTCACGAACGCGGTGACGATCGAAACCAGGAAGGCGATGACGCCGAAGATGACGCCGGCACGCATCGCACGTGAGCGTGCAACCGTTTTCAGTGTCCACCATGCAAAGACCGCTGCGAAGATGGCAGCAAGTATCACGTAGGTGATGTACTGCGGTGTGATGACACTCGTGGACGTTGAGGCGGGGATGAGTGCGACGAGTGCCGCGACAACATTGTTGATAAGGTAGTTGCCGATGAATGCAACCAAGATCGATCGTTCAAGATTCATAAATACTCAAAATAATTAATAGTTTCGTGACCAATGCTAATACCGTAAGCGTAACCTAATTGAGCCGTCGTGCAAACCCGGTAGTGTGAACTGGCGAGGCGCGATAGCGCAAAGCTGTGCATGTGACTTTAGGTCGCAAAGCGCCCACATTGTCAGTGCGGCATGGATGTATTCCCAGCGCAATTATTCGCCAGTTCCTACTGCCCGGGCAAACCGCTTTTCCACTGTTTCCCAGTTGAGGTTCTTGAAGAAGGCCTCGATGTACTTACCCTTGCCCTGTACACCGTGATCGAGCAGGAACGCGTGTTCCCACACATCGAGTGCAAGAATGACCGGAAGTGTCACGAAGTGGCCCTGGTGCTGTTCACCCGAGAAGCCTGCCTGGAATTGTTTGCCGACCGGGTCAAAGTAGAGCATCGCCCAGCCCGGTCCGCGCATATTGCCGATTGCCTTAAAGTAAGGCTCAAAATACCCGTGGTAGTCGGAGGCCATGGCTTTGCCGAGCGCCGACTCTGCATTCAGCGCTTTCGCACCTCCCTCGAACTGTTCAAAGTAGATCTCGTGTAATCGCATACCGTCGAATTCAAATGATTTGCGACGAATCAACTCAGAGAGTGCATGAGCGTGCTTTTCGGTATCAGCAGCGTATTCAACAAGCTTTGCCGCGATCGCATTGAAGTTCTTTACGTAACCGTTGTACAGCCCGATGTGTTCCTCGACCGACTTTGCCGAAATGCCGTCGAGCGCGGGAATAGTAAATGTTTTTGGGGTGTATTCCATAGAACGAAAGTATAGCACCAGGCATCATGAAGAGGGTATGACATACTTTTCATATGCAAAAAAGCGCGGTGCTCACGCTCTATGCCGTCATCGCGCTCGCAGTTGTGGCACTCGTCGTGTGGATTGCGGTCTTGGAGGAATCGCGCACGCACGTACTTCGCGTTTCATTTCTCGACGTGGGGCAGGGAGACGCGATATTTATTGTGTCTCCGACAGGCAGACAAATATTGATAGACGGCGGAGCGGGGAGTGAGGTCTTACGCAAACTCTCCACCGTGATGCCGTGGTATGACCGCTCGCTCGATCTCGTGCTCGGTACACACGCGGACACCGACCACATCGGCGGTCTCATTCAAATTCTTCCGCGCTACCGAGTCGCTGAAATAGTAGTGCCGAGCACTCGGGGCTCGACGGAGGCATGGCGTACGTACCTCGGTGAAATTCGCGTAGAGGAAAAAAGCGGTGCACGAGTACTTGCTGCGGAGCGAGGGTTGCGACTCGACCTTGGCGGCGGAGCGTATCTGGACGTTTTGTTTCCCGATAGGCCGGTACCGGGACTCGAAACAAATACCGGGTGTGTTGTCACGCGGCTCGTATACGGCGAAACAGCATTCATGCTCCCGTGTGATTCGCCGAAGGAAATCGAGCAATACCTCGTGTTGCTCGACGGCAGCAACCTGAAGTCGAATGTGCTGAAGGCGGGGCATCACGGTTCAAAGACTTCCTCCGCTCCGCTCTTTGTGGGCATGGTGGACCCGCAGTTCGCTGTGTACTCTCGTGGGTGCGATAACACCTATGGTCACCCTGCGGCGGAAACGGTAGCCACGTTTGAGAGGTTCAATATACCCACACTCGACACCTGCACCGACGGAACCATCACGTTCATCTCCGATGGACAGACCGTAAGACATAAGTAACATGCACAACAGCAACGGGAGATAGCTGAAATGTCGCGATTCTCAAAGTTTTCTATTGTCCTAGCGATCGTAGTCGTGGTGGCAACGTTCGGGTACGTGATCGGGCGGTATATCGGCCCCTTTTCAAGGGAGCTCGCAGGATTCGTTTTTGCGGCGACCATGCTTGCCTTCATGTATGGTTCCATGGAACGCATTGCTCCCCGGTCGCTGGATCGTGCCCATAGGGTCGCTGTTCAGTTCTACATCGGGATTTGTCTACTGCAGAGCGGTGCGGGTCTTGTAGGTGTTTCGCAGAGTGGCGTTTTGCGAACAGAAAGTCTCGCGCATGCGATCTTTGTCACCGGGCTGTTCATGGCGTTAGCTGGAGCCGCGGGTATCCTACGCGGGGCGTTCCAAAGTCCCGCGTTCAAGTGATCGCAATGTTCAATCGATCTATAAAGCCCCGGTGCCGCCGGGGCTTTTGTGTTGTATGGACAAACGGTTGTTCGTAAGTAGGATGCAGACTGTTCAATAGACTCAATAGACAGCGAGAGGGCTCAGCATGAACACGCTCTATGACAAGTCGGGCGTCAATGTCGATCTCGGCGACCTCTTCAGCGAGTACGCCGCGAAAGTCTCGCGGACGACGTGGAATAATTCACGCTTCGTTGCGGTGGAAGATTACGCGCACGGGTTCTTTCGCGGTCCGCGTGCATTCGACTTCGTGAACTTGCTTCAGGGATGGAAGCACGATGGCGGTATGGACGGTATCGGCACGATCTCGGGCCCGATCGTCGAAGGTCATCGACCCTTTACTGCCGGCTATGCTCTGATGGCAATGACCGCGATGGATAGAACGCGCTGGGGATACTTGCCGCTCTATCTCGATAACCAGCTCGATGTTTCGACGCTCGGCAAGGACCGACATGCTCCCGCATTCAAATTCTTCTGCGAAGTCATCGACGGCCTGAAAAGTGCCGCCGACAAGATCAAAGTCGTGCTCGGCTACGGCGGTGAGCTCGCCGAGCTCGGCGTGTTCGTTGGGTCCGAGAATCCGGACGCGGAAGCAAAGTTCAACTGGGTCGGGCACATGACCGGCGCGATGCATCCCGACAAGATCATCCGTGGCGACAACCTTGCCGTGGGCGATATTGTGATCGCTCTGTTAGAGCGTGGCCCGCGAAGCAACGGCATCTCCGCGCTCCGTCGTGCACTGCGTGCGAGGTTTGGAGAGCGGTGGTGGGAAAACCCCGCTGCTGCGGAGGCCATTCGTGCCATCGCAACACCGGCGGCGCTCTATGATTTGTTCCTCACCACACTGAATGGTTGGCACAACAAGGCGTTCGAGGTCGTGCTGCCGGTGAAGGCCATCGCTCACATTTCGGGCGGCGGCGTTCCGGGAAAATTCGGGAAGGACATCTTGTTTCGCCAGGGACTTTCCGCAGAACTCGACAACATGCCCGAGCCACCGAAGATACTGCTTCATGCGGCCGAGTGGCTTCGCGCGAGCGGGGAGTATGTTCCGGATAGCAATTGCTACAAGACGTGGCACGGCGGTCCGGGCACAATTTGTGTGGTCGCACCTGAGCACGAGAGCGCCTTCCACATGCACGCTTCCATACACGGCATCGAGACCCGGTCGTGCGGCCGCATCACTGCGACCCGCAATGAACCGCGACTTGTTATCGGGTCGAAGTTCGGCTCGCGCGAATCACTGGTCTATTCGTAAGCCTCGAAGTTCTTGAAAGTCAAAAGGCCCCGGTTTCCCGGGGCCTTTTTGTTTTCTGGATTTAAATGAGTCCGGCTTTCTTGAGCGTCGCAAATGCACCTCGCTTTTTCATGGTTTTGAGTCCCTTGGCGGAAACGGTTACGGTGACCTTTTTACCGAGTTCCGGTACGAAAAGAGTCTTGGTCTGGAAATTTACCTGGCGGCGGCGCTTGCCGGTCGGGTTGAACTTGGTAGCACGAACACGGTTAGAGTACCCGCCTCCAACCTGCGATGTTGCCCCTGAAATTGCACAAACCTTTGCCATACGTCGGCGCACTGTAGCGTGACGAGGGAAAATTGTCAAAAATGGTATCTCACGGGGTATACTGTTCGACTATGGACATTGCGGACACTATTTTTGTGGTTGCAGTTGTTATATTCTCGGCCGTCATTCACGAGGTCGCGCATGGCGTTGCTGCCGACAGGCTGGGCGATCCGACCGCGCGCTACGCGGGGCGCCTCACACTAAATCCCATCCCGCACCTCGACCTCTGGGGTTCTATCATCATTCCCATCACCCTCGCGCTCTCGCACTCACCGATATTTTTCGGCTACGCGAAGCCCGTTCGGTACAATCCCTACGATCTGAAGCCCGGCCGCTTCTCTGAGGCCATCGTTGCAGGCGCCGGTCCCGCATCAAACCTCGCAATTGCACTTGTTATGTCGTTGGTGCTCCGACTCGGGCTCGTGAACGACCTTGCCGCATCGCTCGTATTCATGGTGGTGGTGGTCAACGTGATGCTGTTCTTCTTCAACTTAATACCCATTCCGCCGCTCGACGGCTCAAAGGTCATCGAAGCGCTCCTGCCGCGCTCGCTCCAAACGGGATATGCACAGTTTCGGAGCCGTATGGAGAGCAATCCGCTCACCGGCATTGTGTTGGTGGTTGTCATTATATTGATGCTCGGGGGCGCATTCGGCTCCTTTGTGTATGCGGTAGCAGGGGCATTGGCCGGGGTATAGCGGCGTGGGAGGGCATTAACTTGCGCTCCGGGGCCTCAATATGTATACTCCGCCCACATCCCTCAGGGGATTTTTCCTTGCTACATGGCAACAATCAATCAGCTTACGCGCGGTGGTCGCACCAAAAAGACTCGTCCTTCCAAGACGGTCGCCCTTTCGCGCGGATTCAACACGCTGAAGAACCGCCCGTCGTTCTACCCGGCACCGTTTAAGCGCGGGGTTTGCACACGTGTAACAACCAAAACTCCTCGTAAGCCGAACTCCGCTATCCGAAAGATCGCCCGCGTGCGCCTTTCAAACGGCATGGAAATCACCGCATACATTCCGGGAGAAGGACACAACCTGCAGGAACACTCGGTTGTGCTCGTGCGCGGCGGTCGTGTGAAAGACATCGGTATCCGCTACACCATCGTGCGCGGTAAGCTCGATGCAACAGGCGTTGATAAGCGCCGCCGAGGCCGCTCCCGCTACGGAGCGAAGAAGCCCAAGGCCGCCAAGTAGTATTTTCTATAACCTACAACCTATCCCCTAAAACATAAATCTTATGCGACGACCAGTAAAAAATCGAATGCAACCTGCTCCGGACGAGGTCTACGGCTCTTTGAAGGTTGCCAAGCTCATCAACTACGTAATGGAGCGCGGTAAGAAGGACACCGCTCGAAAGATCGTCTACAAAGTAATGGACGAGCTCAAGAAGGAAGGCGACCCGGTCGTTATCCTCGACGAAGCGCTCGAGAATGCAGCACCTACGGTAGAAGTGCGCTCACGTCGAGTAGGCGGGGCAAACTACCAGGTTCCGCGCGAAGTTCGCCCGGAGCGCCGACTCTCACTCGGTCTTCGATGGATCGTCGAAGCAGCAGAAGGCACCAAGGGTAAGCCGATGCACGAAACTCTTCTCAAAGAAATTCAGGCAGCACACAAGGGCGAGGGCTCTGCGGTCACCAAGAAAGAAACGACACACCGCATGGCAGAGGCCAACAAGGCCTTTGCCCACTTCGCTTGGTAATCTCGAAACATAAAACAGAAAACAGCGCCGAAAGGCGCTGTTTTCTTTTCAGGTTCAGCGGTACGATAGCGAAGTGAAAGACGTACAGATAGGCGGGGGATGGAAAGACAGACTCGCCGATGAGTTCGGACAGGATTATTTCAAGAATTTGTCTGCGTTTGTGCACGACGAATATGCAAAGGCAACCGTGTATCCCGCGCCCAAGAATATTTTCCGTGCGTTCGACGAAACGCCGTTTGATTTGGTGAAGGTGGTGATACTGGGGCAAGACCCGTATCACGGCGAGGGACAGGCGAATGGTTTGTGTTTTGCCGTGAACCTCAGCGTGCGCCCGCCACCGTCTCTGCAAAATATTTTTAAAGAATTGGAAAGCGATCTGGGCCGTGCAGTGAACAGGGATACCGATCTTGATCGCTGGGCAAAGCACGGAGTGCTTCTGTTGAACGCGGTGCTCACGGTGCGTGCATCAAGCGCCGCGTCGCATCAAGGATATGGATGGGAGCAATTCACCGACGCGGCAATAAAAAAATTGAACGAGGAGCGAGAGGGAATTGTATTTATATTGTGGGGGAATTACGCGAAGAAAAAAGGCGCACACATCGACCGCACAAAACATTTCGTAATTGAAAGCGCGCATCCCTCGCCGCTTTCTGCATACAACGGGTTCTTCGGCTCAAAGCCGTTCTCGAAAGCAAATGCGTATTTGGAGTCACGCGGTGAACGACCTATCGAGTGGTAAGGCCTTTGCTTTTTGTGGGATAGGGCTATAGTGCCGCGTAGCTCATAGCAGGGGGAGGCTCTGGTGCGCTCACCGTATTCGCTGCAAGACTCAAGTGTCCTTTTCGAGGGACGCGACGCGCTCAAGCGCATCGAAGTCGATAATGCCGTATTTCATGCGCTTCGGCGAAAGCTCCGTATGGGGCGTCATTATCACAGTTTTGCCCGCACGCTCGACGAGTACGGCGAGGCAGCGGTAACGTGGAATTTCGACAAGCGGGTCACCGCTGCAGAAGACCATTGGGCGACGCTGCATGCATGGGAGCAAACCGACGGCACGCACAGTCTCTATTGCATCGGCCCGCAAGCGGAAGCCGTTGTCGAAAAGATCAATAAGGCAATCTACGACAAAACACCGAAGTGGCTCAAGAAAAAGCTCGCGGCGGAAAAGAAACGTGCATCGAAGAGTCGCCGCTTCCGACGGCGCAAGGCAAAACGCGATACCCGCGAAGCGCCGGTGCAGGTGAAGAAGCCGAAGAAGGGTCCGAAGTATGTGTGGCCGACCGCGCACGAGCAGCTCACGCCTCAGTTCGGTAAGTCGAGGATATTCTGGGACGAGGCAATCGACGCAACGGTTGCGATCTTCGGCATTCGTCGCGATTCAATGCGTACGGCGAGACAAATCGCGGCGCGACGTCTGTACTACGTGATGCGGCGCAACGATTACGCGTTTGCCCAGTACAAAGAACGCGGATTCACATTGCAGTTCACGATCGTGGACGGTAGGTGGAAGGGAATCTCCCTCACCGCGGTCACCGTTTCGTGCACCAAGGACAACAAGCACCCCATCTACCGGCGCATGCGCAAGTGGCTGCGGCGGACCCTGCACAACCTCCCGGAGCCCGAAGCGCGGCGTCGGCGGGAAGTTCTGTTCGACACAACTGAACGGATGGCGGCGTAGCCGCATTCGGAAAGACCCAGGTCAGAGCTGGGTCTTTGCTTTTTGGGTGAAATTCGCCTATATTATGTCGACTTGGCTCCGCCACCGGCGGATTCTTTTTTAGAAAGCTTATTTGTTATATGTCACGAGATTACCCATTGGAAAAGGTTCGAAACTTCGGCATCGTCGCACACGTGGACGCGGGTAAAACCACCACATCCGAGCGCATCCTCTACTACACGGGGGAGTCTCATAAGATCGGCGAAGTGCACGACGGTAACACCGTGACCGACTGGATGGAACAGGAGCGCGAACGCGGTATCACCATCACCGCGGCGGCCATCACCTGTTTCTGGAACCCCTCCTACATGGGCGACGACCTTTCACAAAAAGTTCGCTTCAACGTTATCGACACACCGGGACACATCGACTTCACCTCAGAAGTGAAGCGCTCCATGCGTGTGCTGGACGGTGCGGTTGTGGTATTCGACGGCGTTGCCGGCGTGGAACCGCAGTCCGAAACCAATTGGCGCTACGCAGAAGAGGCAGAGGTGCCGCGCATCTGCTACATCAACAAACTGGATCGTACCGGTGCTTCATTTGAAAAGAGCTACGCATCCATTCTCGACCGACTCTCCACCAAAGCGGTGCGTTTGCAGATCCCTATCGGCGCAGAAGGTGATTTCGACGGCATGATCGACGTGCTCGAAATGAAAGCCTTCAAATTTGAAGGGGAAATGGGTAAGAACGTTATCGCCTACGATATTCCGGAGAGTCACATGGCAGACGCGAAGAAGTATCACGACGAGATCGTAGAGCGCATCGTCGAAACCAACGACACCCTCATGACCGACTTCCTCGAGGGAAAAGTGCCTGAACTGGCCGTCCTTAAGAAGACACTCCGACAGGCAGTTATCGAGAACAAAATCTTTCCGGTGCTTACCGGCTCATCTCTCAAGAATAAGGGCGTACAGCGCGTGCTCGACGCAGTGGTTGATTATCTCCCGAGCCCGATGGACATCCCGGTCGCGATGGGAACAAATCCTGATACCGGTGCAGAAGAGCCTCGTCCGTCGGATGACAGCGCACCGTTCGCTGCACTTGTGTTCAAACTCCAGACCGACCCGTTCGTGGGCAATCTCGCGTTCTTCCGCGTGTACTCGGGTTCAATTTCTGCAGGCGACACTGTCTACAATGCAGCCAATAACAAGAAAGAGCGCCTCGGCCGTGTTGTTCGCCTCCAGGCAGACAAGCGCGAAGAAGTGAAGACCGTCTACGCGGGAGAAATTGCTGCAGCCGTCGGACTAAAAGAAATAAAGATCGGCAACACACTCTGCGATTCCGATCACCCCATCATTCTTGAATCAATCGTATTCCCGGAACCGGTGGTCTCCATGCGCATCGAGCCGGATACCAAGGCCGACCAGGAAAAAATGGGCATCGCACTCTCGAAACTCTCCGACGAAGACCCGACCTTCCGCGTGAAGTCGGATCCGGAAACAATGGAAACCATCATCTCCGGCATGGGTGAGTTGCACCTCGATATCATCGTCGATCGTATGAAGCGCGAGTTCGCGGTGAATGCGAAAACCGGTAAGCCGCAGGTAGCGTATCGCGAAACCATCCAGGGAACCTCGGATGTGGAATACAAACACATTAAGCAAACGGGCGGTCGCGGACAGTACGGTCACGTAAAGATCAAAATGGCACCGCTTGCGCCGCTCGAAGAGGGTGCAAAGATCAAGAACAACGTGGATCGCGAAGACCACTTCGAATTCATCAACAACATCAAGGGCGGTGTTATTCCGCAGGAATACATCCCGGCTGTGAAAAAGGGCCTCAAAGAAGGTTTGGATCGCGGCGTACTCGCCGGCTTCCCGGTGGTGGATGTGTCGGTCGACCTCTACGACGGCAGCTACCACGATGTCGACTCATCCGAAATAGCTTTCAAACTCGCAGCACTCAACGCATTCCAGGAGGCATGCCAGAAGGCAAAACCTGTCATTCTCGAACCGATCATGAAGCTCGAAGTCGTTGTCCCCGAGAAATTCATGGGCGACGTAACGGGCATGATCAACTCCAAGCGCGGTTCCATCGAAGCGATGGGAGAGCGTGGTCAGGCAAAGGTCATCACCTCCAAGGTGCCGCTTTCAGAGCTATTCGGCTTTACCACCCAACTGCGCTCCCTTACCGAAGGCCGCGGCGTGCCGAACCTCGAGTTCAGTCACTACAGTGTTGTGCCTCGCAATGTGCAGGACGACATCATCGCCTCTCGAAAGTAAATCCTCAGTATCGAGAAAACAAAAATCGCCGTATGTCATACTTCCGACATGCGGCATTTTTTGTTTGCCATTGTTGCGATCTCCTTGTTTTCTTTTTTTTCGGCCGCGGCGCTTACCGGTGCCGAGTATCAAGCGTATATCGATTCGATCAACGCCGCGGCAAAAAAAACGCTACCATCCGCTGCGGCCATTAAGACAACAATTGTCTCCCCGGCAAAAACGACCACCACCCAGAAACCCACAACACCGGTTAAATCCGCGATCCGCACGCTCTCGCGCGGGATGTCGGGCACAGATGTAAAAACACTGCAGCTTTTTCTGATATCGCAAAAATTGCTCGCGGCAGATTCGGCAACCGGATTCTTCGGGGCGCTGACCGAAGGTGCGGTGAAGAAATTCCAAAAGATGCGTAACATCGTTTCGTCGGGGACACTCTCCACAACAGGATACGGTGCAGTAGGACCCAAGACTCGTGCCTCAATAGCTTCCATAAGTATCGGCGCCCCTTCGGGCGCCACCTCGTCTGTACCGGGGAGCACTATCGCAAGTAGCGCCGTATCTACCCCGAGTGCGACCACAACAAACCAAACTCAGCCTTCATATCCGGGTGGGGGTGGAGGAAGTTCGTACGCACAAGCTTCGTACTCCACGAGTCCAGCACCAAGCGCAACCTCAACAACTCCGTCGGGAGATGCATACAAGCCCGAAACATACGGTGCACTCCACGACGGGATACATAACGATGCCCCTGCGATTAACGCGGCCATCAATGCCGTTGCAAACCTGGGAGGAGGTACCGTTCAGCTCGCATGCAATGCCACGTACAGTCTTTCGAATCCGATATCCATACCGTACTATGAAAAATCGATGAAAGTCGAGATCGTACCGAAATCCGGCGTGAGCATCAAGGGCTGCGGACCGTCCTCTATTCTGCGTGTCGCCAATAACGTGAACCAGCCACCGATCAAGCACCCTGCGCAGCTCTTCGGCACGATGGTGACACCGATCTATGCGACGGGCTTGCTCTCGAACGTCACATTCAGCAATTTTACGATTGATATGAACGGTATAAATAATAGTTGCGGAGGCGGCTGTTTTACCTGGAGTGCTGTTCTTGGTGCGGACAAGGCCAACAACGTGACGGTGGATAACGTCTCGTTTCTTAATAATCCGGGCTCGAACGATATTCAATTCGGCCTTCCTGACAGCCCCGAGCTCTCGACGAATATTACGATCAAGAACAATCGCTTCTCCAATGGGGGCTATGCCGTAAATCCCGCGGCGTTCGATTATTCCGCGCTTTGGTTGAGTGCAATCAATTCCGCTGTATCGAACAACACGTTTGACCACGGCTCACCGCCCGGAAATCCGTTCGGCTCCGGAGCGGCGATCGAGTTACATGGCAATAACATACTTGCATCAGGGAATACGATCTCAAATTATTGGAGCGGGGTGAACATTGCGAATCTGAGCGGAGCAAGTGATGGTTTGAAATTCAACGGCAACACATTGAATAACGTAAGCCAAGGCGTTATCGTCTGGGTGCAAACAGCGGGATCAAGGCAAGATCATGTTGAGGTCATCAACAATTCAATAACACTGAATGCATCGAATCCGATTTCCGGGGTCAACCTCGTGGCGGCGGCTCCGTATCCAGGCGGCACGATTACTATCAATAACAACACGATCACAACGCCTGCTCAAAATAACGGGACGTTCGACCGTTGCGGAATCAATGTTGGTCGGTTCAGTTCGGTTACCGTGATGGGGAATACAATCTCCAATTCACCCGGGCCTTCAATTTGCGGCAATGCAATACTTGCAAATGCTGCTATCTACATAAATAGCAACACGATCACGAATCCGGGAATGAATGCGACCGGACAGTATAGGAGTGGTATTTGGATGCCATCATCCCCAAATATTCCCGGTTGGCTTGCTATAAAAAATAATTCGATAAACGGAAACACCGGATACGGTATATGGGGAGCGCTCAATACGGCGACGGGGGAAATAAGTGGCAACACTACTACGGGGGGTGCAGTGCCGGTGCAGTGGACGGGGAGTGGTACGAATCTGGCAGCGGGTGCGGGGGTTGCCGATACTCAGCGAAAAGAAGATCTACAGACGCTTGCAAATGCCCTGCAGGCATATTACGCCAAACACAATACGTATCGTGTTCAGGGCGGTGCAGGAGGTGCCGGTATCGGTATTGTTGCGACTGATGGCTCACCGACCATCATTCAAGCCCTCTATAACGACGGCGATCTGGCCTCGAATGCGCGGTTACCCGTGAATACTGATGAGTATTATTTGCTCTACCTGTGCGACGCACAGCAAACCTTTGCACTCTCGGCAAAACTCGACACCCCAACTGCCGCGGATGTTGCCAAATTACAGGCGAGTTGTAATGGCGCCGGTGCCAATAGTACGTACTCCGTGTATGGTAGAAATTACGCTGTTACCGGAAGCAACGGGACTTTTTAAATAGGGAAAACGGCGGGTCGATCCCGCCGTTTTTTTGTTGCCGCAATCCTGCGGCTCAGTTGATCTCCCGCGGATTGGTAGGAACCGCAGGCCTGGGCATCGGCTCCGTGGAAGTCAGGCTGGTGATGCTGTAGGGCAGTCTCGCTGGCCACATACGCGGCGGCGGGCGGACCCGTTCAATCATTATCGTACTGAATCCCGTGGTGATATCGACCCATCGCCATACATTCGACGTTCCGACACGCGGAAAGAAGAGCAGCATGGCACGATATCGCACGAACTTCGCCGATGGCGCTCCGCCATACATTGCATCGATTGCCAGGGCGAGCGCTTGGGCAAACCGCTCTGTGCGCAGTCTCTCGGCCTCGGCTGCAAGGGCTCGTTCTCTTTTTGCCCGTTCAAGATGCCGCTGTTGTCGCTTATCCGGTCGAAAGTCGAGGTAATTACGACCCATGGATGCCTCGTGGGGTTGCGGTTGTCTCTTAGGAGCGGCCGTTATAATGACACAAATTCCGATTTGGTCAAAGTTCGTGTAACGGACAAATGGACGGCCTGTCCGTTATCCACAGCTCTGTCCGTAATGGACACCTGTGTGAACTTCTGCATGCGATACTGCCTATACCACTTTCTCTCTAGTGGTGCCGGTTTCTTTTTATAGGAATAGCACATTAGAGAGCATGTCTAAGCATATTGTTTCCGGGGCCGTAGCCCTTTTAATGGTTGTCGTGCCGATGAGCGCCTCCGCGCTTACGCAGCCGAGTCCGTTCACCATCCCGCAGATACCGGCCAATCCCACGCTCCAGCAGTTGCTGGCGCTGGTTGTAGACCTGCAGGCTATTTTGAATCAACTTTTGACTACACAGCCACCTACCGTGAGCCCGATTCCGCCGCTGAACTGCCCCATTTTCAATGCGCCGCTCTGTGCCCCCGGCACCCACTTGGTGGGAGGCGGGTATCTGCCCAACGGTTGTCAGGCCGGCCCACGCTGCGTGCCGGATACGCCGGCAGATGCGACATCTTTCTATGCGAGCACCCATTCCGGGTCGGCACCGCTTACCGTTACCTTTTACGCGAATCCCGCTCCGGGACATACGCTCACTGTGATCGATTACGGGGACGGAAGTTCGGGACAGATCGACCATAACGGAGCAGGTGCGTGCCCGCCCCCCGGTGCAACCCCGTGCGCACCCTTTATGTTCCAACACACCTATACGCAGCCCGGGAACTACACGGTAAAACTCGGACGAGCTCCGCTGCCGTACGAAGGAAATTGCAACGGAGGCAGCGTTTGTTTTGTGGTCGGCACACTCAACGTTTCTGTCGGCCCTTCTGCCTGCCAAGTGGTGAACATATACACGGAAGCGGTTCCGGGCTACGCGTATGTAAATATGTTCATGACCGTAAAGGGGTTACCGACGGGTTCCGGCAATGTAGCAATTACGGGAGCCGATAGTTACAACAACGTAACATTCTCCTCACAAGGATTCGATAACGCCGGCAACTTCCGCCTGCAGGCATCGCAAACATTCAATTCTGTTGCTGCGAATTACATCATTCAGCGCAAGGCCGCGATCACTCCGGTCTCGTACGGGGGTGTTCCGATAACGTGCAGACCGATCGGGGTAACGAACTCTGTCGGCGCACTCAATGTTTCAACAGATCCGTCGTCACCGTCGTTCACGATGTACCCGGGCGGTGCAACGAATGTAGTGCTCGGCACATACAAGCTTCGTGCAACCGGTGAAAATGAGATATTGCAGGCTCTCGGATTGAAACTTACGGGCGGTAGTCCGCACGATCTCGTTAGTCTGAGCGTCTGGAACGGTCCTACACAGATTGGCACTGCCGTTTTTACAGGCAGCACTATCTATGCAACCTCCTCGCTCAATTCCGGCGTGACGCTCTTGAAAGATATGGACACGGTACTCACCATCAGAGGCAATCTTGCAAACATCGGACAGGCACAGCCGGGAGTTCCGGGCGACATCATTAAAGTTGATTTTGCGAACGCGCTGGCATTCGGTCAGAGTTCGGGTTCGACCATCTTCGGCACGGGTTCGACCAACGTTGCGGGCGTGCGCATCATGCGAACGTATCCCATTGTGGCTCTCGCTGCGTTACCCACCACCGGTGTTGCAGACGGGAAGCTCATTCGCTTTACAATGACCGCGACGCCGAACGGCAACGTCGGTATCGCAAAACTTTCGGTACGAGTTGCAGCCTCGGCAGTTACCGTATCGTCCGTCATCCTGAATCCGTTCACCGACGCTAACTACAGTTCGTTCGCTCCTATACCGGGTGCGCCGACCGGTATCGGAAGCACGGGATACAACGAACCGGGTGGAGTCGTTCGATACGAGTTCAATATACCTGTAGGGCTACAAATTCCGGCGGGCGCAACGTACTACTTCGAGGTCCGCGGTGCGGTTTCCGCTCAAGGAAGTGCCTCATCAGTTTCCACCACACTGCTTGGCGACTCACAACTGCAGGTGCTCAGTCCGCACAATCCCGGGAACCCTAACAATTTTGTGTGGTCACCGAATAGCCAGATGACGTCATCGTTCGGAACGAGCGACTGGACGAACGGCAACGGAGTTCCGGGACTGCCGGCAAGCGGACTCGTGCAAACGCGCTCCGATGCAGGGCAGACACCGGGGCCGGTCACTGTAACGGGCTCAGCGACGAAGTCGCAGTACGTGAACGGCGTTGATCCGCTCGTGTTCAGTTACCACGTAAATAACGCGCCGCCGAATTCCGCGATCCAAATCGACCTCCTTGCTTCGAAGATGACCGGCGGAAGATATCCCTTGGTGAGCCCGTATCCCCTCGACGGTACGACACGCTCGCTCAACCTCTCGACGTCGCAAACATCATTCCCGTCGCACGGCACAATCACATTCAACATCTCGACTTCGGATCAGAACCTGCCGATTGAAGGACCGATTCGCATCAAGATCACGAATGCGCAGAGTGGCGCACAGATCGCAACCACTGATATTCCTGTCACTGTTGTCGCCGCAACAACACCCCCTCCGCTTGCTCCTTCGTGCACCATCTCGTTCTCACCGAATCCAATTGTGAAAGGCAGTGTTCCGCCCGATCCTGCAAACAATGCGCTCCTGAATATCGTATGGACCGCGCAAAACGCTGCGAGTCGTTCATACACGATCTACTCGGGCTCGGGAGCAGTGTTCTCGGGACCGTCGGTCATATCAGTATCCGGAAGTCTGAATGATACGTCGTACTACAACATGCCGGCCGGCACCTACCGCCGTGTCGACAACGTAACGAATATCTGGGGTGCGTCTGCCACATGCGAGACAAAGCTCACGGTGCAGGAC
>CAYQQI010000006.1:0-28538 GCA_964419595.1 uncultured Candidatus Saccharibacteria bacterium
ATCTGAGCCTGGTAGAAACGTCATGCCCCACGATCCTTCGGCTGCCATGAGAATGTTCGCCCGGTGCGTGAGCGAAAGCTCGATCACGCCGCGTGTCCCGGGCGCGGCGGAGCTGAGAGTGATTTTTGCTGGCTCATCGCTGTCGGTAGCGAGCGCACTGCCATTGACGCGCCATGTGTACACGAGTGCGTTTGCGTTCGTGACTGGTGCGAAGAAGGGAACGGCTACGAAGGTCGCCTCGCTTTCATCGACGAAGGTGGTCGCGGTGAGCGCATTTCCGTATTCGATACCGCGGAGCGGATGATCGCGGTATAGCCGGAGGTGCGGTTCGACGGAGCGAATCGTTACGGATCCCTTGCCGCTCACGCGGCCGTCTACCGTCGATACGTCGACGCTCACTGTGTAGCCGCCGAAGAGTGTGGGTGCTGCGATCGAGGCACTCGATTTGCCGCGGCCGGAAAGATTTTTGAGGAGGCCCCCATCGAGGCGCCACGTATACACGAGGTCTTTTGCATCGTAGAAGCCGCCACCTACACGGGGGATGTACGCGAAGGCTGCGAGCTTCACGCGCGAGCCCGCTGAAGGCAGGGCCTTGCCAATGTAGAGAGGCGGCGTGTACGAATCGGATTCCCAGAGGAGATCCACCGAGGTGGGCACGATGGATCGCTGCACGCCTCCGCCTCCTGCAATATCGGCGCGCACGGTGGTCGATTGACCCAGTGATCCGGCAATAATGCGCGCCGATTTCTCACCGATGCCTTCCGAGAGCACGACTCCGCCGGCACGCCAGGTGATGGCGCTCGAATCAAGATCATGCATCGTACTTGTGAGCGTCAGCGTCACTTGATCGCCCGGTCGTGGGTACGCAGGCGTTACGGTAATCGAGAGCGCGTCGTCGAGCGCAGGCAAATCCACCGATGTGCTTGATTGGGCTGATGCGACGACTGGCGTCGCAACAAAGAACGCAATCGCGAGAAGCGCGATGCGACGCGTCATCCCGTTAGAGACAGGTCGCGAAAGAGTACTTAAAATGTTTGCGTGGCGCATATACTCAGTTTTCGAAGAGATGCCGCGTCCTGCGACTGCGGTCTCTAACGGGATCATATATTTGGTACCGGCGGCTCGGGGTTGGGAATGATAGGTGCGGCGGGTGCGGGTGCAGCAGCCACCGGTGTCGTCGGCGCTTTCGCTACAGGTGCTGGTGTCGGGAGCGGTATTTCCGTAGCGGCCTCCAATTCCTGCTTCGCCTTCTTGATCGCGAGGATCTGCGAGGGGTCGGATGTGATGATCTGGTCTTCAGTGTAGCTCGCGATGATTTTGATCGCCACATGCTTGAGGCCGGCAAAAAAGATGCCCTCCCCCACATCGCTCTCGAGGAGCAAGTACTTCTCTTCGTCGGAGAGCTTGAAAGTCTGCTGTACAAGGTCGACCGAGGTTGGCGATTGGCGCAGAAGCAGCTGGATCGAGGAGTTGGTGATCATTGCTGTGCCGTAGGGCGACTGCAAGAAGTCGTTGACGTCTTGCGTGATCGTCGAGAGGCCGAGGTAGTATTTGCGGCCGCGCTTCGCGATGCCGAAGAGAAATGAGGCGGTGTCCTGCGCCTTCATCATCCACCACGCCTCGTCGATGACGAGGAGTCGCTTCTTTAATTCCTTGCGTACCACATTCCAGATGTGGTGCGTGATGATGTACATCGCGACCGGCTTCAGATCGTCTTCCATGTCGCGTACCGAGAAGACCACCAGCTTCTTATTCATATCCACATTGGTCGGCCGGTTCATAAACCCCGACCACGTACCTTTCGTGTATTTGGACAATCGCGCAACGAGACTCTCGGAGCCCTCCATTCCTGAGAGTACGAGCTCGAAGTCGGAGAGGAGCGGCGGCTCGACCGCGGCAAAGTTAGCATCCGCAGTGATGTCTTTGAGCGCGTACGTTTCCGTGATGGCGCGATCGATGACCGCGTCTTCTTCGGGGGTTAGTCCGCCGAGCATGATGCGGAAGAGCCCGACCAGCGTGATGATGTTGTTGCGTAGTACGTCGGAAGGATTTTCGTCCTCACGGGGAATCGGAAGATCGAACGGATTAATGTGGTGTTCGGACGAAAGCGAGATATTGAAGTAGCGGCCGCCGACGGTTTCCGCAAGGTATTCGTACTCGCGTTCCGGGTCGATGACGATGACCTCCGTATCAAACATGAGCGAGCGCAATATTTCGAGCTTGGTCGTGTAGGATTTTCCGGCTCCGGATTTTGCGAACGTGACCGAGTTGTAATTCTCTAGTGAGAATCGGTCAAAGAGGATGAGCGAGGAATTGTGTCGGTTGATGCCGTAGAGGATGCCGCGGTCTGAGGTAAGGTCGAAGGAGATGAACGGGAAAATGGAAGAGAGCGGGGCGGAATTGAGTTTGGTGTGCACGTCGAGTTCGTCGGTCGCAATAGGCAACATGGAGCGGAATCCCTGTTCCTGTTGGAAGAGTGCCGGGCGAATGTATACGAGACGACTCTCGAGTATTGAGCGAATTTCGGATTCGGTCTTGTCGACCTCTTCGCGTGTTGCTCCGTAAATGGTCATGTAGAGTCCGACATCGAATATCTTTTCTTGGGCCTGTTGCAGGGAGTCGCGCAGTTGTTCGAGGTCGGAATACGCAGTATCGAGCATCGGATCGCGGACCATTCCCTTTTCTTCTCGGGTAGAAATCTGGCTCTGGACCTCGGCGACCTTCTTCTGGAACTTGCGCAACATTTCGTTCGTATCCATCGGATGAATGAAGATGGAAATATCGAGGACCTTATCGATGTTGATGATAGGCGCAAACCACCCCGTCGTAAGGAAGCGAGGGTAGGAAATAACAAAAAATGTGCGTGCGATCTTCTCACCCAGGTCGAGTTCGTGGGAGCTGATCTTCAGCGCATGCGGCGCGATCACATCCTGAAGGTCGAGCACGCCTGTCTGGTAGATCTCATCCGGCAAGACCGGCATTACATTGGGCCCTTGCTCCTTCTTTTTTCCCAATCCGAGTGATTCAAAGAGTCCCATATATCATTGATTTGCTAAAGACATCGGCTTGGTATCCTCGCCGGGGTTGAACATTTTATAGAGAAGCTCGATGGCCTCTTCAGTGCCGAGCTGCACGGTGCGCACACCGGTGCGCACGAGCCCCTGCTGAACGATCGATATTCGCTGTTCGAGCTGCGTCGCCTGCTCTTCAAACGTTTTGTTCTCTTCGTCGGCGTTTTGCTTCTTTTTACTGAACGGATTGAACGAGGAACCTTTGCCGGTTTGTATGACAGCGGGCGTGTACGGGACCACAACAAAGAAGTTCTTCGTCATGATGTTTGCCGCCTCGGTAAAACTTCGGATGAATTCGATGTATTCACGGATCTGTATACGCATCAGATCGTCCAGCTGACCTTTATATGCCTCTTCGAGCGTTGCAACGTACGGTCGAATATCGAGCTGGCGTGACTGCACGAATATCTGGCACGAGAAATCCAATGAATTCAAAAAATTCTGGAATTGAACGATGAATGCGGTCTGTTCGTCCTCGGATTTCAGTGCGAAGTTAATGGACGAGGCGAGCAAAACCGCTCGGAGCCCGTTATCTTTCAACACTACAATGCCGTCACGAACTTCTTTGATCGGCACGAATTCCTGTGTCGACTTATTCTCACTCCGTGCGTTTGATGCGGCTTGGGGCATACGGTTATTGAGTGAGCGCTTTCAACGCCTCACGAGGGGTACGAATGCCGCGGGTAAAATCGTCGGCGCGCTGAAGGGAGCGATCATTCTCATTTCCTACTCCCGCGGCAATGCGCTCTTTAATATCAAGACTCCATGCAAGCTCATGCAGGCGGCTGTCGGAGAGCTTCGGAACATAGAGGTTCTCCTGTGATGGGAGCGGGTTCAGTCGCGTTTCCTCGAGACGTTTTTTGGTCTTGTTGTTCCATAGGTAGAGCTTCGTATGAATCAGATAGAAGAATGCGGTCTCGATAGCAACCATAAAGGGCCGCCCGTTGTATTGCATAAAGGCGAGCGCTACGGAGAAGCCCATCACACCTAATAGGAGCGGGGCCGCCACGAATTTCGGCAAAAGGCGCCACACAAGGTACGAGAGCCCCAGTCCGCCCGCAATATAGACGAACTGTTTAAAGGTGAAGGGTCCGAAGATCTTATCTTCGACCTCAATGAATTGAGGTACTTGGAACTGCATGCAGTATCAGTATACCCCGTGAGATATACAGACCGATATGTCAAACGACCCAAAAATGTTTATAGAAGCGGTATCACACTTGGGTGCGTCTACATTGCAACGTATTCCTCGACTGTATTTATGAAAGCTGCTCTCGATAGGGGTCTCCCTCTATAGATTTGCGTTCATGAGAGGCGGTGCCGGCATATGTTTGCGCCACTTGCGCACGCACCACTTTTTCCACCGGTGCGGGGCTTGGAGGCGTCGCGGGAGCCACTGCTGGAATCGACGTGGCGGCAGCAGGCGCCGCAGTAGGAGCGGGAATGTCAGAGACCGGTGCCGGAACGGGTGGAGCTCCCGCAGCGGATGCCTGAGCCGGAGGGGGGACGACCGGGGGTGCCGCAGCGCTCATTTCCTGTTTTCGGACGGCCTCGAGTGCCGATTCGGCCTCCTGTATCGCGGTCGGATGGTCCAAGTTCTGTTCCATCTCACTGCGGATGGGCTTAAAAACAAGCTCGGAGACGCTCGTTGCAAGGACAGACGCTACCTCATCGGTCACCCCAAGGTCTTTTTTTAAGTGTTCACGAAGCTCGGCCACGGGTTGGAAGCCCAAGAGTGTGACCATAACGTTGTTCTCCAGTATCTGCCATTGGTCTACATGGAGTTTGTGGCTTTCCGCCAGGTCGCGCATACGCTTTTCTACATCAGCGGAAGTAATGGCATCTTGTACCACTTTCGGGAGCGTCGCGAATCGCTCTTTCATCAGAGCATCCGTATCTACATTGCCTGTGTTTGCATCCATACCTAGTGATCGGCTTTGTCCTCCTTGTTCTGCGCCTTTAAGAGATCCGCGATACGGTCGGTACCCGTCTTTTTCTTGGTGATCTCCGCACTGTGGTGGTCAGCCACGTGAGTAGCTGCATCTTGCACCGGCGTGAACATGCTGTATTTCCTGCCGACCTGCGCATTGATCTCTTCTATACGCTCCTTTCCGGCCTCATTGATATCCCTGATACGTTTGTCTGCAACCGGCTTTGAAACTCTAGCGTAGTCACTCGGTTTGCTATCTTTCGCGGCCGTGTACTGCGTCTCTGCCTGCACGAGCGCATCGCGAGCCGCTTTCAGTTTTGCGTCGAGCGCGGCCTTATCTGCATTGAGCTTGGTAAGGGGAGCTTGTATATCGGTATCGATCTTAACCAAGCGTTGGTTCGCCTGCTTGATTCGATTATCCTGCTCATCGATGTCTGACTGATGACGTACACGAGCCTTCTCAAGATCCTCGACGGCCTTACCATGCGCTGCATTACCTGTTGAATTGATGACCGCTTCTCGCAAGCCCTTCAGCTCGGTTTCCATCGCCTGTTTGAGCTCGCCGGTTCGAGATTCGCCCTTTTCTATGATGGTCTTCTCAACGACTCTTTCGGTTTCGCGCTGCGTTGCATTTGCGGCGACCGCATCCGCCGCTGATTTCTCGACCTCTGCCGTGATAGCTTCGCGCTCAGTCTTAGCCTGCTCGGCTTGAGCTTTTGCCAGCTCGACTGCCTGACCACCCGAAGTGATGGCCGCTTGTTGTGCTTCCGCGGCAGCTTGTGCTCGGATAGAGGCTTCGTGCTCCTTCGAAATTTGTGTTGCTTTGACCTTTGCCTCAGCTGCAGCTGCAGCATCCTTCATATCCTGAGTTACACCGCCCTTCTTTCCCTCTCCGGCAAGTGCTCCGGCGGCAAGTCCGGCCCTACCTGCCAGCGCTTTGCCGAGCTGCGTATTCATAAGATTCATGCTGCTACCTGCCGTCTTATCCGCGAGCACTTTCGCTTTGCGCAGTCTCTCAAGCGCTTTGTAGTCTCCTCTCTCCAGTGCAGCGTTCATACGAGTGCTCAGTTTGTCCGATGCTACTGCTGCCGCATTGCCGATTGACTTGCGCCCGGCCCAACCGAGGCGGTTCATACCCATCGCGGCGCCGAAGGCGAGCGGAAGTCGGATAGCCGATTGCCCGAGACTGATGCCGGATATGGAACCGGCGAGAGAACTCGCTAGTTTGAACGATATGAACAGAAGCCCTGTGCCGAGCGTGTATACGAACAGCACTTCCCACCCGTCGGCGAGTATTTGCCGTGAGGGATCCCCGAGTAGTTTACCGATAGAGGCGCCTGAATCAACGGTCGTCGATGCCGTTTGCATGATGAGAATTGAGATGGTGAGGAACACCATCATGAGGGGTGCGAATGCCGCGTTGTTCACGAGCGAGCGCCACCAATTCCCCCACCCGAACTGACTCGCTTCAAAGTGCGGTGCCAAATACGAGGCATACGCAATCGGTGCCGTGAACATGAGTACGACGAGCATCACGGCGCGCGCGATCATAAGGAACGCGCCGTAGGCAATGACCGCGGCAAGCAGCGTGAGAATGAGGAACCCGAGGATGCCGTACATGATCGCTTTCCAGGCGCCGCCGGCCGGCATCGCGTACACCTGCTGCGCGGTCTTTTCGTTGTCCGTAACACCCATCACGCGCAAGGGTTTGAGGATTTTATCGGCGACACTGAATGTGCCGGTGCCGTTGGTGTCGAGCGTTTGTCTATATATTGAGTACGCCACGAAGTTCGAGGCATCGATGATTATTTTTGTGAACAACAAACTGAAATTCATCAAAACCGCGATGATGAGCACACGAGCCACAAGCTTTTTCTGTCCGTACTCTTTCAAGCCCAAAATGAGGCTGATGGCGATGAACACAAAGATGCCGATGATAAGTATATTTGCGATGTCTCGGAAAAATGTCCATGCGTCGTTGATGACCGTCATGAGTCCCCCTTGGAGGGTCCCCTTGAAATCGGTGATGACGTGGTTCACGCCGAAATCAAACAGCGCCCCGGCGAATCGGAGGATGCCAGCACCCATTGAGATCATCAATTCACCCACGTACTTACCGAGCGGAGTGGCTATGCAATCTTGGAAACTGAAACCGTAGTACCACGAGCAGCCGGCGCTTTGAAGGCTGTTCTCAGCGGAGGGTGAGGCAGTTGATGCAGCACCCGTGCCCTGAGCAAATACCGGCATGACATTCCCGAGAAACAACACAGTAGTGAGCAAGACTGCGATAGCAATGTTTCGAAATGTTGCGGTGCTTTGTGTCATAACCTTTATGGTGTGGGACATGCGGAGGTGTTACCGCTCCAGCACATGGTCCATTTGTCCTTGATCTCCTGCCTTGAGACGTTGCACCAACCGATCGCGGTGTCTTCGCTCTCACTCCAATCGGTGGAAGTCTTCTCAATAAGTGTCGCCATCTGCTGCGAGAGCATTGTCTGGTTATTCTGGGCATCAGATTTTGCCGCCGCATCGTGCGGTCTGATGGCGGCGAGGGTCGCAAGCGCGCTCGCCTGATTTGCCGCGGACGAGTCTGCGCGCAAGCTCACGATGAGTTCACCGAGTCGGGCAATGATGAGGTTTGACGAATTCAGATTTGTGACCATCGCCGTCGCAAATGTTCGAATGCTCGCGTCGATGACTTTTTGTGAGAAGCCGGTCGTCGGTTCAATTTGGAGCGTGCCGCCGCCGAGCGCGGTGCACGATGAGCTGGAAACCGTGCCTGCCGTGCAGATCGCATTTGCAATGGCATTGAAACAGGACAGCTCTTTCGAGCGAAGTGTTGCATTCGTTTGCGTAAAGAGTGATGCGGTAGCCGCAATGACCGCGTTGTAGGAGCGTTCGGTGTTGAGCGCGCCCTGGATACGATCAATGGTTGCGTTCGCGGTCGCCTCGACGTATTCGCCGCCCGCGCTCTGTGCGACCTGCCCCATGTATGAAAGTGCACCGCCGAGTGCCTGGGTGAGGGCGTTGAGTCCGCCCACGGAGCTACCCGAACCGGGCGTAAGCACCTGGTTCGTCATACCCAAATACATTGCGTTGACCATTTCTCCGAGGTCATCCGCGAGCTGTGCTTGCACGTACGGCGACTGAACAGACTGAATACCCTGTCGCATGACGATCTGCGACGGCGTGTCGGTGATGCGGAATCCGTTCTCGTCGAAGTGAGAGACCGAGCGAGCCCCTTGCCCCCAAAGAATATCCTGCTCATCTTTATATATTTCGTACCGAGCCTGGTTGTTAAGTGCATTGTAGCCGGCATTTGTTGCACCGAGCACATTACACGCAGGATTATCGAATGCAGCGTCGTATGCATCCCAGTAGTTACCGTTCGGTACCCCGTTATAGATCGCATTTAGATCCCCGTTGTAGCTGCACACGAACGCCTTGCGGGGGTCGCGTTGATTGGTGTAGCCGCGTGCAATACCCTGCTTCACCCTGCCCTCGAGAGTGTCATTAAAGCCGGTGAGGCTGGTATTTTCCAGGTAGCGCAACACGGTGCGGTCGTAGAGCTGCACCTGCTCCTTACCGAGTTCGCGCACCACATACCCGTTGAACTGGGTCAGCGTACGCTCGTCATTGCCGGCAAGTGCCGCGATTCGTTTTTTATCGGCGAGTTGGCGCAGTACACATTCCTTGTATACCAGGAGTCCCGTATTCAGCTCAACCGCATAGTCCGCGACAGGAACGTACGGGCTACCGAGCGGGACCGTTGAGCCCGCGCTCGTTGAGGCCTGACTGTTTTTGTTGCAATTGAACACATCGTCAGCCGCGGAGAACGCGATGATGGGCGTGAGCGTGCATGAGATCGCGATGATAGCTATGAGGAGCGGTTTTTTCATAGCGCTTTCTTTGCGTAATAGGAACGCATTCGGTTATAGGAATCGTAGATCTCTTTTTCCTTTTCGTTGTATGTTCTAAGCAGCGCGATGGAAGCGTACGGATCGTCCGCATGGTCGGCGAGCCCGTCGAGAACGGAGGAGAAGGCGCGGAGTGAGTTGAGCACTTCGCGATGATAGTTCACCGCGTCGCTCGGGATGGGGATCATTGAAGCGTTCTGAGCAACAGAGCGATACGTATCGGCAGCGTCTTTGAGTTGTGTGAGATATTTTTCGTCGCTCGTTTCAACATAGCGGCCGTAAATTTCGTACTCCGCACCCGGAATGGATGCGAGCGGTTCGAGCACCTTTTGCAATTCGTCCCGGTACACACGCACGCGCTCCGTGGAAGCGTCCGCGGTGGTGACAAAGTCGCTATTTTGAAATGCCTCATAAGAAACCGCAGCCTTAACGTACGGAGCGATCTTCTCAGCCGCGCGGCGGAGGTCGTCTTTCGTATAATCGCCGTTCGCTCGAACGGCATTGTAGGAGCCGATGAGTTCACCCATGATCATCGGGCCAATCATTGAGAGGTGGTCAGTTGACGTAGCGGCATTTGCATCAGTTTCGGACGTAAGCCCCAAGAGCAGCGCCTGCTGTTGCCATTCAGGTGTTTGCTCCGGAGCCGGCTCCTGTGATTGTTCTGTCGCAACGACGGTTGCGGGTGCAGAATCGGGATGAAAGTATGCAACGGTGCGCGCTACGGTAACGGACGTGAGAAGCAATACCGAAATGAGTGCCGTTATTGCAATAGGAGAAGCGTCGCTAAATATTGCGCGTAGTTTCTGCACATTAAAAGTATACCCCGTGAGATAACGCGTTCGTTGTTGATTTAAGCCAAAAGTCGGATAATTCCGGGCCGTTGCGCGGCGATATCCGCTGAATGTATCTCACGGGGCATACCCCGCTTAGTTGCGTCGGAAGCTGAACACCGAGCCCCCGTCACTCTCTTCAAACCGCACCTCCAGTGTTGAAAAAAGCGTTACCATACCGACGAATGCATTGGTGTATGCGTCGGCTTTATTGTTGTAGGCGGTTATTGCAGCAAGAAATGCCTGGTCTTCGGTCGCATCCGGCACACGGCTGAGCGCGCGGCCAAGCTGCACGTAGGATTCCCCGAGTTTATAGTGAGCGGATTCCACTGCCGGAGGTATGTCGTGAATCGCAAGAATACTTTCGCCGAGGGTCACGTAACGGTTTCCCAGGTCTCGAAGCGGATTTCCCTTGGAGGGATCAGTGCGGTGGGCTATCTGATCACTCAATATTTGAGCCATATTTGAGTTCAGTGCGGCAAAGCCTTTGAGCCGCAGTCCGATGTCATTCCCGTACTCGAAAAGCGCCTGTTGTTCGGGAGTTTTGACCTTTTCCTCGGGGGTCGCGATGACCGGAGCGAACGAGAACGCGTCGAGGAGCTGCGTAAATGTCTTGTTCGCTTGCTGTGCAGGGGCGGTACTGTCGTGTCGAAGTTGCGCAAGGAGGGCGTTGTAATCGAACGAGCCGTCCGCCGCGGCAGTTTTTTGGGGAGGTTTCTGGGGCTGAGGGTTCGACGCCGTAACCGGCACAGGGGGGGAGTCCTCCCCGACATCAACGAGTGGCTCCGGTATTCGTGAGGAGTCCGGAGTTGTGGCAGGGTTCTGAGGCTCGAGATATGCACCAATCCTTCCCCACGTCATACTGTCCCCGCTGGGAACAACGGCACGCTGGCGCTCTATAAAGTACAGACCGATAAGCACACAGATAGCGGCAACAAGGAGCGTCAGGAAGACCGGATGCCTGAAGTTCATTATCAGGATTATACCCCGTGTCGTGCGTGGCGGGGTCTCATACACACCTATCCCCTGTATTCAGAGGTTACGGCAAACAGGTGTTCACGGATGACGTATACTTCATGCATGCGTTCAATTGCATCAATGTTAGCCGGGATGTTCATGCTCATGACGCCCGGTGCCGCGGCTGCACAAGCCAATCCGTTCGGCGGCCCCATCAATCAGATAATCTTTTGCTATAACCAGGCGATATACACCGTTGTGGGACCACCGGTCGGAGGTATCTACATCTGGACACCCTCGACTCTCACTCACCAGTTCGGCCCACCGGCACACACCGGACAATACCTGCTCGGACTCTTTGGTGCGCCGTACTACTGTCTCGTCTCCATTGTGCCCATTATTGTGTACTCCGGCATCTCAATGACGATGCTTGGATCAAGCCAATAAAAAACAGTGCGTTACGCAATAAGTGCGCGCGTGAGCGCCTTCCACTGCTCCACGTGAATATTCTCGGCACGCGCCTTATCGGGAATGCCGGCGAGCGTGAGCGCATTCAGCGCATTCTCTTTTTTGAACACGACCGCGAGATTATTTACGACCATCTTTCGCTTTGATGCAAAGCCCGCGTGTACCACCCGGAAAAAGTCATTCTCGGAAATATCACTGAAAAAATCCTTCGACACGTTCTCGATGACGAGGATCGCGGAATCCACACTCGGCGGCGGAGAGAAATGCTTCTTCGGGACTTTTTCCGCAATGCGGGCGCGCCCGTAGGCTTTTACCGAAAGCGAAAGAATACTTTCTTTCGAACTCACGACACGCTGCGCAACTTCTTTTTGGACGAGGAGCGCGAGTGCGCGCGGTTGCGACGAGGCAGTCAGGAACTGCCGCATGATTTCACCGGTAATGTAGTAGGGAATATTCGCTGCAACAACGTATGCGTCGAGTCCGAGCGACTCGGCCGAAACATTGCGCACATCGTCTTCAGTAAGGCGTAGCTTTCCGCTTGCGAGCTTATCCTTGAACGTCTCGCGTAGTTTTGTTATGAGTTCTGTATCTTTTTCCACTGCAACAACGGGGCCAAGCGACAGGAGCTCGCGTGTGAGGATGCCTTTACCGGGTCCGATCTCCAGATATGTTTCGCCCGCTTTCAGCGGCACCGCATGCGCAAGCGCACGGGCTGCCCACGAGTGAATGAGAAAATGCTGACCTAGTCTGGCTCCGGAGCGCTGCATCATGCGACATTACCGAATGATGTCATCGTCGTCGAGGAGTGAGCGTTTGCGGGCTACAGTCGTAATAAGTCGGGCATCGATGTCGTCGATGAATTCCGATGGTATGGCGTATTCGCGCGAGCCGTATTTCATACGCTCCGCCGCATACGAGAGGTGGAGGAATTTGCGCGCACGCGTGAGCGCCACATAGAACAATCGTCGCTCCTCCTCCTCGTCTCGTCCGGCATCGTTCTGACGGACGGCCGGAAAGAGCCCCTGCTCCAGTCCGGTCACAAATACCCCGTCGAACTCAAGCCCCTTCGAGGCATGAATCGTCATGAGCGAGACCGCATCCTGCCGTTCTTCCAGTTCGTCCTGATCACTTTGTAGCGCGGCTTCCTCCAGCAATCGTTCCATTCCCACCGGCGGTTGTTCGAAATCGTAGCGCGTCGCAAAGTTCACGAGCTCGCGTACATTTTCCAGCCGCTCCTTTCCCTCTTCAGATTTCCCGAACGATGCTTCGAGTCCGCTTCGCTCGAGTGCGAACCGTACGGCTTCTGAGGTCGGCAACGTGTTGAGCGCATGCGTGATGAGGGTGAGCGAATTTCGGAACGCCTGCACTTTGAGTGCGGTAGCGCCGGTGAGCTCGTGCTCGCGGCCCTCCAGCATCTTCTCGAGTGTTACTTTACCGATACCGCGCGCAGGTGTGCCCACAATGCGCAAGAGGTCGACGCGACTTTTCGGATTCATGGCCGCGCGCAGGTACGAGAGCGTGTCTTTCACTTCTTTTCTTTCAAAAAAGCGAGTGCCCAGCACGCGGTACGGAACACTGTTGTGCATCATCGCCTCTTCAAGTACGCGGGACTGAAAGTTCTCCCGATATAGGACCGCGATCTCGCTCGCCGATGTTCCTTTTTCAATAAGTGCGGCGGCGGTCTGTGCCACGAACCATGCTTCGTCCATTTCATTTCGTCCGCCGAACAATACGATGGGCTCACCGGTGCCGTTGTCGGTATACAAATTCTTCGGCTTCCTGTTCTTATTTTTTTCTATCACAGCGTTCGCCGCCGAAAGTATGGTGCGGGTCGAGCGGTAATTTTGTTCGAGCGTTACCACCTTTGCTCCGGGGAACGTGAATTCGAATTCCATCAGATGCGCAATATCCGCTCCGCGCCAGCTGTAAATATTTTGATCGATATCACCCACGACACAAATATTCTGTTTCTCTCCCGCCAGGCGTCTCGCGATCTCGTACTGTGCCTTGTTCGTGTCTTGGTACTCGTCGATCGTTATGTGCGACCATCGGTTTTGGAGCAGAGACCGTACTCGTTCGGAATCGCGCAGCAGTGCAAGTGTGCGGCACAGCAGGTCGTCGAAATCGAGAGCCCCCTCGTCATTCAGTGCCTTTTCGTAGTGTTCCCACACCTGCGCGATGGTGCGCTCACGGAAACTTTTGGGTGCCGAGGCGTAGTCGCGCTGTGCAACACCATCCCCTTTTTCGCGGGAAATTGCCGACAGAATGCTTCGCGGGGGCCATTGTTCCACCGACATTTTTTCGAGCGCTGCTTTGACCGCCCGGGTACTGTCGTCACGGTCCCAGATGGTGAAGCCTTTGGGCAGCCCGGCCTCTTCGTGGAATTCCCGCAACAGACGTACCCCGAGTGCATGGAAGGTTGAGACAAGCGGCATTCCCCTAAACCCTTCGCGTTGCGAAGGGTCGGGCGAACGATGTCCGACGGACATCGTTTTAGCCCCGCCTTCCCCGAGAAGCGTGCGAATTCGCTCGCGCATCTCTCCTGCCGCCTTATTGGTGAATGTAACTGCAAGTATACGATGTGCCGGTACCCCGGTTTCTATCAAATGTGCAATTCGGTGCGTGATGGTCTTGGTTTTACCGGCGCCTGCTCCTGCCACTATCAAAAGTGGCCCGTCTGTGTGCCCGGCCGCCTCCTTCTGCATGTCGTTCAGGCCCTCAAAGCCTGCCCCGTTAGATAAGGGGTTTTTTGATTCGATAGGTGCATTGTCTGACATAGGAATGAGGGTAGTGTACCTCGCTCCCGTCAGACGTAATTATCTAACGGGGTGAACACCGATGTACTATAGCATGGCTATAAATCAGGGTTTTTGAGCAAAAGACCTGATAGCCGACGGATAGTGTAAGCTTCATCTTTTTATTGACAAATCCGCTATCCACCGCCAAGCCGTTTTATGAATTGACTATGAACAGTCGAATGGCTACCCTTAACAGGTCGATGGTCATCTGCTGATTCCGAATACGGCAACTCCTCAAAATAATGAGGTTTTAAGCCAAATCCCAGCCTGACTGCCCACGCCATCGCACAAACTCGGCTCACCACACTTCGCCTCCGGATAGTCGCGGATATACCGCAAACCCGAACGAGGCATACATAAGTGAAACGGCCGGCAACATTAGCGTATTTTGGCTCAAAATAAGGATTCTTTGGTAACAAGACCAAAGCGGACATACCGGAAATTCAGACCAGTGCAGATGGCGGTCTCTGTGATTTCCATGATGTTGATAGTCGGGACCATGCTCCCGGCGGTTGCCCGTGCGTCTATTTTGGATGTGATCAAGGCTTCCATCCGAGGCAATGTTGCTGAGGCTGAGACAGTCTCGGGTTCCGGCAATGTGCAGACCATGCAGCTTCCGAAAGCCGCACTCAATATAAACCCTGCACCGGACAGCGGCGGCGGCGACATAACCATCGTCGACGACTCGGCACTTGTTGCTGACGAAGGCCCCTCGGGAACCATTTCCAAACCCAAGAACTCAACGATCAGCACGTACGTCGTACGAGAGGGCGACACCCTCTCGGGCATTGCCGAGCTTTTCGATGTCTCCCCGAGCACCATTTTGTGGGCGAACGACCTCCCGAAGGGCTCCACACTCAAGCCGGGCCAGATGCTCACCATTCTTCCGGTCACGGGTGTGAAGTACACGGTACGCAAGGGAGACACAATCGCTTCCATCGCAAAGAAGTTCGACGGCGATATCGACGAAATCGTGAGCTACAACGGTATCGACAACGGCACGCTCGCAGTGGGGACCGAGGTTATCATCCCGAACGGTGAGATTGCGACGCCGGCCCCCGTTCCGGTAAAAAAGACCTCAACCATCGGCAAGATAGTACGGTCGATCACAACGACCGCTTCCGTCGGTTACTACTCAGCGCCGCTTGCAGGCTACACCAAGACGCAGGGCATTCACGGCTACAACGGAGTAGACCTTGCCGACTCCATCGGCACGCCGGTACTCGCTGCCGCCGAGGGCGATGTGATCGTTGCCAAAGCAGGAGGCTACAACGGAGGATACGGAAGCTACGTGGTCATTCAGCACGGTAACGGTTCCCAAACGCTCTACGCACACATGTCCGCGGTGTATGTGAGTGTCGGATCGCACGTACAGAAGGGCCAACAAATAGGCGCTCTGGGAAATAGCGGCAAGTCGACCGGACCGCATCTGCACTTTGAGATACGAAACGGCATCCGAAATCCCTTCTAGCAACTGACGAGTATACCCCGCCTGCGTCGTTGCGGAGCCTCCGCGTGTTCGTCACCGTACATTTAGTACGGCTCCTCACCCGCTTTCTCCACGCCTCGCATCCGGGGCATTCCGTCAGCCGCCAATGATCGCGACGTTTATTGCGACATATAGTGCGCGGTTACGAGGGAGTTCCACAGCGCGAGGCGTTTTTCGGTTTCTCTCTGCGCTTCATCCGCATCACTTGAGCACGGTTCCTGCGAGGGCTCGAACACCAGGTAGAAGTCGGTGAATTCTTTTACGCGCGCGGGATTCGCTCCTGCCGGCATTGAGAATTCCTCGAGCGACTCCTCAGTCCAGGTAGTACCCGAATTCTTAATTGCATTCTTTTGGATCTCAAAAAATGCGCCTATTTCACACGTTTCTTTAATTTTCATATGCAACACTGTCCCGGGACCGCCGCCGCTCTCGTCGGATGTTGTGTAGGTGAGGTCGCGGAGCGTTCCCGGTATTTCGAGTGCGATACCGAACTCCGAGAGGTTCAGGGTCCGCGGCTCTCCGTTCATGGAGGCGCGCTGTGAGATAGCGTACACGACGAGCGCGACACCCATCAAGACCGCGAGGATGATAAGCAGGAAGTTTTTTTGAGAAGTCATAGATGGTGAGACGGATGAGGTAACTTCCTATTGCATGCTCGGTGCGAGTGTCGTGACAGCGACGTTGTTGAGGTAGAGCTGCACGGATGTAACGGTCGGGAACTGTTTTGCGGTCTCTTGTATCTGAATTTCCGTACGAGGGTTGTCGCAAATGCCGGCGAGGCCGCTCAGTGTTCCTGTGAGATAAATATTCGCTACGCCGCCGACAACGGTTGCATGATCGAACTGCAGCGTAGTGGATGTGCGCGGAATATAGTTGAACCAACTGCCGACCGTTGTGGTTGAAAGCGCAAAGAGCGCATTCATCGCTGCGGTGAGCGGGGCGGTTGTGGGCGTGACGGACTGATTCACGAACATTACTTTGTCGCAGCCGTGTGACGGGCCGTTCGAAGTTTGTGCGGTATCGAGCATCGCGAGCAGCACCGTTGAAGTGGCGGCGCTATTTTCCGTCGGTATCGTTTTCTCCGGGGTCGTCGTCGGTGTGATATTCGCAAGATCCACTCCGGCGGAATTTTGCATCCACATGAATGCGATAAAAAGAACCGCGACAGCGGCGATGATAAGCGTGAGTACGAAATTGCGTGTATTCATAGGTGCACTCTATCCCGTATGTATGAAGATTCAAGGAATTGTCGAATGGCGAGAATACTGCTACGGTAGAGGCCGGCAACAAACGGATGGAGACAGCGATGCCCCACGTTCCCGAGTCACTGTATGACCCCGCCGATTCGCTCACACACGGCGTCATCCGCTCCTGCGGCTACCTGCTGCGACTGCGGATGGAATACCTCCTCGAGCGATTCGATGAGCCCGTCGGACTGAGACGGGCGACTCACGTGGGAGCGCTCATCGAGGTCGTCTACATTTCGCACCAAGTGAACTTCACCACCGGCTTCTTTAGCAAGGAGCTGAAGGAGGAGCTCGATCACGCACTTGAGACGGCGCACCTCCAGGATCAGGAGCAACATTTCGCCAAGCTCGAGTGGTGGAACAAGCTCGATCGTGAAAAGGCCCGCGAGGAACTTGCCTCGAATCTCGATCGGCTCATTGCCGACGACGTGACGACGTGCCTGCGCATCGGCATCGAAATGCATGTTCTGTTCGACATCAGGATGCATACGGCGTACACCGACTACCGGAGCGTTATCACGCCGGAGCGTAAAAAGAAATCGCAGGCTCTGCGCGAGAGCATCGAGCGGTTCGAGAAAATGTTCGCGGCAGCGCTTGCGGCATAGTGCCGAGGCGGAACCGAAATATGAAACGGCGGGCCTGGCTCCGCCGTTTTTATTTTATAGTTCTCGCTGGCGGTACTGAAGCGCTTCCAGCATGTGAGCCGGTTCGATGTTCTCCGCTCCTTCGAGGTCTGCGATGGTGCGCGCGAGTTTAATAGTGCGGTGGTACCCGCGAGCAGAAAGTTTCATGGTGCGCGCGGCGCCCATCAGAGTTCCTTCAGCTTTTAAGGTCAAGCCGGCGAGCGACTCGATCTCTTTCGGACGCATGTCGGCGTTCGTGGTTACGTGCTTCACATCTTTGAATCGCTCGGTTTGGCGCACACGAGCGGCAAGAATACGTGCGCGTGCCTTTTCGGTGAGGTCGTCCGACTGCTTCTTTTTCATTGCGAGACTCTCCGGCGGCATATCGCCTACCTGCACCCACATGTCGATGCGGTCCGCCACGGGCCCTGATATTTTTCTTCGATACTTATCGATGGCGTGAGGCATGCACGTGCAGTCACGTGAGCCGTACTTACCGCACGGACAGGGGTTGAGTGCGGCAACAAGCATAAAATTCGCCGGAAATGTGGCCGAGCCTCGCGCGCGTGCAACACTCACCTGCGCGTCCTCCAGCGGTTCGCGAAGCGCGTTCACCACGTCGCGGTGAAACTCGGGAAATTCGTCGAGAAAAAGCAGTCCGCGGTGAGCGAGTGTTACTTCGCCCGGACGCGGTATTGCACCGCCGCCGATGAGCGACGCGTACGACGATGTGTGATGCGGTGAGCGGAACGGCGGTCGTGTAACGGCACCGCGCGTAGCACCCGCATACGAATGAATCGCAGTAACTTCGATGACTTCGGGTTCGGAGAGATCGGGAAGGAGCGCGACCGCGGTTCGCGCAAGCATTGTTTTACCGGTACCCGGCGGTCCGTAGAGTGCGATATTGTGCCGACCCGCTGCTGCGATCTCAAGACCGCGTTTTGCACTTTCTTGGCCGCGGATGTCGCTCAGTGAAACAGGCGAGGACTGCTCAGGTGCACGAGTTCCTTTTTTTACGTACGGCTCGATCGTGTGCGCATGCCCCGAGACATGTATGAGCGCATCGTAAAAAGTCTTCACCGGATAAATCGTAATGCCCGAAACGAGTGCAGCTTCTTCACAATTTTCTTCCGGAATAAAGAGTTCGGTGAAACCCTCGGCTCGCGCGCAGAGCGCAATGGAGAGTGCGCCGCGAACCGGTCGCAGTTCCCCGTCCAGCGCGAGTTCGCCCGCGAATATTTTACCCGCCGGATCAAACATGAGCTGACCGGAGGCCAAAAGGTATGAGAGCGCGAGCGGGAGATCAAATACCGCCCCCTCTTTTTTCAACTCCGCGGGTGCAAGCGAGAATACGATCTTTTTATTACTGCGTTTCGGTGATTCAAATTCTCCGGGAGAATTTTTTATCGCGGCGGCGATACGGTCCTTCGCTTCTTCAACCGCTTTATCCGGCAGTCCGACAACAGTGAATGCATGGAGTCCGCGGATGATATCGCATTCGACCGAAACAAGGTGTGCGTGCGGAAGCGCGGGTTGAGCGCCGTAGACGCGAGCAAAACCGCTCTCAATATCGCTCTTGGTCACGTCCAAAAGTATACCCCGCTCTGCGCGGGGTATACACGTTCATATGAACAGTTCGGCCTAGGCTTCCTCGGCGTGTTCTATATCGGTGCGGGCGGATGGGAGCGCACGGAGGCGCTCGACAGGGATGGGCTCATTGCAGACCTCGCAGATGCCGTAGACGCCTTCGTCCATTTTTTCGAGCGCGTCGGAAACATCCCGGTGTCGGTCTTCGAGCTCCTCGACGAGCGGTACGTTCGTGGCCAATTCTTCGATCTGGTCTGCGACGTCGTTCGGGTCAGACTCCTCTCCTTCGAATCCGGAGGAAGCGCCCTGCCAATCACCCGTATCGGTTTGCACGCGCCCGTGCGCTGCGAGCTCCTCTTCGAGGTTTTCTTTATCAACTTCAAGCAATACGCGCAGCTCTTCTAATTCAACCTGAGGAATTTTATTCATGCGAGGAGTATAACCTGCCACAAACGGAATTCCGAGTGAAGTTCTACAATCTCCTTCCTGCCTGCAAACGGCTGAGAATTTCAGTGAATGTGTACGGACTTTCTGCGATGACCAAGAGATCGCGCGTCGGGAACGAATAGTAGAGCTGTATGACTCCATCATCGTCTTTGAGTGCACGAACATCGTAATTACGCATGACAAGATCCGTGAAAGGTCGTTGAATCTGGAGCCCATCGGGACCCATCACGAGCGCCGGCACGGGAGTAAAGAGGGGCTGCAGATACGAGTTCATCTGTTTTTCCCACGAAAGCATTCCGTCGAACGCGCGGTCATAGGAATTGACCTTGATAACCAATATCGGCGCGTTCTTATCTACGGTGTGTATACCTAGGAAAAATTCATCACCGAGGGCTCGCATGAGATTTTCCGGAGCGTTTGTACCGATCGCCTCAAAGAATTCCGAAAGTGTTGCGGCGCGTACGGTCTCCTTACCGGCAGCATCCACTCCCGTAACCACGGGAATAATGTGTAACAACGAACCGAGCGTTCCGCTCGAGGAGCGCGCAAGCGCAAGTTGTGCGCGGAGTGATTGCGCGGAATCGTTCGTGAGCGGGAATGGGACCGTTTGTTCGGCAAAGACAAGCGATGCGTTATCCACGCGCTGCGTCGGCGCGGATTGCAACACCGCGATGTAATACACTCCGCCGAGGGCGCCGATGCCGAGCAGCAGAAATACCGCTATTGTAAATATGACCGCCGGTGCCCTGCTTGGAGCGCGTACCGGTACGGGGTCCCGTTCAATTCTGGATTTTTTTTCTTGTTCCAACGCGACCGCTTTTACGACAGACATCTTTTGCTCCTGTACGACGTGCTGCAGGTCTTGCTTCAAGGTGTGCACAGACGCAACCTCTTTGTCTTCGTGAAATACTTTCTGATCGGGAACCATTGTCGGAGCACTCTGCGGATTCCGTGGAGCGGGTTGCTCTGTTATTTTTGCCGCGAGTATTAGTTCGAGTTTTTTTTCAGACGACGGTGCAGGCAGTCTCACTTTCTTCTCACCCGCAGGAGCATACGTGCGTTTCTCCGGCAATTTAATGCTCTCGAGTACGCGCTCTATATCTCTTTGCATCGGAGAGGGTACTTTTGAGCTCGCGTTCGGTATCGTGAGCCCCACGTCCTCGGCAAGTGTATCGTGTTCTGTGTCTGCAGCATGAGGTATGGGAACAGCGACCGGGGCAGGAGGCTCGGGCGCGCTCATGGGTGTGTTCTCGAATTTTGGCGGTGGCGGGGTGGTAAGCACGAGCTCGGTCTTCGGTGCAGGCGGCATGACGCGCGTAACCGGCGGTTTCTGCGGAACAACGACGGGGTCAGTCGGGACCACCTCGGCATGCGGCATGATATGCGACACCGGCGGATGTTCCGGTGACGCAACAGGCGCGCTGCCCGCTACGGGCAGCGCGCCTGTCGGCTTCGCACTGTTTTGCGTTTTAGATGCGTCGGTCTCTGTTTTCTCTTGGTTCTCGTCTGCCATGATCACGTCCATCACCTGCCGACGGTGTGAGGCCCTTGCGTGCGGCCCACTCCGGATCGGCGGCTTTGATAGAAAGATTATAGCGTCCTTTATCGTCGATCTCCTTCAGTACGACAGGTACAACGTCGCCTACCTGCAATACTTCGGAGATATTTCCGATGCGGAACGGTGCGACTTCGGAGACATGCACCAAACCGTCCTGATTCGGGCTGATCTTCACGAATGCTCCGAAGTCCATGAGGCGTACAACGGGACCTTCGAATCGGTCTCCGACCATGAATTCCCGGGTGAGGTCGTTGATCTCCTTGAGCGCCGCTTCTGCGGAACCGTCGCGACCGGTAATGAAGATAGTGCCGTCTTCTTCGATGGTAATATCGTCTGCTTTTGTACGGTCCTTGATGCCGTTGATGGTTTTTCCTCCGGGACCTATCACGAGGCCGATCTGGTCTACCTTCACGTGCGCGGTAAGAATCTTCGGTGCGCGCGGTGAAATGTCTGAACGCGGTTCCGGGATCGCGGTAGTAATGACGTCAAGGATTTGCATGCGCGCCTTTTTCGCCTGCGTAAAGGCGGTTGCGAGAACCGGGAGCGGAACCCCTTCGACTTTCACGTCCATCTGGACAGCCGTCACACCTTCTTGGGTGCCTGCAACTTTGAAGTCCATGTCGCCGTGATGGTCTTCAGGACCCTGGATGTCGGTGAGCACGCGGTACTCATTCTTCTTGGCGTCCGACATCATGCCCATTGCGATACCTGCGACCGGTCGTGTGATCGGTACTCCGGCGTCCATGAGTGCGAGCGTGCCCGCGCATGTGGAAGCCATGGAAGTTGAACCGTTCGAGGCGAGCGATTCCGCGACGATGCGGATGGTATACGGGAAAACATCTTTACTCGGAAGTACCGCACGGAGTGCCTTTTCGGCGAGTGCACCGTGACCGATCATGCGGCGGTTCGTGCCGCCCATGCGACCTGTTTCGCCCACAGAGAACGGCGGGAAGTTGTAGTGGAGCATGAAGCTCTTCTTGGCTTCCTGGTACTCGATGGTGTCGATGAGTTGTGCGTCGCCCGGGCCGCCGAGTGTGAGTGCGGCAAGGACGTGCGTAGCGCCGCGGTAAAAAAGTCCGGAGCCATGAACGACCGGGTGCAGGGTGCCGACTTCGGAATAGAGCGGACGAATTTCATCCATCGCACGCCCGTCGACGCGCTTGCCGTCATTGATAGCTAGGTCGTGTACGTACTCGTCCATCTTGTGTTCGTAGTGCGCATCGATCTTGCCCGGTTGTGCTTCGGGAAGGGATTCCAGGACGTGTGCCATCCATTCGGATTTCAGCGTACCGAATGCCTCTTTATTAAGCAGTCCGTTGTACGCATCGATCTTCGGTACGAGATACGAGCTCCAGAGTGCTTCCACGACTCCGGTAAATTCCGCGTCCTCAGGTTTTACGAAGTTGAATTTCTCTTTTCCGCGTTCCGCTACGATGGATTGCTGCCATGTCTGGATCTTTTCAATTTCGGCGCTCGCACGTTCGAGAGCACTCTGAAGTACGTCTTCGGTCACTTCGTTCGCGCCGACTTCTATCATGTTGATGAGGCTGTCCTTTCCGCACGCGAGCAAGTCCATGCGTACTCCCTCCGCCTCGCGTTCTTTGTAGCTCGGATTCACGATGAATGTTCCGTCATCTGCGAGTTCGAGTCGCATCGCGGAAACAGGTCCGTTCCACGGAATGTGTGATGTTGCGAGCGCCAATGACGCGGCATTTACTGCGAGCACGTCGGTGTCGTAGTCTTCTATTGAGAGCACCGTGATGATGACCTGCACATCGCGCTTTAGCCCTTTCGGGAAGAGCGGACGGATGGTTCTGTCCACGATGCGACCGGAGAGTACCGCCTCCTCCGACGGGCGGCCTTCACGGCGCATGAACCGCGAGCCCAAGATGGCTCCTGCCGCGTAGAATTTCTCCTCGTACTCAACCGAGAGCGGGAAATAGTCGAGGTTGCTCTCTCGTGAGCCCATGACCGCGGTCGCGAGCACTGCGGAATTGCCGTAACGCATCAAGACCGAACCTGATGCCTGGTCTGCCCAGTCGTTAAATTCTGCCGTTAACGTTTTGCCCCCTACCTCGAGGCTATATATTTTCTTTTCCATGTTCGTCTTCTTTACCCCGAGGTTATCGAGGCGTGACGACCAGATTTCAGTATGTGGGCTAGTGCCCGCATGCTGCCTATCTGTCCGCCACTCCATTAATAAAGGCACTGTACCAGTCTACAGAGGGTGTGCCAAATGAAGGCGCCGCGGTGTGTTACGATGCTGCCTCATGAGGCTATTTATTCTGCCGATACTGGTTACTCTCGCCGCGTGTGTCGCGGCGTTCTTCTGGGGAGGGTACCAGGCGCTCTTTCTGGTGATATTGCTTGCGGTTCTGGAAACCACGCTGTCCTTCGACAATGCTGTCATAAATGCCAAGATCCTCGCGGAAATGAGCCCGCTGTGGCAGCGACGGTTTCTGACCTGGGGCATCCTGTTCGCTGTTTTTGGGACCCGATTTATCTTGCCGATCATCATTGTGGCGGTCGCGGTATCCCTCTCGCCGCTCGCGGTCGCCAAGCTTGCCTTTTTCGACGCCGCTGCGTACGGCGCACACATTGCCAACGCGCACGTCGGCATTTCCGCATTCGGGAGCGCGTTCCTCATGCTCGTTTCGTTGAAGTATTTTTTTAACCGCGCAAAGACAATGCACTGGATCGAAGCGGTGGAGCAGCGGCTCTCGAACTGGGGACGAATTGAAGCGATCGAGCTGGCTCTCACGCTCGGGGTGCTCTTGGTGTGTGCGCTGTTCGTACCGCACGAGGAGGCGGCAACATTGCTCATCGCCGGTATCGTGGGTGTGATCATATTCGTGATCATGGAAGGTGTGACGCACTCGTTCAGCACAGCACACGTTGCTTCGGGCGGCGCGGCACTCTTCATCTACCTTAACGTCCTCGACTCCGCATTCTCGCTTGACGGAGTGGTGGGCGCATTCGCGGTCACGAACTCGCTTCCGGTCATCATTGCAGGCTTAGGCATTGGGGCATTGTTTGTGCGCACCTTTACGATTGCACTGGTGCGTGCAAAAACACTCACGACGCTCGTCTATCTGGAGCACGGTGCACACTGGGCGATCTTCGGTCTCGCACTCGCGATGATCGCGGGAATATTCATCGACGTTCCGGAAGCCATAACCGGACTCGTCGGCTTTGTTTTTGTTGCGCTCTCCTACCTCTCGTCACGAAAAGCTCGCGCCATTCTCGGCTAGTCGACGAAGAGTCGAGCGAGCCGAATATCTTCGAACGAGTGTTCCCCTTTGAGCGCTTGAAAAATCGGGGTGAGCGCGGTGAGTTTTTTCTTTTTGATAACGGAAATGATGGGCGCAAGATCTTTCTTCTTTGCAGGCGAGATAAGATGCGAGAGTGCCTCTGCGGGCAATTCTTTTTTCTGCTTCAATTCTTCCAAATGATTCACAATGGTGCCGGGTTTCAGTTTGCGCTGAACCGCAATTTCTTCGAGCGAGAGATCTTTCTTTACAAGTTCGAGCGTTGCAACACGCGTGTCTACTTTTTCAGCGCGCTCCGCAGGAACAACACCGCCGCGTATGTCGCCGCCGAGTGCCGTGACGAATGAGTCAGCGAATGTTTTATGTTCTTCGTCTGACATCGCCTCGAATCGTTTTCGCGCCGCGGCGGAGTTCAGTTTGAAATTTGTGTCTTCGACGGCAACCTCCGGATGCACCATAAGCGCTCGTTCGTTGTAGCCGAGGAGATAGAGGCCCGTGAGTTCACGTACACGCGAGAGTGCAACGTAGCCCTGGCCGTATTCAAATGCTTGTGAGAGGTCGACTGCGGCACTATCCAGCGTCATCCCCTGACTCTTGTGAACCGTTACCGCCCATGCGAGGCGCAGCGGCACCTGTGCGATACGTGCGAGCACTTTTCCGCCGTCGGTGACCGACCACTCGGCGGGTTGTGCAAGGAGTGTACGCTTCCGGTTCGTGCGTACTACAGGACCGATATCATTGAGTTCAATGACTTCTCCGAGTGTTCCGTTGGCGTACGAGCCGTCGAGCGCGTTCTTGGTGAACATGACCCGCGCTCCGACTTTTAACGTGAGTGTTTCAGGAGACAGGCAGCCGCGCTTCAGCGCCTCTACGATATGGGCCGCACCTTTCGAGACCATCTGGTACGACTGCGACTTTCCGTCGATGGCACCGAGTCGTTGCGTGTTCTCGCGGTCCACATTCGCATTATGCGAATACAATCGAGCCGCACTTTCCGGCAGGTCATCGAGCGCGGACGCGCGAGAACTCAAAAGCTCGTGGTGCTCGTCTCCTACTTTTCGTTTTCGTATCGCGGTAAGCAGCTCCAGGAACGGCGCATCGTTCTGTCGGTATTGCTCCGATAAGTAGCATACGATTGGATTCGCCGCAGCCCACGCGGGCGATGTGTATGAAAAGGATGTGCGCGGTTTCTTCGACGGTTCGCTCGCATCGAATTGAATCACTTCCCCGCTCTCGTTCTCTTTTGTAGAAACCGGCGGTAACTGAAAAAAGTCTCCGACAAATACCACTTGCATACCGCCCCACGGTTTCTCATTTCTTTTCAGCGCACGAATCGCGCGTTCCGCCATCGCGAGCGTGCGCGCGTCTATCATCGATATTTCGTCGATGATAAGCACGTTGGAGGCCGCGGCGCGTTTTACCAAACGCTCGCGAGATGTTATTTCGTCGAGGTCGTATTCGGTGAGGTCGCGCCGCACGCCGATACCGGTCCACGCGTGGATGGTCATGCCGCCCACATGCGTTGCGGCGATGCCGGTGGATGCGGTGATAGCCGGTTCAATGCTGTGTTCGCGCAACCATTTCACATACGCATTCACCGTGTGAGTCTTCCCGCTACCCGGCTCACCCGTAAGAAAAACATTCGCACCGGTCTGCAGTACCTTGAGCGCAACTTCTTGCTTCATCCCGCGGATTGTAGCAAACGCGACTACTGCCCTTTTGCCCACACGATATTGAAAATACTTCGCAATGCATCTGCCGTTGCTTTATCGTCGATGATGGTGTTGGTCACATTCTTCGCGTCGTCGATGCGCACAAATGTTTCTGCGATCTCTATGGAAAGATGTCCGGCCTGATCGTACTCCGAAACTTTACGGATCTGAATATCTTTTCCTTCTGCTGCGAGTTTCTTGAGATCCGGAAAATTTCCGAGCTCGACTGGCGGCATGACGATCTTGAAAGAAACACCTTTCTGGACAGCCTCGGGCGTCCATCGACGATAAATGTCGGCAACGCGCTCATCCGACTCAGAGGAATTACCGTAGAGCGAGTGAAACGTTTTTCCGCGCATCGTGTCGAGCTTGAAATCCATCGCTTCGTTGTATCCGCGGATGCTGGTAAAGAAATACACCTTCGGTTTGTGCGAATCGCCCATGCTCATCAGGCGCGGGATCATGGCCTGGACCGCGTTCAACTTCCCCCGCTGCTCGACAAGGTATTCGGAAATATCTTTTGCAGCATAGAGTGCCTTTTTTGCGTGGGGCACCTTCAGTACGAGTCCTTTTTTGCGCAACTCTTCGAGTATCACGTACACGGTCGGCTTTTTTACCTCGCAGTGTTGGGCGATTTCATATGCGGTTGAGCTCTCGAGTCCGAGGAGCGCCAGGTATACCCGAGCTTCCTTATCAGTAAGGCCTATCTGTTCAAGTGTCCTTGCGACATCGTCGGTCGGCATTGCCATATGAGAATCGTATCCAAGTTACAATATTAGTCAATATTCCTGACTACTATCAATATCTTGGCTCTGTTACTAACTATTTTGATTGCTAATATACGTCTATTTTGACTAAACTTGCCAAAGCACAGATAATATTGCCAGGTAAAGAGATGACAGGCATCCCGCCGCATCTAACGGCGCCAGGCGCCAGAAGGAGACGACAATGCAAGTTCAATTCACTCGCGTTCACACCGGCTACGCCAATCCCGAGTTGGCTCGTGCCCTGAGGGACATCATCCCCCAGGTGCGGCGCACGGCACAGGAGTACTCGCGTCGGGATGACAAGCGAAAGCTCGTCGTGGTGTGCCTGTGCCCGTGTTGCGCAAGCGACCCGCTGCTCGATGAGGAGAACGCGGTGTTCGTTAGCCCGTTCTGCGGCATCGATCGGGCCGGATACGACGAGATACTTCGTGTAGAAAAGTATCCGCCGTACCGAACGCCGGGAGAAGACCGGGAAGCCGCGACCGAGGCGGACTTCCTGAAGCACTTTCAAAGCACCATCGAAAAGGCGCTTGCGGAACAGAGTTCCGCGTAGCACCTGGTGCACTGGGGAAACAAGGTTTCCCCGATCTTTAGAGTTCACGAAACATCGCGAACTCTTCGATTCAAACAGATCTTTGGAGGATCACATATGTCTACAGTAAAGTACCTTGCTGTCGCTCTCATGAGCTCATTCGCTCTTGCGTTCTACGCATGGGCGTACGCAGAGTACGAGGTGCAGATCAGCCAGGCACCCTTCAGCTACCGCGTTATCTGGTATCTGATCTTGGGAAGCCTGAGCTTTATCTCCGTCTCATCGCTCGCTGCGGGTCTCCTCAAGTGGAGGCGCGAATGAAAACGGCCGACTATGTGTCGGCCGTTTTGCTTTTTACTCGATGCCTGAGGCGCCTTGTATGTCTTCGATTTGCTTCTGTACGTCGGCGTCCGAGGAGTTCTCGGGTGCGCCCATTTTGCCCACCGCTCGGCGGGCACCGCCGCGGTAGTTGATGAGGTAGCGACGCGGGTCTTCGTCGAGATCGAGAAAGTGGTCTGCCGCGGCTTTGAGCATGCTCGAGGTTGAACGGCCGAATGACGCAACTTCTACCTGGCAGCCGCCGTGGACCTGGAGATACTTAACCAACGGTACGAAGTCGCCGTCGCCGGTAAAAAGGATTACCGTGTCGAGTTTCGGCGACATGGTAATAGCGTCAACCGCCATGCCCACGTCCCAATCGGCCTTTTTAGCCCCGCCAAAGAATACCTGGAGGTCTTTTGTGGTGGTTTCGATGCCGATCTTGCCGAGGGCTTCGAAAAAGCCTTTTTCTTCGCCGCTTTCCGTCGTGACCACGTAGGCGCGGGCTCGAATGAGGCGTCGACCGGCTACTGAGTCCTTGAGGACGTTGCCGAAATTAACGCGCGCGTGGTAGATATTCTTCGCGCTGTGATAAAGATTCTGTGTGTCGATGAAAACGCCGACACGCTGTTCTGGATGTTTAATGATTGCCATATAAAAAGGTTTTAGGGGTTAGGTTATAGGGAATAGTGAAATTCCAACCCCATGTATAAATAAAAAAAACTCAGGAGAGCTGTAGAAACTATAACCTATTCCCTACAGCCTAAAACCTACTTCTTGAGGCCAAGCTTCTTCACGAGCGTACCGTAGGCGCGCTTGTTGTTTTCTTCCAAGTATTTCAAATGCTTTCGGCGATCGGCTACGAGGCCCAAAAGTCCGCGTCGGGAGTGTTTATCCTTATTATTCTTGCTCAAATGAGCAGAAAGCTCCTCAATACGGCGTGTCAAAATCGCGATCTGCACCTCCGGCGACCCAGTGTCGGTATCGTGGCGCTTCGCTTTTGTTATCTCGTTTGCCT
>CAYQQI010000007.1:0-25653 GCA_964419595.1 uncultured Candidatus Saccharibacteria bacterium
ACTGAGCAAACAGTAGAGGGATATATCGAATCGCTCAAGAAGTTGAGATTGACTTTATAGTCTAAAAATGGTATAGAAATGGCTGCGTAAAGGGATGACCCACAGTGGGCTGCATCTTGCAGTACCGCGCTCCGGAGGACATGAAATGCGTTTTACACACAGGTTCGTTCACATCGGCGGCTACTCGCTCGGTGAAGACTTGCAGTGTCCGGCACTCGATAGCAAGTGCGAACCGATTGAGGCAAAGTACGGCGACAAGGAAAATGTGTGGTGGGGTGAGTTCGGCGGACGCATTCCCATGGGTTTGTGGGTAGCGCGCATGTTCGACGCGAATATCATTTGGTCTACGGGCGCATCGTTCCGAGCCCGCGACAGGATGAGCGAAGCTCAGGCCATGTACGAAATGGCGAAGGATCGGTATTACGATCTGAACGGCCAATTTCCGAACACGTTCCCGAAGAGAATGTGGAGGAGCGAGCAGGCGTATCTCGCCTGGCTCCGTCGCGTGAGTTCGTTCGAGACCACGAGCACGAATACGAGTGAGTCGATGACGTACCTGCGCGAGATGGTCGACGAGGCGGTGGGCAATCGCGAGAACGCCATCATCTATCTCGTCACATCGGCAAATCATCTTCCGCGGACCATGGTCGAAGCGATGAAGAAGTTCGGCATCGGTTCCGGCAGCATGAAGCGACAACGGATCACGCTGTGCGGCATGCCCGCTCAATCCTGTTATGGCGGCAAGTCGGTGAGCGACGTCGTAGTTCGCGACATCGGAACCTGATCTTCAGTCCAATCGGTTGGTGTGGCGGCGCGGGAGCAATCCCGCGCCGTCTTTCTTTTTTGCTTTCTTTTCTCCTGGATTTCGCTACGATACGTGGCGATGAAGCGCATTCTTATTTTCTCACTCACGTACAACCCGTTCGTCGGAGGTGCGGAGGTTGCTATAAAGGAGATCACCGATCGCCTGCCCGAGTACGAGTTCCATATGATCACATTGCGCTTCGACCGCTCGCTCCCGAAGGTGGAGGAAGTAGGGAACATCACGGTCTATCGATTGGGGCCGAGCGTACGGAACCCGAAAGTGTCTGATAGAAATATGCCGCTCATGCTTCGACTCGCAAAGTGGATGTACCCCATCAGCGCCATGCTCACCGCACACGCGCTGAACAAGCAACATCGCTACTCGATGACCTGGTCCATGATGGCGAATCACGCCGGTTTTGCGGGAATGTTTTTTAAACTGTTCCATCCGAGCATCCCACACGTGCTCGAATTACAGGACGGCCGTGCATTTGGCGATATGAAAACACGGCAGCCTATTCTTCGGCTTGTGTGGCCGCTCTACGAGCGGGTGTATCGCGCCGCGAGTGTTATAAAAGTAATATCAAATTTTCTTGCTTCCGAAGTGCAGAAACTCGGAGTACCGTCGAGTGTGCATGTGATACCGAACGGAGTGGATGTGGCAAAATTCTCCGCCCCGGTTTCCGACGAACTTATCAATGAGCTCAAGAATAAATACGGTAAAAAAATGGGCGATGTGTTTCTTTTCACCGCATCACGCTTGGTACTCTCGCGCGGGGTAGAAGACACCATTCGTGCACTCTCGTTTCTGCCGGAACATGTAAAACTCCTCATTGCGGGACAAGGCGACGATCGAACCGCGCTTGAAAAAATAGTGTCTGATGCAGGGCTCACTTCACGCGTCATATTTGCCGGCCATATCGAGCACAGCGAGTTACCGGCGTACTACAAGGTATCCGATATTTTCGTACGACCGTCCCTCATCGAAGGATTCGGTGTGGCATTCGTGGAAGCGTTCGCCGCGGGCATTCCCGTTGTAACCACACCGGTGGGAGGCATACCGGATTTCCTGTTCGACCCCGAACGAAACCCGGATAAATCGCCGACCGGACTTTTTTGTAACGTGCAGGACCCTGAGTCCGTCGCGAAGGCAGTGAAGCGATTCATCGATAACCCGGCGCTCGTATCCGAGGTTGTCGCAAACGCAAAAGCGCTCGTAGCGGAAAAGTACGACTGGAACAGTATCGCAAAAATGCAGCGAGAGCTGATATTCGAGCCGTCTATCAAACAGTAAGGCTTGCGCTCATGCGTGATACGAGGTTATCTGGAAGAAGCGTCAACCAGGGAGGCTTCGATGTTTGAATCTACTGCCTCGGCCTACATCCAAGCGGGTGAGGGATTGCTGCGTGCACACACGATATTTGCTCACGCCGCCTTCGCACTCCACCTCATGTTCTTTACGAAACTGTTCGTCGAACCGCTCGTCGCAGCTCTCCCGCCCTCGGCGGGGCGCAGGGCGATCACGAATGTTACCGGCTCCAAATTCGGGGATCATGTGGTCATCGAGACCAACGTTCCGCAGTGGAAGGCGCGGGGATAACGGCACTAGCACCCGAGCGGAGAGGTGATACCGTGAAAGTAGCTAGAAGCGTTTTGCTAGCTGACTAGAAAGTGAGGCAACCAATGATTCACGCTCTGTTGCAGTCCGCTTTTCCACCCGCAGCGCCCCTCTACGAGTTCACCCTCCGGATGATGGAACTTCCGGTCGTGTTCGCCGATAGCGGGCTTCGGATGGTCCAGGCCTACGGCTCCGGAGTGCAGTGGTCGTTTTCGCTCCTTTCCATGCCCAATTCTCGTGCGAGCCCGGCATAGCACGCGCGTCTAAGCAGATTTGATATTTCGTTCGGTGGCGCGCTACTCGTAGCGCGCCATCAACCTTTGGGATACTGTGAACTCATGAAGCTCGTCATAGCGACCGGCATTTTCCCCCCGGAGGTGGGCGGACCCGCGTACTACTCAAAAGATCTCTCCGAGGCACTGACTGCCCAAGGCCACGAGGTGCGCATCGTTCTGTACGGGAATTTAAAGAGCTGGCCGACGGGTCTTCGCCACGCGCTCTACGCGGTGAAGCTCATTCGATATAGTTTCGGCGCCGACGCCATTATTGCCTTCGACATCTACACCGTCGGATTTCCCGCCGTGATCGCGAGCCTCATTACACGTACTCCGGTCATCGCACGCATCGGCGGGGATTTTATTTGGGAGATGTATACCGAGCGCACCGGCGACCTGCTACCGCTTCCGAATATTTACAGCGAACGCGGTCGGTGGGGCTCAAAAGAACAGTTCATCTTTCGCGTACAGCAGTGGGTCATACCGCGCGTGAATCTTGCATTCTCGTGCGAATGGATCCGCGACTTGTGGCGTGACGTGTATCAATTCGATGAGGCGAATGCGCATATCATCGAGAACCCGATACCGCCGAAGCTCGTGTCAAAAAAACCGGAGCGGAAGAACTTTGCGTTCTACACACGACAGATCGCACTGAAGAATAACGAAGCATTCCGCCGTTCATTTACGCGCGCCAAGAACATTCATCCCGACATTGAATTGGAAGAGGGAATGGTGCCGAAAGACGACCTGATGCGGCGTATGCAGGAATGTTATGCAGTGGTTTTACCCTCAATTTCGGACGTAACGCCGAACTACATCATCGACGCCATCCGGTGCGGTAAGCCGTTCTTGCTTACCAAATACAGCGGATATGCGGAGCGATTCCGGGACTTTGGTGTCATCGTGGACCCGATGAGCGAAGAGGATATGACGCGCGGCATCATGGCGCTCTCCGAGGAGAAGACGTACGAGATGTATAAAAAGCGGCTCGCGGAATTCAATACCGTGCGTACGTTCGACGATATCGCGCGCGAGTTCGTTGCCATCATCGGCTAAGCTGCGTGTCTATTTTTTCTTCGCCTCAACGATAAAAGCGGTGCCGAGGAATTTCAGGGGTGTATGGTCGAGGTGTTCTAATAGCATCGACGTCCACACGGTAAAGCGCGGTAAGTACCGGTCGAGCGGGAAGGGTACGAGTTTGAAATTGTAGTACAGCACACGCGTGGGTTCGAATCCGTGTGCACGGAACTGCTCGAGGGTGCGCTTCACGGTGTACTCGCGATGCAGGAGCAGCGGCTTTTTGCCCGGTCTCGCCACCGCTCGCAGAAAACGGTTCCATATGCGCCACGGGCTCCACACGTTCGGATACGTAATGATAGCGGTACCGCCGCTCTTTAAAATACGGTTCGTTTCTTTTAAGTAGAGAGGCTCGTCATCGAGGTACTCGATGAGGCCCATCGCGGTCACGATGTCAAAATTCCCGTCCGGGACCGAGAGTGCGTACGCGTCTCCGACCGCACAGCTCACGAGCGGGTCATCGGGCAATTCTTTTTTTGCGAGCTCCACCATGTCCGGTGCCGCGTCGATGGCGGTCACACGATAATTCTTTGCACGAAGCCCTTTGATCATGATGCCCGGACCGCAGGCGAGATCGAGGATGTGCTTATCGGTGCCGTCGGGGAGCATAGCAAGTACTTTTTCGCGTCGTACGCGGAACGAGTAGCCTTCAGGCGTTTCCTCTCCGTACCACCCGAGGTAGGTTTTGCTTAGATCGTTGAAATAGGTGACTTCTGTTCGCGCATCGCTCATAGCAGTGATTTCAGGAATAATCGCACGCCGGAGAGTACATTGGCAAATACTGCGATGTCCTCGGTGTTATCGAGCGTGAAGCGATGCAGGCGCAGAGGATGCGTGTGTGCGTCATTCACTCCCTCAAGTGTTGTGAGGGCGTGCGTAAAGCCGGCAGATGTAAGCAGTGTCTCGGTAACATCACTCCAGTCATCCGCCTGACCGTTGGGGTACGCAAAGACGGGAGATACGCGGACACCGAATGTATCGAGATCGTGCCGTGATGTTTCAATTTCATCGCGCTGTTGATCAACGGATTGCGTGGTAAGGATAGGGTGCGTTTTCGTGTGTGCACCGAAGGTAATGCCGTTTTCCTGCATTTCTATGATCTCTTCACGAGCAAGCGGTTCGTACACTGCCCGGTCGTCATTGAAGTCTTCGAATTTTATCCATGCGATCTGCTCCACGTTCCTAAGATCATGTTCGCGCATTGCAGGTGTAAGTGTTTTGAATTTCGCTCGTGTCTCGGCGTCGAGCGCACACATCTGGGCATACGTCCCTTCTCCTTTTCCTATGGCGTACTCGAGACGATCAACCCAGAGCGGAATATTTCTGCATACAAAATCCGTCGCGAGGTACATTGTTGCCGGTAGTCCTCGCGCCTTGAGCTCGGGGTACGCGTGCAGGTAGAAGTTTCGGTATCCGTCGTCAAAGGTGATGACGAGCGCGCGTTCGGGTAGTGTACCCCCCTCTAGCATCTCGAGTGCATCCCGGAGCGGAAGCACTGTGTAATGCGTACGGATGTGATCCAGCTGTTGCTCGAAGCTCCCCGGGGTTATGAACTTGCCGCGGTAGTTGTAGATGCCGGTATCGGAGCGCGGTGCGACCCCGTGATACAGTACGATCGTAAGGCTATTCCTATGGATGTATCGGAACACAGCGGGCAATCCGATCAGATACAGCAATCGAAAGACGAGGCGCACCATCTCGCGCATTATATGGCATATTCGGTACTCACTATAGGCACCGAACTCGCGGTACTTTCCGCCGATTCGCCGGTCCGAAAGCGCATTTTTTCCTACGGGAAGTATTTCAAGTCGATGCATATCGTCTTGATGAGCGGCAAGACCGGGCAGGCACCGATCAGAGAGGGAAATGTGACCGTGTACCCGACGAATTCTCCGAATAAAATAGTGCGCTACCTTGATGCGCTCAAGATAGGAAAGACGCTCATGAGCATCGATATCGTTTCTTCGCAGGATCCGTTTGAGACGGGGTTCATATCACTCCTCATCGCGCGTCACCACAAGGTGCCGCTGCATGTGCAGTTGCATACCGATTTTCTTGCACCCGAATACGCCGCGCATTCATTCATTAATCAATTGCGTGTGCTGATAGCGGGCTACGTGATACGCCGTGCAGCGCATGTGCGTGTGGTCTCGAAGGATGTTGCCGCACAAATAAAAGAACGATACGGACAAAAGCTCTCGGTCTCGGTGCTACCGATTTATGTCGACCTCGAACGTTTCAGGACGGCGACAATACCCAAAGAGGCGATACAAAAATTCCTCACGTTCCCGCGGCGCGCGCTTGTGGTGTCTCGGTTCGAGCCTGAGAAAAATGTGTCACTCGCGATACGCTCATTTGCCGAAGCCGCACCGCAGGATGCATGTCTCATACTCCTGGGCTCAGGAAGCGAATACACTACTCTCGAGCGACTCGTAACGAAACTCGGACTGGATAGTCGCGTCTTTTTTGAAGGATTTGTCGACCCCGCACCGTACTACAAGCTCTCTGACATCGTGCTGGTGTCCTCGGTGTACGAAGGGTACGGACAGGTCATTATCGAAGCGCTTGCCGCGCACAAACCGGTGCTCTCCACCGACGTAGGTGTAGCTCGAGAGAGCGGGGCAATTATTGCCGCACCCGAACAATTCGGTGCAGCACTCAAGCAGTGGTTTGTGAGCGGTCCCAAAACGATGGAATTGCAGAATTATCCGTACCCGTCGCTCGATGATTACGTACAAAAATACTGCGCGGATATTGCGAGTGTAAAGAAAATATAAAAAAACAAAAGGGCCGCTCTCTGACAGCGGCCCTTTGAACGGAGCAGTGGAAGATCAGACCTTCGCGGATTGCGACTCGGTCGACGGACAGGTGATCGGCGTAACGTCGGTGCGCGACTTGTAGGTGCCGCGGACTTTGTCTGCCATTCCCTGGGCTTCTTCGGCATAGCGCATCGCGAGCGGGTTGCCACCGAGCGCCTTGATGATGGTCTGCTTCGCCTTGGGGTCCTCGAGCAGCATGTAGGCCTCGGCCGCCATCATCTTGAGCTTCAATCCCTCGGCGGCGATATCCATCGCCGCGCGCGGGATGTGGTACAGGCTCGATATCACAACGTCGTCATCCGATGTCGAGCGCTCCTTGATGATGCCGACGTTACCCAAGGTGTTCGATTTTGAGGGAACCGCGTCCACGAGCGCCGGATCGATGCCGTGATCGTGGATCAGCATCTCACGGATGGCGACAGCGCGATTGATCGGATTGTCGTTCTTGTAACGGCCTTCATCGCCGCCGACGACGGTGAGCTTGTCGACGATGCCGAGGCGAAGGGCTTTGGCAAACCCATCGAGGCGAAGTTCGCCGAACAATTCCTGCACGCCGCCCATATCGTACTTGGCGGGCTTGTAACCGCTCCTGGTATCACTCGTGCGTTCAATATCGAACGCGAGGCCGAAACCCTGTCGATTCATAGCCTTTTCTCCGGTTGGTGGGGCCGGCGGTACTATACCACGACTGTCGTGAGTCATCAAGTCTTTGGGGAGGTTCGATTGCTGATAGCGCTCAAATACGCCATAATTGGCCACTATGAAGAAAAACGCCGTGAAAAAGGTGACAAAAAAGGGACCGCTCATCGGCTTCGTCGGGCAGGGATATGTGGGCGGCAGCTACGCGACCAATTTTGAAAAGCGCGGCTTCTCGGTCATTCGCTACTCACTGGAGCCGAAATATATTCACAACAAAGAGGCAATTGCGACCTGCGATATTGTTTTCGTCGCGGTCCCGACACCTACTACTCCCAAAGGGTTCGATTACTCTATTGTTGAGCAAGGGCTCAGGCTTGTCGGAAAGGGAAAGACCGCAATCATAAAATCCACACTGCTTCCGGGTACCACCCGATTGCTCGCGAAGAAGTTCCCGAATATTTTTGTTCTATGTTCTCCGGAATTTTTGAGCGTTGTCACCGCGCAGAGGGATGCGGATGAGCCGTTCGCCAACACCATCGGTGTACCGTCTTCGAGTGCGAAGTACCGCTTAGCTGCGGAAGCCGTGCACCGCGTATTGCCCAACGCCCCGTTCTCTCACATCTGCACGAGCGAAGAAGCGGAGATAATCAAGTATTCGCACAACATCAGTGGCTTTATGCAGATACTCACATTCAATGCGCTCTACGATATGGCGCGGGAGATGGGTGCGGATTGGGAGCCCATCCAAAAAGCGGTTGAGGCGGATCCGATGATCTCGAATCGCTATGCACGACCGATACACAAAAGCGGACGCGGGGCAGGCGGGCTCTGTTTCATCAAAGATTTCGCGGCGTTCGCAAAACTCTACAAACAGACCGTCGGTAAAAAAGAGGGGATCGAGTTCCTGAAAGCTGCGGAAAAGAAAAACATCATGCTCCTCGTCGGAACGAATAAAGACATGGACTTGCTCGAAGGCGTATACGGAAGGGAGCACGTGCAGAAACACAAAAAAACGCTGAAGAAGCGCGGATAAGCATTCGTCCCGTTAGAAACTGCGGAAGCCCCTCGCCAATTTCATAGGAACGTATAGTGTATCCGCATGACCCGATCAGATATTGTGGCGACTGTGCGGGAAGCTGCGCTTCCTGTTTCTAACGGGATGAGGCTGCTCATCGTCACGCAGGTGGTGGATGAGAACGATCTCTACCTCAGTTTTTTTACCGGTTGGCTCCGGGCACTTTCGTCGCGTTTTGAGCGCATCGAGGTCATTTGTTTGAAAGAGGGGAAACACTCGTTACCAAAAAACGTTCACGTGCATTCGCTCGGTAAAGAAAAAGGCGTCGGACGTGTGCGGTACGTGCTGCGCTTCTACCGCTACCTCTGGTCGTTGCGTAACGAGTACGATGCGGTCTACGTTCATATGAATCAGGAGTATGTTCTTCTTGGCGGGGTGCTCCTCGCAATGCTGGGGAAACCCCTGTATCTCTGGCGTAATCATTACGCGGGGACCTTCTGGACCGATGTCGCCGCGATGTTCTGTAAAAAGGTCTTCTATACATCGAAATCTTCCTACACTGCAAAATTCAAACATGCCGTGCGTATGCCGGTCGGGGTCGACATCGAGCGCTTTGCTCACACGAGCACAACCCGCATCCCTCGCTCGATTCTTTTCTTTGCGCGCTTTGCGCCCTCGAAGCGACCGGATGTATTCGTGAAAGCGCTTTCGCTCCTGCAGCAGCGCGGAGTTGCATTCACAGCTTCGATCGTAGGCTCCGCACTGCCGCAGGATGAAAAGTATAGTGAGCGTGTCGGTATTCAAGCGCGTGATCACGGACTTACCGGTGTACTCACATTTGCCCCGGGGGTACCCAATGCGCAGGCCCCCGCGGTATATGCAGCGCACGATATCTTCGTGGATCTTGGCTCCAGCGGTATGTACAACAAGATGATATTCGAAGCGGCGGCGAGCGGCTGCCTCGTGCTTGCGGCGAGTCGCGACTTTCAGGATGAAATGGGAGAAGAGTTCGGATTCCCGGATGACGAGGCGAGCGAGCTTTCCGCAAAACTGGAGAAGGTATTGTCACAGAGCGGTGGCGAGCGCACCTCTATTCAAGAAAAATTGCACGCCTACACTTTGCGCAACAGCCTCGAAACGCTTGCAGAGACACTGAAGTCCGAATTAAAAAAGTCATGATAGGGCGCACTGCAACATTTCTGCGACGGGCACGCCGGCTGTCCCGGCTCGGGGAGCGGCTCATCGATCGTGTGAATATTTTCTGCTCCTACATTGCGCTCTCGGTCCTCCGTGCGATGGGGGCAAATTATGCAGCCCGCGCTATTCGTTCATTCCGACTCGAGCTCGACGGGAGTTCAGCTCGGGTGCATTTCAAAGGACTGCTGGATTTCTACATTTTGGAAGGAGTATTCATAGACCGAGAGTACGATGTGTCGCTCAAGGACGCGCGTGTCATCTTCGACCTCGGAAGTAACACCGGATTGACCCTCATATTTTTTAAACTCCGTCACCCCAATGCTATGCTCTTTGCCTTTGAGCCCGATCAGAGCAATACGGCAATTTTAAGGAAAAACGTCGAAGCATTTAAAGACGACGTGGTCGTGTACGAGGCCGCGGTAGTCGGAACCCCCGCGGAGAGCGTCCCGTTCTTCGTTTCGAATGAGCACTGGTCTTCCTCGGGCGCACGCAAGAAGGAGAGTGATAAGGAAGTTAATGTGCGAGCGGTGACCTTGGACGAGGTGATGAAGGAGCACGCACTGCAGCATATCGACATTTTAAAATTCGATATCGAAGGTGCGGAGTACGAGGTGCTTGCAGGATTCAAAGGATTGGAATGTGTGCGTTACATTGCCGGAGAAGTGCACGAAGACCTCATCAAAGTTCCATCGGCGCAATTCTTTGCATTGCTGAATGACTTTACCTACACATCGAACCTCCTCCATCGTGATCGCTACACGGTGAACGGTGCACGAAAACAGTAATATGGGAACGATACCATGTACGGTCGGTGTGCTCACCTATAACTCCGGGAACACGCTACGTCGTGCGCTTGAGTCGGTTCGGGAGTTCTCGGATATCGTTATCTGTGACGGTGGCAGCACTGACGATACGCTATCAATTGCAGCTGAATTCGGTACTCGTGTGATATCGCAAGACCCGGCATATCTCTCCGAGAGGAAAATTCGTGACTTTGCCGCAGTACGCAACCAGCTACTCTCCGCAGCAAATGAGCAATGGTATCTATGGCTCGATTCCGACGAATATATAGACGCGGCGCTCGCACAGGAGCTCTCGAATATCATTCAAACAAGGGTTCCGGCAGCGTATTGGATACCGCGTATGTACACGCATAACGGCGAGGTTGTGCTCCACGCCGTGACGTACCCGACGCAGCAAATGCGTTTCTTCCATCGATCTCTGGCACGTGGTTTTATCAAGCCCATTCACGAGCGGGTGGACCTCTCAGTCGAAGCGCAGTGGGCCGCGCACCCGATGTATGTACCTGTCCCGGAAACGGTCGCGGATATGAAGCGAAAGTGGACACACTACCTCTCTATTGAGCGAGTACGACTTCACGCGATACCACTCATGCAAAAGATGCATCTCGGACTGCGTGAGATCGCCATTGCATGCCTCTACTTTTTGAGGCTGCTCCAAATTCAGTTATTTGCGCGCGGAAAAAAACTGCCCGTATCGTACGAATTGGCGCGCATCGGATACCAACTCCGGCTGGTGTACACAATGTTTCTATAAGTACTTGAGCACTTGTGTTCGTCCGTGGGGCAACGTACCGTACTGATATGAAGAAGTTCCGCTCACTCATTATGCGAATACGCAATGCGTACAGAAGTTGGTATTGGCAAAGTACATTCGCTTCGTGTGGGGAGGGGCTCAAAGTGTACGGTTCGCTCGATGCATACCCGCCGGAAAACATTCACGTCGGAAGCCACGTTTCCATCAATAATCATGTAATGCTGAATGCGCGCGATACGATACGTATCGGGAATTATGTGCGTATATCACCGGGGGTCATCATCAACACCGGGGGGCTGAAATACGAAGCCTCGCGCGAGAGCCGCGGCCACACGAAAGCGCCCGTCACCATAGAGGATGGCGTATGGCTGTGCTCCGGCGCCATTATTTCTCCCGGGGTAACCATCGGCGAGGACGCGGTCGTGGCCGCGGGCGCGGTCGTTACGAAAGATGTCGCACCGCGTACCGTGGTGATGGGAGTCCCTGCGGTAGAGAAGAAACGCTTTTAACGTATGTACGCGCCTCGTATCGTAATTCTGTTCGCGGGACGATTTCCGAGCGAGAAGGCAGCGGGGCTCTTTGTCGACCTGAACGCTCGCTCACTCTGCGCAGTGGGCACGTCGGTGACGGTACTTGCGCCGCGCCGTTTCGGACGCATGAACAGAGGCGCCGTGCCCTATGAAGTAGTCTATCTTCCCACCATCGACCTCTCTCGAGTGCCTTTTTTCGGACGCGTAGCAAATTACCTCACGGTCGCGGTTTTTTCAAAATTCGCGCTGTTATGGGTGTTGTGGCGAACAGACCAAGACACGCTGATAATCTCGAATGATGCTTTTCCACTCTTAGTTGTCTCAGTAGTGCGAAAGAAACTCATGTACGAAATGCATGATTTCGCCGACCGTTCTCTGTGGATGTATGGAATGCTCTTCGCGCGCGTGCGGTGGATCCTCGCAACCAATGCTTGGAAACGAGAAAAACTATTGACCAACTTTCACATTCCGGCCGAGAAAGTTCTCCTCGAGCGCAATGCGGTCGATATCGCACAGTTCGGCGGGCGAGCGCGTGAGGATGCACGTTCGTCACTCGGACTTCATGAGAAACATATCGTTGTATACACGGGACACCTCTACGAGTGGAAAGGAGCGGAAACGCTTGCCGCCGCCGCCGCGTTTGTACCGGAGGCGACATTATTCTTTGTAGGAGGCACAGTATCGGACGTGGATGCATTTAAAAAGAAATGGGGTAGTGCGGAGAATATTCGGGTGATCGGACAAGTGCCGCACGAAGCGGTACCGGTATGGCAATCTGCGGCCGACGTGCTCGTACTGCCGAATTCCGCGAAAGAAGAAATATCGGTCCATTACACTTCACCGATGAAATTGTTTGAATATATGGCAAGTGAGCGACCCGTCGTCGCATCAAACCTTCCTTCGATCAGAGAGATATTACCGGAGGGCGTCGGCTATTTTGCGAACCCCGACGATGCGCATTCATTTGCGGCAATGATCCGGGAAGCACTGAACGATCCCGAAGCCGAAGTTCGAGCTGGACGTGCTCGGGAGTCTGTCGCGGAGTTCACGTGGGAAAAACGGGCACAGCGTATACTGCAGGCTACTCTATGAGTGTCGTGCAAACAGTCGGGAAGGGTATCGCCTGGAACTCCTTCGGCATGATTGCAGGGAAGCTCCTCATCATCGTCAACGTATTCATCGTGCTCACGCACCTTACGGTCTACGACTACGGTCTCACCGAGCTCGTGATGTCGGCAGTTTCACTCGGAGGTCTTGCGCTTCTCTCGGGCCTCACAAGTATCGTTACCGTAGACCTCGGTGTTGAGCGGGCACAAAACAATCTGGGGCGCATGAAAGCGCTCTACATGCAGTTCTTTACTCTGAACTTGCTCTTGGGTACCTGCATGTGGGCAGTGTTCTTTTTCGTTTCGTCCTACGTGGCACAACTGGTCGGCAACCCCGTCATAGAGCCGTTCTTGAAAATAGTTTCCTTCACGTTCCTCATTACTCCGTTCCGTACGATCTCTGCGGTTCTTGCGGCGGTGTATCTGCGATATGCAGACCAGGCGGCGTACGGCGTTGTGGAGGAAATATGGAAATGCGTACTCCTAATCGTGTTCGTAGTCTCGATGAATCTTGGCCCCAAAGGTCTGCTCATCTCATACGTGGGTTCGCAGTTCCTGACCGTGCTCTCGTATTCGTGGCGCACGTATACCGCCTACCGTCAGTTCGGGCGAGCGGAGCCGGCGGATTCCATAGCGTTCTGGAATCTCGCGAGTCAGCATCGTCTGTGGGGCATCGGGGTTTCTTATGTCGGGACCATTTCGCAGAATTTCCGCATTTGGATCATCAAGCTTTTGCTCGGGACAGAAGCGGTCGGTTTGTTTGCGTTCGCGTACGGACTGTACGGCAACCTCGTCGGGCTTTTACCGCTCGCGTCCGTCCTCACTCCGCTCTACCCGCAGTACGTGAGAGAGCGGGACCGTTTGGCGCGCATTATTCGCATGTCGGCAAAAGCGCAGCTCGCGCTTGGTGCAGCCCTGTGTATCGTGGCATTTTTGGCCGCACCATTGTTCGTGCATACCTTCTTCGACCACTTCAGCCCTTCGCTTCCCATCCTGTTCGTATTGCTCCTGGTCCTGATCCCTGCCAGCATCGCGACCGTTATCACTCCGGTATTTGCCGCATTCAAGGAGCAGCGTTCCCTTTTTCAAGGCTCGCTCTTCAAAGCATCATTCATGTTCATACTGATCTATCCGTGCATCCTGCTTTTTGGGGTTGCGGGGGTAGGCGTGGAAATTTTGCTCACGACCGTGGGCGCGAGTATCGAGCGCTACCTCAGGCTCAAGCGCATTATTCCGCGCTTATCGCTCTCGCCGCGAACCATCTTTTCACTCGACCATGATGAGCGACGAATTCTCAGCATGCTCATGAAAAAACCGAGCATTTCCCGCATTCGAGAAGTACTTTTGGATTTCCAATAAATCGCACTGTATACCCCGTGAGATAAACCAATACTTCCGCCAGGCTGTACATTTTCCCGAATATCTCATGGGGTATACTGCCGCCATGCTTTCTTCCTATGTACGCGAGCACGTAATGCGAGTCTTTGACCATCCGCACTATTTCAACGTGAAGCCGAAAGAGGAGTTGCTCGCGGCAATTGATGCGGGGAAAAGTAAGTTCAGAACGAGGGATGTAACCGACTACCGCATGTATGAGCCGAAATATATGGTTCGCTACAAAGCCGCAGCGGCCCATTTTCCTGAGGCATTCAAGGGATCGGTGGCCGATATCGGGGACAGGAACGGTTCCATCAATACGCTGATCGACTCGAAAGCCGCGACGGTTGATAAAAATAACTCCGATTTGGAATCGTTCGACTGGGACAAAGAGAAGCTTCCCTTCAAGGACGGGGAGTTTGATTCCGTGTTTTGTCTGGATACTTTGGAGCACATCACCGATATTCATTCGTCGTTCGACGACCTGCTCCGCATATCGCGGGACCATGTGGTGGTCTCGCTTCCGAATTGCTGGAAGAAAACGCCGAAAGAAATATGGCGCGGACGCGGCATGCGCAATAGCTACGGACTACCCGTCGAGAAACCGATGGACAGACACCGCTGGTATATGAATACGGAAGACATCGAAGACTTTTATTTCTACAATGCCAAAAAGAACGGATTCGAGACCGTGGGGCTCATGTACTTTGCGCCGAAGATCGCCTCGTGGCACGCGCTCTACCCGCTTCTACGATTGCTGCTGCCGGAGCGGCACTTCAAGAATCTTGTCGTTACGACGGTGTTCGTTCACCTGCGCCGAAAAGCGAAAAGCGCTTAGGCTTCTGCCGCGAAAGCGGAAGCGGGGGAAAGACTCTTGAGGTCTACGGTCTGATTCAGCGAATGCTGACGGTGTTCGGTCCATTTCATCGACGGATAAAATGCGGTGAACATAAAGCGTGACTTTGACTTGGCGTACCCGCCACGGTGCAACCCTGCCGTGTCACAGAAAATAACCGTCCCTGCGCGTCCCATCGCGGAGACGATGTCTTTCGAATCCACCGCTTTCTCTACCGCACCCTCAGGCGGGTACACACCGAGCGGAAGTTTTTGTTTGAATAGATTTCCGTATACGGGGGAGCCGAATTGTGAGCGTTTCGCGTAGGTGAACGGCCCGGCTTCCTCGTCCACGTCGGAGAGGTAAACGAAGTATTTCATCTGTCTTTTTTCCTGCGGATCGCGGTGCCAGCGTTGTGACTGTCGCGGCGCCTCAGAGCCGACCGGTATCGTTTCCGTGAGCTGTAGGAAATTCAGTTTTCGCCACATACCGTCGTATGAGTTCACGATATTGAGCACTTCCGGTCGTAGTGACATCGCAAAAAAAGGATTATCCATGCCGATCGGTGCCTGTTCATCCCAGTATGGAAGGAGGAATGTTTTCTTGCGCAGATGATGACCGAGCTTGTCGCCCTCTTTCATATAGTTCTGCAGTTTCTCGAGCATCCGCTCGCCGGGGAAGAGCTCTTCAAGGGTTGCGAATGCGATACCGTCCCGCTTCACGTCAGTGACGATGCGCTTTGCAACGTCATTCAAGACCGGGGGCTGGGAGGCAAAGAGGAGGCGGGCGCGTCGATTGAGGATGCCGAACCAGACGGGCCACGAGTTACGGATGACGAAGTACGGGTAAAGGAGCGAGTGGCGGATATTTTTCATGCCGTCATACTAGCACCTGCGGTGTTTTACGCGCCAGCCTCATGGCGGAGCGTCCTTCCTGCCCCTTACACAGAGTGCTACTATCGCCACATGAACAGTGCTGCGGGCCACATTCCCCCCACATTCCGCAAAGTCCTGGTGGCCGACCTCAACGCTTCCAATATCCCGGTCGCTGAGAACGTCGGCATTGTTCGATTGGTAAAACATACGCTCTTCGGTCTCTACACTCGCCACAACTTTGCGTGCGTATTTCACCTCCGACTGAACCATATGATAGGCAGGCGATTTCCTCGTATCGCCGCATTGTACGAAGTCTGGCGGTACTACACATTCGGGAACGACATATCGCATCGGGCAGAGATCGGCCTCGGTCTGCGGCTGCACCACACGAGCGACATCGTCATCGGCCGTTTGGTGCGTATGGGCACGAACTGTCACGTGTACAACGGTGTCACTATAGGAAGCAAGTCCATGGATCGTCACGAAATGCCGTCACTCGGAAATAATGTACTCATCGGAACGGGAGCAAAAGTGCTCGGCGACATTACGATCGGGGACAATGCGGTAGTGGGTGCGCTTACGTTCTGCGACAAAAATGTGCCGGATAATACGGTCGCCGTCGGAAACCCGATGCGATTTCTGGACAAGTGATACGTATGAAAAGTTCGCAGGTGCTTCTGGTCATCATCGGTGTCGCGATTGCGGTGCGACTGCTCGCGTTCGGCTTTGCACACAGTGCAGTAGGTGAGGAGGGGTTCATCGCGGGCGACGCGGTCGTCTATACCGACTTGGCAAGGAGTTTGCACGCGGGCCTCGGGTTTGTAACGACCTACACGGGTGAGACGCGTGTTGAGATGTTCCGCACACCGGGGTTTCCGCTCATGCTCGAACCCTTCATGGGGCATGAGCGCGGCCTCGTGCTCTATAGCGTCTTGATGTGTTTCATTGCGGGAATATTGCTACCGCTATTTTCCTTTGATATCGGGAGACGCTTCGCCGGTTTGCGGGTGGGACTCGTTCTCGCGCTACTTCTTGCGCTTGAACCGCACGCGGTCTTCTATAGTTTTTAGTATCAGACCGAAGCGTTATTTCTCATACTCGCGCTCGGCGGGTTGTGTGCCGCGTACCGCGCGTACGAATTCGAATCATATCGTTACGCTATACTCTCAGGTCTCTTGTTCGGATATTCGATATTCACACGGCCCGGATTTCTGCCTGTGTTTGTTGTAGTCTCACTCGGTTGCGCCATAGCGCAATACATTCGGAGCGACAGGCGATACAAACACGTGTTCGTGATGCTCCTGTGTGCGGCAGCGGTACTCTCACCCTGGTACATCCGCAACCACCAGGTCGCGGGAGTGTATGCGCTCTCCGGTGCGGGATGGCGTAACGTGTACACGGACTATCTCTCCTCGCTTCGGTCACTACAGAATGGTACGCCGTACCATGAAGAGAAGAACAAACTGAAAGAAGAGGCACTCCCGCGATTCGGGATAACGCGCGAGGAAGTCGATAATCCGAAGAACGGTGCGATATTCCGAAAGGCCTCACTCGAAGAAATGTGGCAGAACAAATCCGCGGTCGTCCGGCTCGAAACCGCGCTCTTAGCCTCGTTCTTTTTGAACGACGGCTACTACTACGAATTTCGTATGCTCGGGTTCGTGCAGGATTCCGACGGTCCCCACATATCGCCGACTTACACGCTGCTCTCCGAAGGGCTCCGCGGATTGCCGAAGATATTCGACGAGCTCGCACGACAAAAGTTCATTCCGCTCCTCGGGCGTGCATTCACAGGAGTCGTACTCCTTACTGCGCTCGTCGGATTCTTCCTCAGTCGCAGCTCCATGCGATATGCGTACGCTTTGGCAATTGTTTTATCAGCCCTTGCAGCGACCGCTATCGGACTCGGACTGGACGCACGCATGCGCTTTCCGATGGAGCCGTTGTTGTTTTTGTTCTCCGCGGTCGCATTGGTGAGAATGTACGACCATGTGAAGATGCGATATGCGCGTTGATATCTGTGTACCCGCTCACAATGAAGCGGAAATCATCGGAGATGCCGTTCGATTGCTCGAGGCCTCCCTCTCATCTCTGCCCCATGAGACGCGAATCACTGTCGTTTCGAACGGGTCGACCGACGATACCGCAGCACGTGCACATGCAGCGGGTGCGAACGTGCTCGAAATAGAAGCTGCCGGTAAAGGTCGTTCGGTCGTCGCTGCGGCACAGAAGTCGGAGTCGGAAATATTCGGTTTCATCGATGCCGATCTATCGGCGGACCCCTCTGACATTCCCGCGCTCTGCACCGAGCTCGAGAGTGGTGCGTATGACATCGTCATCGGCTCACGCCTTTTGAACACCGATGTCGTCGATCGCGCCGGATTGCGAACACTTTCCTCTCGCGTCTTCAACGCGCTACAACGAGTGATCCTTGGTATATCGGTACGCGATACGCAATGCGGTTTGAAGCTCATGAACGCAAAGGGCCGCTCCGTGCTGCGTACCTGTGAGGAGTCGGGTTGGTTCTTCGACCTTGAATTACTTGCAAAGGCAGAAGCAAAGGGGCTGCGCGTACTTGAAATGCCCATACATTGGAATGAATACCGCTTTCCCGGTCGAAAGAGTAAACTCAGCATGATCCGTGACGGATACGGTGCGCTACGCGCTATGCTGCGCATCCGCTCCAGACTACGCACCTAAACCTATGCGAACCATATTTATTTCCGTATACGACGGCGACACCGAGAAGAACGTACTGCGTTCCGGCACGTTCGATATCCTGAAGCGCTCAGGGCATCGCTATGTTTTGCTTATCCGAGGTGCGGATAGGATGCCGTACTATAAGAAGGAATTCGAGAGCGAGCAGGTCAAGGTTGAGCTCTTGCCGCCGGCATCCACCACTGCGGAGCAGTTTTGGTATTTCGTCGGATGGAATGCGCTCCCGACGCGCGCCGCAGAGATTCGACGACACATGTACCTTGCAAAAGGATGGCCGCTTTCCCGCTACTACCTCGGAAAAATATTCGGAATTTTGGGACACCTCCGGTTCTTTCGTGAACTCTTACGCTCCGTATACGGGATGATTCCTGATACGTATGCCGCGCAGCTCTTTGATACATACAAGCCGGATGTGTTGTTCGCCCCGGGCATGTTCTCGCCTGAGGATTGTCGGCTACTAAAACAGGCAAAGCGACAGGGAGTCGCAACCATCGCAACGGCAAAAAGCTGGGATGTGCTCACAACGAAAGCATTCACGCGCGTAAAGGCCGACCGACTCCTTGTATTCAATGAATTTAATCGGCAGGAAGCGGTCGCGATCGGGGACTACCCGAATGAGCGTGTAACGGTAACCGGATTTCCGCAGTTCGACGGCTATGCGCATCCGGAACTTTTTAGCACCCGCGAGGTATTTCTGGAGCGAATTAAAGCTGACCCGAATAAGCGCATCGTTCTCTTTGCGATACCGGGGGATTGGAAAACACCCTACACGCGAGACATCATGGCGGAGCTCGACAGGCGTATTGAAGCCGGACATTTTCCTGAACCGGTGCAGATACTTGGGCGCTTTCACCCGAAATATCCGGATGCCGCGGAAGGAATGGTACTGAAACATTTCATTTTCGACCGCCCCGGCACACACTTCTCCGAAAAGAAAGAATTCGCCATCGACATGGGCGTTGCCAACACATTCGCGTGGACCTTTACCGGAGACGATATCGCGCACTTGGCGAATTCGATGAAATACAGTGACATTGTCATCAATATCGACTCAACACTCACACTCGACGCTGCAGCAAACGATACGCCGGTCATACTGCTTGGCTACGACGGCGAGGCGGAGCTCCCGTATTGGGATCGCATCGCGCGTGTGTATGAGCGTGAACACTACACCCACGTGGTCGAAACCGGAGCGGCACCGCTCGTAACGAGCGATGATGAGCTCGAAGCGGCAATAAAGAACTTCCTGGCAAATCCTGAATACAAACGCGCAGAGCGGGAATTGTTAAAGAAAAATATGCTCTACAAGATAGACGGGAAGGCGACTGAGCGAGTAGCGCAAGCGGTCCTCGATCTGTTGCCCGCAATGGTCAAAGACAGTAATTCCCATTAGTATTACGCCAATCGTCTCATGATCCGAATCGCACGACTCCTCAATGAGATCAGCTCCACGTTCATGCGTGAGTACTTGAGTACCGGTCAAAAGATCCGTTTGCTCTCAGAATACTACTGGCTCCGTTTGCGCCACGTTGCAAGTTCGCCGGACTCCGTACGTTTTATGGGAATGAGCTTCTCTACGCCATCATTCTCAAATTTCATTGCCATCATTCGCGAAGTGTTCCTCTTCGGGGATTATTACTTCAAAGCGACGAGCATTACCCCCGTTATCATCGATTGCGGAGGGAACATCGGCGTTACGACCATATTCCTGAAGTGGCTCTACCCGAATGCTCGCGTGACCGTATTTGAGCCCTCGCCGGTCGCGGTTTCCGCTCTTCGGAAAAATATCGATGCGAACAAACTCTCTGATGTGGAGGTTGTTGAAGCGGCAGTGTCGAATGAGGAAGGCACCATCAGTTTTTGGGAACAGCCTGCTAAACCGGGAGGCTCCACCGCGGTGCGCGATGTGTTTGAGAGTAAGTCGAAGGCGACGCAATTTGAGGAGGTTTCCGTGAAAGCCGTGCGTTTGTCACCGTATATAACCGAAGACGTCGACTTGATAAAAATGGATATCGAGGGAGCGGAAGGCCTTGTGATTCAAGAACTCCATGCAAGCGGCACGCTCTCGCGTGTGAAAAATATCATCATGGAATTCCATGAGAATGCGGACAACCGCTCGAATGACCTCTCCACCATGGTCAGCACGCTCAAAGAGAACGGCTTCAAGATAGTTATATTTGCGAGTGAGATAACGCCCTCGAGCGAAGTGATGGCAAAAAAGAACGGACACCACTTTTTGCTTCGCGCATTTAGATAGTCTTAAAAAAAACAATCGGCTCCGCCCAGAAGTGGGGCGGAGCCGAGACCGTCTATTTTTATTCGACGGAGAACTGCGCAATGGCGTTGAATGCCAAACGAACGTTGAACGCCGTAACGTTGACGCACAATCGTGTCGCAAGCAGCGGTGCTAGGTCGACCGGGTGTCGAATGATGGGGAGTCCGTACTCGTTCTCATACTTTGCGAGCTGCTCGAGCACGCCGCTCTCTTTTGCCATGATCGATTCAACCGTCGTAGGTCGCAAGCCGATGCCGATCTTTCGCGCGCACGCGGCGGTAAGCGCCGAAGAGGAGGGGCTGATTGTTGCGTCCGCATAGAGCACTACCGGTCCTTCCATCCACAAAGCCCGTCCGTTGACCAGATCCCGTAACCGGGCACCCCAGGTTCCTCCGCTCGGATGAGCTTGGTTGATGATCTTGGGGTTCGGCTGAAAGATGATGGCGTGCGGGGTGCTCGTCATTGCTGCGCAATCAAGCACGCAGGCGATCTCCTGCTCGATGCGGGCGGGCTGGCCGCTTGCCGCGAGCAGTACGATTTTTCTCCCGCCTTTGCGATACGATTCGACAGCATAACTCACCGCCTCGCTCTTTTGCGGAGCAAGCGCTTCACGAAGTCCGACCACCGAAGCACGATATCCGTCCTTGCGTGCGTTCTGCGCATCGACTTCATCGCCGCAGAGTACAAGCGCTTTATCGAGCTTCCGCATGCGCAGGAATGCTTTTTCGATATCGGAGAATAGGACGACGGGAATATTCACCGCGCGTGCGGCAAGAGCGAATGTTTGCTCCGTGTCGATTGGTGAGGAACAGCCCACCACCACAACATCGGGCCGCAGAGATCCCAGCGCGGTCACAGGGTCCGTGAGCGGCTCCTCGTCGAGGTCGAATTGAGTGATAAATTGTCCGCGTGACGCACCGGTGGTGATGATTCGAACATCCCATCCGAAGTCGCGTGCTGCGGTTGCGGTGAGCGCAAGCGCACGAAGCGCTCCACGATCCTGTACGACGATCAATATGCGAGGCATCTGATGCTCCCTTACCCTCGTTGCCGGTTGCGATTAAGCCATAAAAGTGCTAGCGTAGCAAGCATGAATATTCTCGCTATCATCCCCGCACGCGGAGGCTCGAAAGGAGTTCCCCGAAAGAATATAAAGGAGCTCGCGGGAAAGCCGCTCCTTGCATGGGTCTTGGATGCCGCAAAGAACTCAAAACATGTAAATCGCGTTATTGTTTCCACCGACGACCAAGAGATTGCGAATATTGCCCGTGAACACGGCGGCGAGATTCCGTTTATGCGCCCCGCGGAACTTGCAGTCGACCTCTCGACCGATATGGATTACCTCACGCACGTATTGAACGAACTGAAAGAACGCGAGGGCTACATACCGGAGGTGGTTGTGAATCTTCGTCCGACCGCTCCGCTTACCACCGCAGACGATATTGACCGCGGCGTTGAAGCACTGCTTGCGGATCCGGAAGCGGACGCGGCACGCCCCATCATCGAATCACCGAAGCATCCGTACAAAGCACTCAAGATGACGGAAGACGGAAAGTATCTCGAACCGATGCTTCCGGAGAGTTTTACCGGTTTTGCCGCGCCCCACGATCTACCGCGCCAACTCTTTCCCAAGATATACATTCATACCGGTGCGATGGATGTGCTGCGCCCGCGCACCATTCTTGAACTCAACTCCACATCAGGGAAGAACCTCACGTACTTTCATGCCGATCCACTGAATTATGTGAACATCGATAGTCCGGCCGATTTCGAACTCGCGGAAATATTGATGGCGCGTCGACTGAAACGCGAGCTTGATTAATTGCCGCATCTCTTGCATAGTTTCGCCATGAAACGCTCTCCGAAAGCCCCGTTTGATTTCAACAACCTGTTTGTGCTGGAAATGGCCAACAACCACCAAGGTTCAGTTGAGCACGGGCTCAAGATCATCGATGCTATGGGCACCATCGTTCGCAAGCACAGCGTGCGCGCAACCGTAAAATTACAGTTCCGTGATATCGATACGTTCATTCACCCGGCGGATAAAAAGGGAAGCACGAACAAGCACGTGCCGCGCTTTCTCTCGACGAAGATGTCGAAGAAACAATTCAAGCAATTGGTTGATGCAACAAAAGACGCGGGGATGTTATCGATGGCGACGCCGTTCGATGAAGCGTCTGTGGACACTATCGAAGAACTTGATGTAGATATCATTAAAATTGCGTCTGCTTCCGCGATGGATTGGCCGCTCCTTGAAAAAGCCGTCACGCTCGATAAACCCATGGTTGTATCCGTGGGCGGTATGAGTTTGCCGCAAATTGACCGACTGGTCAGTTTCCTCGAACATCGCCACAAAAACTTTGCCATCATGCACTGTGTTGCCATCTATCCTACACCGGCCTCAAAATTGCATTTACGCCAGATAGAAACGCTGAAGAAGAGTTACCCGAACATCACCATCGGATTTTCCACACACGAAGACCCGAACAATATGTCGGCCATCCAAATAGCGTACGCCAAGGGCGCACGAGTATTCGAGCGACATGTTGGAGTGCCGACGGATACCATCACCTTGAACGCATACTCATCGAACCCTGAGCAGGTATCAAAGTGGATCTCGGCGTGGGAAGAAGCTCGTGCGACCGAAGGCGAGACCGAGTGGGAGCACGACGTGAAGGAAGAAGAAGACCTTGCCGCACAGCGTCGCGGAGTGTTCGCAAAGAAGCCGATAAAGAAGGGCCAGAAAATAAAACGCACCGATGTGTATTTTGCATTTCCGTTCCGTCACGGACAACTCGCCTCCGGTGAGTTCAAAGAAGGCGTGACGGTAGCGGACAGGGCATACAAAAAAGACGAAGCGCTTGTGCGCGAGTCGCGCGATTTTTCCCCGACCATTCGCGACAAGGTCTATCACCCCATCCACGAAATAAAAGCGATGCTCAATGTTGCCCGACTCACCGCCCCGCACGAATTCACGCTCGAACTTTTGCACCCGTACGGCATCGATGAGTTACGCGCCTGGGGCATGTTTGCGATCAACTGCATTGAACGCGCGTACCGCAAGCGACTGTGCGTGCTCCTGCCGCATCAGGAAATGCCGCTGCACCGCCACACAAAGGAAGAGCGAACCTACAGTGTGCTCTACGGGACCTTGGAGATCGAAGCAGATAAGCGCCGCAAAACCCTCCGAGCGGGGGATTCGCTCACGGTACAGAACGGTGTCATGGCTCGCTTCTGGTCCGAGCGAGGCTCTATTTTTGAGGAAGTCTCGAGTGTTCGCGACGGCAATGAGCTCGTCTACGCGGACGTATCGATAAAAAAGGTTCCGCTCAAAGAGCGGCTCACTCGAATGGTCAACTGGGGCCGTAACCATTTTGATTGACCGAAAGGGACGGTATAGGTAAGGTTTTGCCGGAACAGAGGACCATTCGCTATGGAACAAACACACAAAGTGGTCGTTGCAGACTTCGACGGCGTATTTGTGCGCATGTCGGAATTCTTCAAACGCGACGCGTGGCCGCAGATTTTTGGACCCGTGTACGGTGAGCGTTATAAGCCCCATTTCGAGGAAGCGAACAGGGAATACGAGCGTTCGAAGAAAGGTGACCGCTTTACCATTCTCCGATCGACCTATCGCGGGCTCGGCGAGCCGGAAGAGAAACTAGATGAGCTGGTGGCAGGTGGTGCACGCCTCTTCGACGAGCAGGTGCAAAAGGCCATCCTCGAAGCGGGTGCAGACCCGTACGTTGTCGCGGCATTTGAGGATATTGCCAAGACCCATCCGCTCTACCTCAACTCCGCAACGCCGCTCGAGCCGCTTCAGCGAACAGTGCAGGCCATCGGCATCGCACATCTGTTCAAAAGTGTGCTCGGACGACCGAACTCGAAAGCCGAGAATTTTGCACAGGTGGCAGAGCGTGAACGGGTTATGCCGAGCGACATCATATTCATCGGCGATAGCGCGAGTGACGCCGCCGCTGCCGCGGAATTCGGCTGCTCATTCGTCGGCTGGGCGAACGAGTGGAACGGATGGACGGAAGGCTCGCAGCCGTTTCCCGTCATCGCGGACATGACACAGTTGCGAACATATCTTTCCTGAGCGGAAGAAACGGACCCCTTGCCAGAGGGGTCTGTTTGTTTTAGGATGCGTGCTACATGAATAAAGCCCCTGCAGTGCCCGCCTCTATCAATGACCCGGCCGATCGCTTCGACCTCTCGTACGCGTTTGCCAATAATTACGCAGCGCTGAAAAAGTACGAAGACCCGCTCAAAGAGATGAGCGAAATCGCAATGAACGTTGCTCCCGGTGTTCAGGCACGCTGTGCGCTCGCACATCCTGCAGAAATTGCCGCGCTTGTGAAGCTGCTCGACGGCTCATCGGTACGCCCTGAGGTTCTCATCGACTTTGCCGACGGCCTGAGCGGAGCGGAGGGAAAGGGCGTGCAGGCAAAGATGGCAAAAGATGCAGGAGCATCCGGCGGCGATATCGTCATCAACTTACACGCGGTGCAGACCCGCGATCGCGACACGCTCTTGCGCGAATTTGCTGCAGTTAGGGCACATTTGCCGGAGGTAAAAGTAATTTCTCAGATTCCGTATCTCTGGCAGTACGACAAAGAGTCGCTCCCGTGGCTCATCGATGTACTCGCGGAAGCCGGCATTTACTGCATCAAGGATTGGACGACACGCGAGAACTTTCTCTTGCCCGACGGCGATACACTTGATTATCGCGACGAGACTCGTTTTGAATACCTCCGCATGATACGCGACCACATCGCCTCGAAGAAACACCCGATGATCATCAAAGTTGCAGGGCGCGTTGAAGCAAAGAATGCAAAAGCATTTTTGGATGCCGGTGCGACGCTCATCGGGCTCAGTTACCGCAAGGTCGCAACGCTTCGTGAGGCGCTTTTGAGTGCGTAGTGTACTCCTATAC
>CAYQQI010000008.1:0-25567 GCA_964419595.1 uncultured Candidatus Saccharibacteria bacterium
TTCCATGCGTTATCCGCTCGTTATCGGGCAGGGCAACTTCGGCTCCATCGACGGCGACGGAGCAGCGGCCTACCGCTATACCGAAGCAAAAATGTCGCGTATCGGCGGGGAGATGCTGCGCGATATCGATAAAGACACGGTGGATTTCCGCGCCAATTACGACAACACCAAACAAGAGCCGACCGTGCTCCCGACGACCATCCCGAATTTGCTCTTGAACGGCACACTCGGCATCGCGGTGGGTATGGCATCAAATATCGCACCGCACAATTTGCGCGAAGTCGGGGAGGCGGCAGTGCACATGATCGAGAATCCCGAAGCGACGACCGAAGACTTGCTGCAATTCGTACAGGGGCCGGATTTTCCGACAGGCTGTATCGCGTTCAATAAACGAGACATCGTGCAGGCATACACAACGGGCCGCGGGCCGGTTGTTGTGCGCGGGAATGCGGAAATCGTCGAAGGTAAGAAAGGCGACTATCAAATAGTCGTGACCTCGATACCGTACCGCGTCGTAAAAAGCGACCTCATCATCAAGATAGCCGACCTCGTGCAGGAAAAAAAGCTCGAGGGCATTCGCGATATTCGCGACGAGAGCACCAAAGACATCCGCATCGTCATTGAACTCAAGAATAATGCGAACGCTCAGACGGTATTGAACTACCTCTACAAGCACACACAGCTCGAAGACACGTTCCACTACAACATGGTGGCGCTCGTGGACGGTGTACCCCAGACGCTCTCGCTGAAAGCAATGCTCGAGTACTACATCGCTCACCGCAAAGATGTAGTAACACGTCGTACCAAGTACGACCTTCGCATTGCAGAAGCGCGCGAGCACATATTGGTAGGCCTCAAAAAGGCGCTGGATCATCTCGACGAGATCATTTCCCTCATCCGAAAGTCAAAGGATGTGGATACTGCCCGCACCGGCTTGATGAGCAAGTTCAAATTCTCGGAAATTCAGGCGCAGGCAATTCTCGACCTGCGACTCCAGAAGCTGGCAGCGCTGGAGCGCCAGAAGATCGAGGATGAACTGAAAGAAGTGCAGGCACTTATCGAAGAGTTGAAGGCACTCTTGAAGAGCGAAAAGAAACTGATGGACCTCATCAAGAAAGAGATTCGCGAAGTGGTGGAGAAATACGGCGACGATCGCCGCACCAAAATAGTAAAAGGCGGAGCAACGATTCTCTCCGCCGAAGACCTCGTTGCGGATGATGATTCGGTGCTCGTGCTTACCAGCGGCGGCTACATTAAGCGCACGAACCCGAGCGAATACCGACGCCAGAAACGCGGTGGTGTGGGCGTGGTGGATTTGGATACCAAAGAAGAGGACTTTGTAACGCAGTTTTTGACCGCCTCCGCTCACTCGGACCTGCTTTTCTTTTCTGACCGCGGAAAGGCATACCAGTTGAAGATGTACGAATTGCCGGAAGGAAAGCGAGCCACAAAGGGTAAATCAATCATGAACTTCCTCTCGCTCGAACAGGGCGAACAAATAACATCAATTTTGGCGATGCCGAAGGAAAAGAAGGCGGCTGACGACCTCTCGCTCATCATGGCAACGCAAAACGGCACCGTGAAGCGCGTTGCGGCGAGTAATTTTAAAGAGGTACGACGCTCAGGCCTCATTGCAATCGGGCTCGATAAGGGCGATTCACTCATAACGGCGGAATTCGTGCGCAAAGGCGATGATGCACTCCTGGTAACCGCAAAAGGCCAGTCCATTCGATTCGCGGCAGACGACGTGCGTGAAATGGGCCGTCAGGCGGCGGGCGTACGCGGTATGAAGCTCGGCTCAGGAGACAGTATCGTGGGTGCCGGTGTGATTCCGAAAGGCTCAAAGGATGCGGAGCTGCTCGTTATCTCATCGACCGGATACGGCAAGAAAACATCACTCGACGAATACAAAACGCAGGGGCGCGGCGGTAGCGGTATCAAAACGATGTCGATAACGGCAAAGACAAAGCAGCTGGTAGGCGGATACGTTCTTGTGAAAAAGGGCGGCGAATTGGTTGCGATGTCGAAGAAATCGCAAACCATTCGAACAGGCCTCGACGAAATTCCAACGCTTTCCCGTGCAACACAGGGGGTGCGCGTAATGAAGATGCGCGATACCGACACCGTGGCATCGTTCGTTGTATTTGAAGACCACGAAGAGGTGAAGCAATAAATCCCCACGTTCACAGAAAATCTTGATATACCGCCGTTTTATGGCGGTATACTTATTTGTAATGACGAATCCGTTCACCCCGTAGGAAAAACACTCGGGGAACCAAGAGGATTCGGCGTTTTGACATGAATAATTCTGACTCACAAGAATCGAATGCCGTTTCCTACGGGGCGAGAACGGAGAATTTTGCGCATCCGCCGCGCAATGTAGGTGTGCTCGATATCGGGCCGGGCATGGTTGTTGCGGATTTTGGCGCCGGTTCAGGCGCGTATGTGTATTTGATAGCGGAGCGCCTCGCGCATGCCGGGCATGTGTACGCTATTGATGTGCAGCAGGAGCTCCTTCGTCGAATCAAGAATGAATCGCATAAACGAGGATACAAGAATGTGGAGATAGTGTGGAGCGATTTGGAGCGACCCTATGGCTCCAAAATTGCCGATAACCATGTAGATAGAGTACTCATTTCAAACCTCCTCTTCCAACTCGAAGACAAGAATGTAATTCTCAGCGAGGCCTACCGTATATTGAAGCCTGATGGATTGCTTTGCATCATTGATTGGAGTGAGTCGTTCGGCGGTATGGGACCGCACAAGAGTGCGGTGGTAAAAAAAGAGGCCGCACTATCGTTCGCTGAAAAAGCCGGCTTTGAACACGTGAACGAGTTCGACGCCGGTGCGCATCACTACGGCATTATTTGTAAGAAACCCGCACACATATGAAAGGCAGCGGCATGTCCATGTTCCAGGTCATACTCCTGTGTGTGTTCGGAGCCTCTGCGATTGCAGGCGTGCTCATTTTTGCACTGGCCGTCGGGAAGGGTAACGGGGATAGCGTCGGACAAGTTGTTATATGGGGAACGCTCGACGAGAAATCGTTCGTCGATATTTTGCGAACCGCAACAGACGCAGACCCAAGCCTTTTGGGGGTGACGTACGTACAAAAAGATGGGGATACGTATCTCACCGAGATAACCAATGCGCTCGCAAGCGGCAAAGGGCCGGATCTATTCCTGCTACGAGAGGATCTTGCGATCTTGCAAGAGTCTCGACTCATCAAAGTCCCGTATACCAACCTCACGTTGCAAGATTTTCAATCACGTTTCGTAGGTGCGACGTCTCCATTTTTAACACCCGAAGGTATTCTCGGCATACCGATCCTGGTTGATCCGCTGGTGCTCTATTGGAACAAAGATATGCTCAATACCGCAGGGTATGCGGGGGCGCCGCAGTATTGGGATGAAGTGCAGGACATGGCCAGAAAGATAACCGCCAAAACGGAAACGGGGACGATCACGAAAGCTACGATCGGATTCGGCCAGTATCGCAACGTGAACAACGCGAAAGAAATTCTCTCCATGCTCGTCATGCAGGCCGGCGGGCAGATCACCGCACGTGATTCCGACGGCGTCCTGCAGGCGCAGCTGGCCCCATCGCAAAATAACGTGGCACAGGCTTCGCTTGCGGCGCTTCGCTTTTATACGGAATTCGCAGACCCGGCAAAACCTGCGTACTCGTGGAATGCGTCGCTTCCTGAATCGAGAAAGGCTTTTATTGCGGGTGACCTTGCACTGTATATCGGGCTGGTCAGTGAGCGACCGCAGATCGCTGCCGCGAATCCGAATCTCAATTATGGTGTTGCACCGGTTCCGCAGCGTAGGAGTACCTCTGCTGCTATTTCCGCGGGACATACGTATGCGTTCGCCATTCCCCGAACATCTAAAAATGCGGGAGGGGCGCTCGCCGTCGCATATAAACTCGCTTCTCCCGCCATCGCATCTTCTATCTCGAAGGTATTCCAAATACCCACCGCGCGAATAGATGTAATTCAGCATTCCACTACAACGGATTTGGGCTTCTATAATAAGCAGGCCATCATCGTCCGCTCCTGGACTGACCCTGATCCCGCAAAAACGAGCGAGATCTTTCGCGCTATGATTGATGACACGGTATCGGGATCGTTGCTTTTAGGCGAAGCTGTGCAGCGTGCGGACAGACAGATTGCTACACTACTCGACTCGTACAATCAGACAAAAAACCAAGAAACAATACAATGACCTACCTTCGTCGCATTCTCGCGTACTCCGTTCCCGCCATTGTGCTCTCACTGCTTGCGGTTGATGTCGCGCTCGCCCAGCTGGAGAATCCGCTGAGAGGTGGAGGCGTAGGCTCCTTGTCTGATTTCGTTTCCAAAGCACTCAAAGTCATGGTGATGGTGGCGCTGCCCATTATTTCGCTCTTTATCGTGTATTCAGGCTTTTTGTTCGTGTTCGCGCAGGGGAATCAGGAACAACTTTCAAAGGCAAAGACTAACTTCGTATACGTGGTCATCGGTTCGATTTTGATACTCGGTGCGTGGGTATTTGCCTCACTTATCGGTGGGACCATTTCAGAGCTAACCGGCTGATATGAAAAAGATACTGCGCCTCTCGCCGCTTCTTGTGCTTGTGGTTCCCGCAATCGCCCTTGCCGCAACGCCTAAGACGTTTCGCGAACTCGTCCTTTCGATCGTCGAGATATTGAACACTGCAACGACTGTGCTCATCGCCGCGGCACTCGTGGCATTTCTCTACGGAGCCGCGTACAACGTTATAAAGGCGGGAGAGCGCGGCGGGACCGCACTGCGCGAGTTCTTGGTATGGGGTATCATTATTTTGTTCGTTATGGTCTCCATATGGGGTATTCTCAATCTTTTGCAGCAAACGCTTTTCGGCTCAGCCGGAAACCGACAAAGTTCACCTACGGGCGGGTCCTCCGCTGAGGAGCAGATCGATTTCGGTGCCCCTGCTGGTACCGGTAGCGGGGGAAGCAACATCAGATTCGAATAAGGTATGCCGCTTTCTACTGTCATCGCTCTGTTCAATATCGTGGTAGGGCTCATGGTGGTGGCTTCGGTACTCCTCATGGTAGGCGGACTCGGGCTTTGGTATGTGCGCCTCGGAACGTATCCGACACATCGAGACACCGCTATCAATATGATGAAGTGGGCGGTCTCTATATTGTTCGTATTGGTGGTACTGCTCAGCGTCGCGCAGTATGTGCAAACGCATATGGCAGTTTCCCTCATAGCCATCGCGCTTATTGCAGTGGCAGGAGTGGTCTATTACGTCGCGGCACACTCCTCGAGCGGCGCAGACGACGAAGAGCACGCTTAAAAGCTATCCACATTCGGCTCCGAAAGGCCTTGTTCTCGGCCGCATAGAAGATACGATTGATGTACTAGTACTAACGTTATTTTCTCTATTTTATGCGTTCCAAACTTATCCAGTTTTCCTCCACTGTAGCGACCATCGCATTTGTCGGACTTCCCTCGATCGTAGCCGCTCAGCAGACGGCAGCACAGGGTCTTTTGGGTACGCTCGCGCTTGCGAACCGTATCCTCAACGGGCTTGTGGGACTTCTCATTCTTGTTGCCATCCTCGCGTTCTTCTGGGGCTTGATCAAATACCTGTTCTCGGGCGGCGGTGAAGACAAGTCCGAAGGCCTGAAACTCATGTTCTACGGTGTTATTGCTATCTTCGTGATGGTTTCCATCTGGGGCATCATCCGACTCCTCCAGAACACATTCGGCGTCACGCAGAACACCTCCATCACCCCTGACGGTATTCGCTCCTTCTAGCTCGCTAACTTCGCGGGCATATGCCCGGTAGTGAAATGTGCCTTAGGCGGGCAATAATCCTTATGATCAACATGCAAACGCCAAATGGCTCCGTCCAGCGAAAGCCAGCATTACTCGCCGTGCCAAGTCGACAAGTCGCTTGGCACAAAGGCACATTTTCCTAACCGGGTATGCAATCTGCAACTGCGATCATGAATAAGCTGGTTGATCTCGTGATCAACCCGCTTATTCTGCTGGTATTTGCCGGAGGATTCTTCTTCTTCATGTGGGGGATGGTGAAATTCCTTTGGAACTCGCGGGAGGGGGAAGTATCCGACGACGGTAAGCAACACATGCTCTGGGGGGTCGTCGGTATGTTCATCATGGTTTCGGTGTACGGCATCATCACCATTATGACGAATTCCTTCGGTATCAACGAAGACTCCGCAACCAATACGAGCAATGCGGAGAGTTTCGGGAATGTGCAGTTGCGATAAAACTTTTGTGGGCGGAGAGGGACTCGAACCCTCAACCGATTAAGGACCAGTTCCTAAGACTGGCGCGTATACCAATTCCGCCATCCGCCCAATATTTCAGCAGTAAAAGCTGCGTTGACAATACTACCACAACATGTTAATCTGCACAGACCAACGTTCTCGTATTCTTTGTCTTGAGATGGCTCTCGAGACCGCTCCCGAAGTCGAATGTGGGAGATGAGACTCTTGAGGCCGTCGGATTAGACTTAAGAAGCCGCAATGCGGCACTACATGTATAAACAGTATCAACGCTCGGGTGGAGGCGCTTCGCGCTCCCGATTCGGCGGCCGCCAAGGCGGTCGTGCCAATTATCCGAAAAGTCGCGCTCCAAGGCAGCAGGGTCAGTACATCGACCCGAATCGATTCATTAATAAAGCAACCGTGACCGAAGTGCAGGAGGTATTCGTACCCCAGCACAACTTCGTCGATTTCCAGGTGGCGGAGGAATTGAAAAAGAACATCATCAAAAAGGGCTACGTAACACCGACGCCGATCCAGGACCGTGCAATACCGCACGTGCTTTTGGGAGAGGATGTTATCGGTATCGCAAATACCGGCACAGGCAAAACGGCGGCGTTCCTTATTCCGCTCATCAACAAAGTTCTCAATGACCGTTCACAGAAGGTGCTCATTATGGTACCGACTCGAGAACTTGCCACGCAGATCGAAGACGAATTCTGGGGCTTTGCGGAATTCATGCGCATCGGCGCGGTTACGTGTGTAGGCGGAGCCAACATCAACAAGCAAATTCAAACGCTTCGCCGCAAGCCGAACTTTGTTATCGGTACGCCGGGCCGATTGAAAGACCTCATGTCGCAGCGCGCGCTCGACCTCTCGAACTTCACCACCGTGGTCTTGGACGAAGCAGACCGCATGCTCGACATGGGTTTCATCGACGACATGCGCTTTATTCTCTCGCACGTACCGAAACAGCGGCACACGCTCTTCTTTACCGCGACGCTCTCACGCGAGATAGAACGACTGGTGGGAGACTTTCTCATAAACCCGGTACAGATCTCGGTAAAAACCCGCGACACCGCGGCAATGGTTGACCAGGACATCGTTCGCACGAACGGGAAAGACAAGCTCGACGTACTCCACGACCTGCTCTCGCAGCCGGGATTCGAGAAAGTGCTCGTATTCGGTCGCACCAAACACGGTGTGGAAAAGCTCGCCAATGTGCTCTGCGACCGCGGTTTCAAGGCGGAATCAATTCACGGTAATAAAACGCAGAGCAAACGCGAACGCGCGCTTGATGCGTTCAAGAAGGGCAAGGTGCAAATTCTCGTTGCGACCGACGTAGCCGCACGAGGCATCGACGTGGCCGACGTGACACACGTCATCAACTACGACCAGCCGACCACTTACGACGACTACGTGCACCGCATCGGCCGCACAGGCCGCGCAGGCAAGGGAGGCAAGGCACTCACCTTCGTTAGCTAAAACACCCCAAAGCAAACAAAAAGACCCTAGATGGGGTCTTTTTGCTTTTCGGGCAATCCCATGATGAATGTGGACACCTCGTGCCAGAGCGACGTGGTATCGGCCATTTGACGCTCTGCGAGCTGCCAGTCGAATTGCCCGCGCACGTATTTGCGGCTGTCCTGGATGCCTTCTTCGTGGGGCAGGTTCGACATGCCTATCTCGTCGCCGTAATACATGATGGGTGAACCGGGGAGTGAATAGAGGAGTTTGAACGCTCTTCGCATACCCTCTCTATCGCCGCGGAAAATACTCCCGATGCGCACCGAGGCAGCCTCTCCCTCGCGCTTTTTAAAGTGAAAGAGCCCGTCGGGATCAAGGAATGCAATGAGCGCCGAGCGAATGCCCGGTTCGATAGTGGTGAGCGATATCTCATCGTGGTTACGCAGGAAAATCGCCCAGGCGCAGTTTTCGGGAATATCGAACGACGCATCGATAATATTCTGCACCTCGAGCATTTCGTTACGCTGGAGCGAAACCCACATCTGCTCCATCAGGTTAAAGTGGTAGGCCATATGGCACTCGTCGCCATTGCCAAAAAATTGCTTTGTTTCCTCGATGCTCTGGTGCGCTTCCGCGAGCAGTATCACCTCGGGGTACTCGGCTTCGAGCCGGGCGCGGATGCGCTTTAAAACTGCGTGTGTTTCCGGAAGCGCGCGGCAATTGGTGCCCTCGCGCTTGATGAGGTGCGGGGCAGCATCGAGGCGGAATCCGTCGACGCCGATATCAGCCCAGAATTTCATAATGGCAAACATCTCTTCAAACACTTCTTCGTTGTCCCAATTCAGGTCCGGCTGCTCGGCATAGAACTTGGTGTAGTAAAAATCGCTCGTCTGCGGATTTGGTGTCCAAATAGAATCGTTCACATCCGGCATCGCGGGAAGCGAGAGAGGGAACTCGGTGCCGGTCTCGCTCCACAGGTAGTAATGTCGCTTCGGGTTGTCCTTTGAACTACGCGCCTCTTGGAACCACGGATGTTGGTCGCTCGTATGGTTGAGTACCAGATCTAGAATAATGCGGATGCCGCGACCGTGCGCTTCGTGCACCATAGCGGCAAAATCGTCCAGAGTGCCCAGATCGGAGCGAACCGTACGGTAATCAGAAATATCGTATCCGTCGTCGACCATGGGCGAGGGGTAATGCGGTAGCAGGTGGAGTGTGTTAATGCCCAGCGCTTCGAAATATGGCAGCTGAAGCCGGAGGCCGCTGAGGTTTTTCGCGAACTTATCAATATAGAGTTCATATATCTTCGCCCGTTTCCACCAATGCTCCATGTGCCCAGCATAGGGTGATTATCTGAATTGTCGATGATTGGTATACTTGCAATATGCACCGAAGCTCAGCTCTGTACATGGTCCTTGCATTGATGGTGGGGTTTGGCGGCGGCTATGTTGTCGCGGCACGGGAACCGGCTGTCGGCGATCACGTAATGCCGAACGGTATACAAATGAACGATACTGATATGTCGATGGGGAGTGCGATGGAAGATATGAATGCCGCTCTCAAAGGTAAAACGGGCGACGAGTTTGACAAGGTGTTCCTGAGCGAAATGATCGTGCACCACCGTGGGGCAGTTGAAATGGCGAAGGCGGTATTGGTAGACGGCAAACACGAAGAATTGAAGCAACTCGCGCGCGATATTATTGCCGCGCAAACGAAGGAGATCGCACAAATGCAAACCTGGGCGGGTGACTGGTACGGACAAAAGTAGTATGTACATAACAAAAGACCCCGCTTTCGCGGGGTCTTTTGTTTGACCGCATTAGATCTTGCTGACCTTGAGGGCGTTCGGGCCTTTTGGGCTCTCACCAACCTCAAACTCAACCTTGTCTCCTTCGCGAAGCTCGTCGAACTTTACGTTCTGGAGCTCGTTCGAGTGGAAAAAGAGATCTTTATCCTGACCCTCGATGGAGATGAATCCGAAGCCCTTGTCTGTAAGACGGGCGATGGTTCCTTGCTGCATAGTTTGTGTATGTTGCTCGGCTAATGCCTACTCCTGAAAAAATGAATTTTTTGAGAAGTCGGTATCAATGGCAGTTAGCTGGAGTGGAGGTCGATCCCTACGTCTCTGGATCAGCGCTGGTTGATTCATTAAGAATACCATGTAGAAATGAGCTGTCAATGAAGGGGGAATCCACCGGGATGCGGGCCAAGAGCTCAGAAATACAAATGCAAAATTGCGGTGGTCACAGATAATTCGTTTCCCGTCGCAAACGAATTTCCGCGACCCCGCCTCGCGGTCCCGCAAGCTTGCGGGACATCGCTCCGGCCCGCACCTTGTGGTCACACATAAATCGCTGCTGCGATTTTGCGCGACCCCGACTCGGCGCTCCCCGCGCCTCCGTCTCGCACAAAGCAGAAAATCGGCCCCCGGCCGATTTGTCTGTCTTTGTGCGCCCACCAGGATTCGAACCTGGGACCGTTCGCTTAAGAGGCGACTGCTCTACCAGCTGAGCTATGAGCGCATGTACTGCAAACGCAACGAACTATATAGTATTTTATGCCTAATTTGAAGCCCAAAAACGAAACGCGCGGCCACAACACTGGCCGCGCGCGAATGTCGAAATGTTCAAGTCAGGAACAAGTCTCCGAGTGATTTGTTCTGGTGGAGCCTTGCGATCGCATCGGCGAGTAATGGGGCGACCGAACAGGTAGTGATCTTCACGTTGGTTGAGTGGGGCGACTGCCCCGGACAAACCGAGTCCGTTATGATGATCTCCTTGAAGAGACCCTTCGGGAATACGTCCGTTCCCTTCGTAAAGAGCGCGTGGGTAACGACGGCGTAGACGTCGAGAGCACCCTTCTCTTTGGCAGCAAGCGCGTCAGCGATCAGTGTGCCGCCGGAGTCCACCATGTCGTCAACGAGCACAAGATCCTTGTTGCGCACGCTGCCGATGATCTTGATGGATTGGCCGTCGACCACACCTGCCTTTGGACGGGTTTTGTCGAAGACAACGTAGTCTCCGAAACCGAGGTGCTGAGAATACTTTCTTGCCCTCGGCACACCGCCGGCGTCCGGGGAACCGATGCGGAACGGACGCTTCAAGATTTTTTTCAGGTGAGGAATGAGAACCTTTGCCGAGTACAAGTGGTCGTGCACCATCTCCCGCTCAAAGTGTGCCGCCGTCGCCGCCGAATGCAGATCGAGCAATAGAACCCGATTTGCACATGACGTTTTCAGGATCTCGATAATGATCTTGGCGCTGATCGGCACGCGGGAGCGGTCTTTACGCTCCTGTCGGTTGTATCCCAGGTAGGGAATAACAAGCGTTACTTTAGCCGCAGACGACATTGCAGCGGTGCGAGCAAGGAATATCAGCTCGAGGATATCTTCCGCCGGAGCGGACGCCGGACCGACGATGTACACATCGTGGCCGCGAACGTTCTCAGTTATCTCGAGTTGAACTTCGGTGTCGCCGAATCGACCCAAACTGCGCTGTCCGATCGGAATACGCAGCAGGTCGCAGATGTCTCCCGCAAGTCGTGCTCCGCGCATAGTGCCGAACACCTTGATCTCGCCCTTATCCATTCTTTACCTCCCCTTCGTGTATCGTGATTGTTTACCGCTCAGTGCGGCGCTGCCCGCAGGGTATCAGCAGGGTAGAGGCAGTCAACGAAACAGCCGAAAATTCACAGTTACTAGTACATTTTAGATGGAAGGTCAACTCTTTGGGGCACGACCCCCAGGATGTAATTTTTTTGAGGCCACAGCGGGAGTTGCACCCGCCCATAACGGTTTTGCAGACCGTCGCGTTGCTACTTCGCCATATGGCCCTCTGTAGCGCTAACAAACTAACGTCGTGTACTGTAACACAAAACAGCGCTACTATAGTTCGCATTGCCGGGGTGATGGAATGGTAGACATAGGGGACTTAAAATCCCCAGGCCGTTACAGGCCGTGTGGGTTCGAGTCCCACCCCCGGCACACTAGTTTCTCGTCAAGTCGTCGATGCGTTGGCGGTTTTTCTCGCCGAGGTCGAGCACAAAGTCGATGTTGGGTAAGAAGCGCATTGCCGCCTTATCTTTGATGAAATTGCGAAAGTCGGTGCGGCTGCGGCGCGCAAAGTGCAACACCGGCTCCTCATACTTTTCCGGCATGACGGAGAAGTAGATGGTCACATTCTTGAGGTCAGGCGATACATCGGCGCGTGTCACGGTAATGAGCGATTCGCGGTTGCTCTCGCGTGCAAAATAATCCGCCGCCAAATGGGCGAGTGTTTCAGAGATCTGTATCTGTCGTTTTGATCCCATAGAGATTGGTAGTTATACGGTCGTGCGACGGAAGCACATCAAAATGTCGCCCTCGGCAATTTCAAACGGCGCTTCGATCTGTGTACCGAACTCCGTTCCTTTTTCCACACGGTCCACATTAATTTTGCTGGCCTGCATGTTTATAAGTTTGCCTTCGCCGATCACCGTTACATTGCGGCGTATCACGCGAATGTCGGCCTTCTTTTCCAAAAATCCTTCAAACACCGTCCCGCCCACCACGTGTTCGGCCTTGCGGCTCGAGAACACTCGGAGCACGCGAGCCTTGCCCACAATTTCTTCCACGGTGCGCTTCGGGCGCGACGTTTGCAGCAATTCCTCCAAGAATTCGGTGAGCTTGTAGATGATGTTGAATTTCTCCACGCGCACTTTCTGCTGGTTGCCGATAGTTTCTGCGATACCGTCGATGCCCACATTGAATCCGATCACAACCGCGGTGAGCGAACCGGCGAGTGCGGTTTTCATGTCACTCTCCGAAATATTACCGATTCCGCTTTGCACAATGGTTATCTTTGAGTGCTCGTCGCCCAGGCGTGAAATTTCAGAGAGAATCGCCTCGAGCGAGCCCGCAGCATCTGCGCGCACAATGACAGGCATGTAAAACTTCTCGCCGCCTTCCTCGCGAACTTCCGCCGCCGGTTTCGGAGTTTCTGTGAGAGTCACTTGTCGTGCGGCCTCCGCTTCTTTTTTATTTTTGTACGTTTTGAACTGTTCGCCCACGGCCGGCAATTCGTCAAAACCCACGAGCGTGATCGGCGTCGAAAACGATGCGGATTTGAGCTGTTTGCCCAGGTGGTTCTCCATTATGCGCACCGGAGCAATGGCACCCCCCGCCACTACGGCGGTACCGCTCTCTAGTGTTCCTTCGGTAATGATGAGCGTTGCTGCGATGCCGCGTTTTTGGTCGCGATGCGCTTCTATCACATACCCGGTGGCCGCAACGGATGCATTCGCTTTGTAGTCCTGGAATTCCGAAACAATGAGAATGAGGTCGAGCAGCTCGTCTACGCCAGTACCCACCTTTGCGGAAATTGCGGCCCACGGCACATCGCCTCCGAGTTTTTCCAAGAACACACCTTTTTCAAGGAGTGAGCCTTGGGTGCGGTTCATGTCGGCATTTGGCTTATCAATTTTGTTTATCGCGACAATGAAGGGGATTCCGCTCTCGCGAATTTGCGCGAGCGCCTCGAGTGTTTGCGCCTTTACGCCGTCGTCTGCCGCAACCACAAGAATTGCGATGTCGGCCACGTTGGCCCCGCGTGCACGAATTGCGGAAAAGGCCGCATGCCCCGGTGTATCAATAAAGGTGATTCGCTTCGATTTGTGCTCAACTTCGTACGCGGCAACGTGCTGCGTAATGCCGCCGGCTTCCCCGGCAACCACGTTGGCTTTTCGAATAAAGTCGAGCAGCGTCGATTTACCGTGATCGACATGACCCATGACCACCACGACGGGCGGACGCTCTTGCGATTGTGAAGATGCTTTTTTCATAGGTGTGGAGCGCAGGCATACGCGATGCGCAGGATTATATGACAAATGAGCCACATTGTAAAAGAACGGCATCTCCGTACAATGGCCAAATGTTTATTGGGTTTGGCCGAAAACCGAAGCGCATCTACCTCGACTATGCGAGTGCACCGCCGGTATTAAAAGAAGCGGATGATGCGGTGCACGAGGCTCGCACATATATAGGGAATCCCGGCGCAATCCACTCTGAGGGAGTGCAGGCAAAGGCCGCGCTTAGCAGTGCGCGAGAGCGTATCGCGGCCCTCTTGGGAGTAAAGCAGCGGGAAATTATTTTCACAGGTGGGCTCACCGAAGCCAACAACATTGCGATTCTCGGCACCGCTCGCGCGTATGAGCGAGCCAAGCGTTCACTCACAGGATCACACTGGATAGTCAGTTCAATCGAGCACACATCGGTCCTTGATTGCTTCGCAGAGATAGAGCGACTCGGCGGAAGCGTTTCGCATGTGGACCCGGATGAGAAGGGAATAATTTCTCCGGATAAGGTTACGGCCCTGCTCAAAAAAGAAACGGTCCTTGTTTCTATCGGATGGGCGAACAACGAAATAGGAACAGTTCAGCCTATCTCTGATATTTCGCGCTCGATCCGAGCATTCGAAAAAGAAAACCCTGCGACAAGCGGAGGGCAGGTAACCAGAATTCTTTTGCATAGCGATGCAGGACAGGCGCCACTGTATTTGTCGACCGGGCTGAATACGCTCGGGGTGGATTTGTGTTCCGTCGGCGGAAACAAATTGTACGGACCGCACGGAATCGGGTGTTTGTTCGTAAGCAATCGTGCAGAACTCGCACGCACATTGCAGGGCGGTCCGCAGGAGCGGGGCCTGCGACCCGGCACCGAGAACATCGCGCTCGCGCTCGGATTTGCGGCCTCGCTCGAGACTATCGCGAAAGACAGGGAAGCCGAGGGGAAGCGTGTAAAAAAGATTCGCGATGCACTCGTCGAGGAGCTGCAAGCAAGAATTCCGGGGCTTGTGGTGAACAGCGATTTAAAGCGCGCACTTCCGCACATGCTTAATATTTCGATTCCGAATATCAGCAGCGAATATGTAACACTCTCACTCGACCAGGAGGGTATAGCCGTCTCGACCAAAAGTGCCTGTAGGGAAGGCGAGGCCAGCCGCTCTCATGTCGTAGAAGCACTCGGCGGCGAGGCATGGCGGGCAGAAAACACGCTTCGCTTCTCACTTGGCATCGATTCAAAGGAGACTGATATTAAGCCAATCTGTGAAGTGTTGACGGGTGTGGTAAAAAGAGGTATAATGTAGACCGTTCAATCCACTGCCACAACCACAGCGAGGGCTACATGAGCCAGCAGCTCATCCAGTATCTGACGATCTATCTTGCCTGCTCGTTCGTATTGATCGGCGTGAGTTTCCTCGGCGGCAAACACAGCGCCTTGTACATGGCTCGCCTCATGTTTTTCCGCCTTCCGTGGGAGCTCGTGCGGGTCGTCGGACTCGTCATCCGCTCAGTTTTCGGACTGGTCTTTAGTGGTTTCCGTCGCTGAAAGGGCGACACTGTACTTTCAAAGCGACCGCGTCTTTAGACTCGGTCGTTTTGTTTTTTTATAGTAGGACCGCGCGTGATACGATGCCCGCATGGACATTGAGCATCTCTCAAAATGGCAGGTGGTCATGCTCACCCTTTTGGTCAGTTTCGTTACTTCTATTGCAACCGGCATCGTGACCGTCTCCCTCATGGACCAGGCGCCGCCTATCGTTGCAGCAACCGTGAATCGTGTTATTGAAAAAACGGTTGAAACGGTTACCGCCGCGCCGGTCGGCCAGCCGGCCGCCGCCGCAACGACCGTTGTCACCAAAGAAAAAACCATTGTCGTTTCCGAGTCGGAGCAAATTGCAAAAGCGGTCGACGGTGTAAGTCCGTCCATCGTACGCATTTACTCCTCAGCGGAGGAACCGGTATTTCTCGGACTCGGTGTCGTGATGGATTCCGGCGGAACGATCATGACCGATAGCTCCGCAATTGATGAAAGACCCGAGGCAGTGCTCGCGCTCCCCGACAGCACTCGCGTGCGAGCGTTCGTTACGCGCCGCGATCCGGAACACGGTATTGCGTACCTTAAAACTAGCACCACCACAGAAGCGGAAACGCAGAAAACCATTTCATGGAAGCCGGTCGGCATCGCAAGCGTCAAACCCGTACTCGGCGCGACTGCGGTGGCGCTTTCCGGGAAATCCGTTGCACGTATCGCAAGCGGACTGGTAACTGCGCTCCTGCAAGGTGATACGGGCACCGTGATAGATACCAATATTGCCGACGCATCCATCATGGCGGGCTCGCCGCTTGTCGACACGAGCGGCAACCTCATCGGAGTAAGTACCGGCGTCTCACGCGCGGCATCGTCTCAAGGATTTATTGCAGCCGCGGATCTACTGCCTCAAAAGAAACCCGCACAGTAGCGCGTAACCTCCACGGCGCATGCTTTACAAAGTAAAGCATGGTACAATTTCAAATCTCGGCTACCCGAGTTGTGCGACTGCGAATTTGTGTGTACAAAATTCATACGCGGCACATGTAATTTGTGGAAAGGTTCGCGTTTGGATATAATCTCCATAGCTATGACACCATTCAATAACTACACCACCAAGGCAAAAGAAGCGATCCATCGGGCGCATCAGCTCGCGGTGGAGCGCGGACACAACCAGGTTTCCACCCTGCATCTCTTCGCGGCACTCTTAACGCAGGAGGAAACAATGGTCATACCGATGCTCGAACAGGTAGAGATCGATGTCGCACACCTTACTGACTCCGTCCTCGAACTTATCGAGGGCACTGCGGGTTCCACTGCCGTTTCTCCCTCATTCCAGCTCTACCTCACACCGGAATTGGTGCGCGTATTCGAAGCGGCGCCGCGCATAGCAGCGTCCTTCAACGACCAGTTCGTGTCGCCCGAGCACCTCTTGCTCGGCATTGCAGAGCACCCCGGACCGGCATCAGACACACTCTCACGCTTCCGAGTCGATAGAACCGCGCTCGCACGAGTACTTACCGACATTAAAGAAGGAAAAATTCGCGGAGATGTGGACGACAGCAAAAAGGCACGGGCGCTCGCAAAGTTCGCTCGCTCACTCACCGATAAGGCGCGCGAAAATAAGATCGATCCGGTCATCGGGCGCGACATGGAAATAACGCGGGTTATCCAAATACTCTCTCGTCGCACCAAAAATAATCCTGTACTCATCGGTGAAGCCGGTGTCGGTAAAACTGCCGTTGCAGAAGGTCTCGCATCACGCATGGCATCCGGCGACGTTCCGGAGAGTTTGCGCGGAAAGGAACTCGTACAGCTCGACCTCGGTCTCCTTATTGCCGGTACGAAATACCGCGGTGAATTCGAAGAGCGCTTGAAAGCGGTGATGAAAGAGGTTGAACGCTCCGAAGGGAGGATCATTCTGTTCATCGACGAGATGCACACCATCGTGGGAGCCGGTGCAGCAGAAGGCTCTATGGATGCTTCGAATATGCTAAAGCCCGCGCTCTCGCGAGGGGAACTCCGTGTTATCGGCGCCACCACGCTCAAGGAATACCAGAAACACATTGAGCACGATCCGGCACTCACGCGTCGCTTCCAGCCCGTATACATAAACGAACCGTCAACCGACGACACCATCGCGATTTTGCGCGGCCTCAAAGAGCGCTACGAGACATTCCATGGGGTTCACATTACAGATGATTCAATTCTTGCCGCGGTGCAGCTCTCGAGTCGCTACATTACGGAGCGATTTCTTCCGGACAAAGCAATCGACCTCATTGACGAAGCGGCATCCGCACTCCGACTATCCTTGGAGAACATGCCGCCTGCACTCGAAGAGAGTCATCGAAAGGTGACACGACTCGAAATTGAAAAAGAGGCATTGAAGAAAGAATCGGAAGAAGGCGAGGGCAAGGCCCGCACGCGCGTAAAGTCCATCGAGAAAGAGATCGCTGATCTTCGTGATTCCACACGAGAGCTCGAAACCAAATGGAAGAACGAAAAAGACACGCTCACGGAGATCAAGCGTGCAAAATCCGAATTGGAAAAAGCTAGGCAAGATGCGGACAGTGCGGAAATTGCGGCCGATCTCACAAAAACAGCAGAACTCCGCTACGGGAAGATCCCGCACCTGGAGAAGGAGATCGAAACTTCAACCAAGCGCCTCAAAAAATTACAGCAGACCCGCCGCGTGCTACGCGAAGACATTACCGGCGAAGATATTGCCGCGGTGGTTTCTCGTTGGACCGGTGTACCCGTTTCTCGCATGATCGAAGAAGAGGCAGAGAAACTCTCGCGTATCGAGTCCGAGCTCAAGAAGCGCATTGTCGGGCAGGACGAGGCAGTGCAAAAAGTGGCTGATGCCATCAAGCGCTCTCGTGCCGGCATTTCCGACCCGCATCGCCCCGTAGGCTCATTCTTGTTCCTCGGACCGACCGGTGTCGGTAAAACCGAACTCACGCGAGCCCTAGCAGACTTCCTCTTCAACAGCGAAAAGTCGCTCATCCGGGTGGATATGTCGGAATACATGGAAAAGCACTCCGTATCAAAAATGATCGGTTCACCTCCGGGATACGTTGGTCACGACGAAGGCGGCGGCCTCACCGAAATGGTGCGTCATCGCCCATACTCGGTGATACTTTTTGACGAAATTGAAAAGGCGCACCCGGAAGTGTTCAACATTCTCCTGCAGGTACTCGACAACGGCCGCCTCACCGACGCGAAGGGCCGCGTCGTGAACTTCAAGAATACGGTCATTATCATGACCTCGAACATCGGTGCGGAGCACATCGACAAAATGTCGTCGCTCGGATTCGGAAGCGGCCTCGCGGTTTCCGACGGTGACAAATACGAGAAAGTGAAGGAGAAGGTGACCGACTCGCTCAAAGAATACTTCCGTCCGGAATTCCTCAACCGACTCGACGACATCGTCTTGTTCAATATTCTCTCACCGGAGAGCATTCGCGACATCGTGCGCATGCAGGTGGAGATAGTGGCGAAGCGCCTCGAGGAAAAACATATTTCGCTCTCGATGACAGATGCGGCACTCGATTTCTTGGGCAAAGAAGGCTACAGCTCACAATACGGTGCCCGCCCGCTCAAGCGTCTTATTCAAACCAAAATCCTCACCGCGATTGCCAACATGATGGTTGCGCGCAACGTGATGGACGGAGGTTCCGTAAAAGTGGACGTAAAGGACGGAGAATTCGCGTTCGACGTTCGTAAGGGACCGGAGCGCGCAACACGCAGCGCAACCGGTAGGGCTGCCGCGCGGGCGTAAGGCTGCTCGGCGGCGATACGCTTTACAAGCGTGAGTAGGAGTGACATTCTCTCGACAGAAATCGGGTCTAGCAAGGAGGCTACACCGATGCCGGTATTCAAAGATATCGACAAGGTCATCGTAATTCCGGGTGAAGGCGGAGGAGGTGGCGGATGCCTGAAGCCGTTCCTGGTTGTCATGGGACTTCTCTTTGTGTACGCGTGGTGGCATGAGGAATCACGCAAGCCCAAACCGAGTGAATCACCACAAACGTTGACACCGCCGCAGCAGGCACCGAAGCAACAACCTCGAGCTCCTCAGCTACAGTTCGTGCCGCTCGGACCGAATACGTATCCAAGTCCGAATCCGCTACCGTCGATCGTGGGGAGGCATCCGACAAACGGTGACCCGATTTACCAGTGGCGGGGACAGCGCTGGTTTGTACAGAACCCACGCAAGCCGTATCAGTATCTGTGTGATGTTAGTGGAACGCTGCAGATTTGCTGGCACAACCCGCCAAATTCATCTGCAATTGCATGTGTGCGCAGTGTCGATGGAGCGCAGGGGTGGTGTTGGAATCAGTAAGGTCGTTCTGTTAACAGAACGCAAAACCCCACACATCGTGTGGGGTTTCGCCTTGTGCGCCGAGCAGGATTCTCCCTCGACTAAACGTTTGCCGTCGCAAACGTTTGTCTGGGCACCGCCTCGCGGTTCGGCCTGGTGGCCTCACAACGCTCCGGCGTTCGAATCCTGACGCAGAGTGCTCAGCACTCTGCTCTCGTGCAACACAAATCAAAAAACACCCCAAAGGGGTGCCTTTTGATTTGTGCGCCGAGCAGGATTCGAACCTGCGCAGACCGAAGTCGCTTGGTTTACAGCCAAGTGCGATTGACCACTCCGCCATCGACGCTTGTGGCCACAGTATGCCGCATTTCCACGCGTGATACAATTCGTTCATGACCATCAGACAGACGAGGGCGTTTGCCGCTATCGCCGTGTTTGTGCTCCTGCTACTTCCAATCTATGTGAGTGCGCAAGGCAAAGGCCTTCCGAAACAGATCGTACCCGATAAATACAACTGCAATCAGCCGGGCGGATGTGACTCCATCTGTGCGGTCGTGGACCTTGCGCAAAATGTGCTCAATTTCGGCATTTTTATGGCGGTTGTCCTCTCGGCATTCCTCTTTGCGTATGCCGGCTGGAAGCTCATAACCGCAGGCGGAAATACCGAGGTGTATCAGCAGGGTAAGCGGGTATTCGGGAATGTGCTTATCGGGCTCATCATAATTTTGGGCGGATGGATCGTTATCGATACGCTCATGCGAACATTCACCGGCAACGGGCTCACCGGTGGCGGCATATGCAGTACCACAGCAATGCTCTCGCATTTCGAGCATTTCTGGGCTTAAACAGAGCCCTTCAGAGGGGTTGATTTATAGGGGACTATTCTGTATAGTGCTCGAACTATGTCGCAGGATCAGCTCATACAGCTCAAACACGCAGCCACCGGAGAGGTGTATTGGACGCGCAAAAACCGCAAGCTCGTGACCCGGAAAGTCGAGCTGAAAAAGTACAGCGCAAAGCTCCGAAAGCACGTCATCTTCAAGGAAGCAAAGAAATAATCAAAAAGAAAGAGTCCGGGAAACCGGACTCTTTCTAAAATGGCCTCGTACCTCTATACTTGGCGACGTAAGGGCGATTAGTTTAGTGGTAGAACAACGGTCTCCAAAACCGTTAGTGGGGGTTCGATTCCCTCATCGCCCGCCACTCTATGGAAAACCAAGATACAGAGACTGCCGAATCGTTCTCCATCGTTAAGCGTGCAAAGAGCTTTACTCACGCAGGCCGTGGGTTATGGATATTTCTAAGAACGACGCACAACGCGTGGGTGCATTTGGTAGTGCTTGCCGCTGCTGTTGCAATGGGAATATATTTTGATATCGCATACATCGACTGGATGCTGCTCACCTTTGCAGGCGGCATGGTGCTCACGGCCGAGGCCTTCAACACCGCGATAGAAATTGATATCGATCTCACATCGCCCGAATATCACCCCTACGCTCGGGATACTAAAGATGTGGCCGCTGCAGCGGTGCTCATTTCCTCACTCACTGCCGCCATCATCGGTATCGGCATTTTCGGCCACTACCTGCTCGACCTCATTCGATAACGTATGGAACTACAAGTCGGCGTCAAAGTACTGCTCAGAAATTCCGAAGGGAAGTATCTGCTGCTTCGTCGCGCGCCGGACCCCGAACAACAGAAACAGCTCAAATGGGATATACCGGGCGGCCGTATCGATGCCGGTTCGGAGCTCATAAGCAATCTTACGCGCGAAGTTCAGGAGGAAACGGGGCTCACGATGACAAGCTCTCCGCGGCTTCTTGCCGCACAAGACCTCATGCCGGAACATAAACAGCTTCATGTAGTGCGCCTCACATACTCGGGAACGGCAGACGGTGAGCCGAAGCTCAGCCCCGAACACACCGAGTTTCAGTGGCTGCCGTTTACAGAGCTTAAGGAACTACCGGATCTCGACAGCTATCTTTCCATATTGATCAAAGACGGGGTCATTTCCGAAGCCATCCTTGAACGCGGGTGGCGATCCGCGTAACGTCTTTCGGATCGAACCATTCAATATCGCGATTCCGGTTCCAGTAACCGGTCTGCTTACGCGCATAGCGACGGATCTCGCTATAGAGCGTTTCCACGAATTGCTCCTTTGTTATTTTCTTTTCGAGCAGGTCCGCAAGCGAGCGATATTCGAGTCCGAGTTCTCGCATGCGCTTGTAACTAACCCCCTCTCTTTTCAATCTCCGAGCCTCAGCGACCATCCCCGTTTTCAGTCGGGCAATGAGCCGAGCGCGTATTTTCTTCTCTAAGACTGTCGCGCTCGGCGACACCCCCACCCACATCACCCCAAAACTCTCGAGGTTTAACCTCGAGCTTTTTTTGGGGCGGGGGGAGGAGGCGACTTCGATGGCGCGGATGAGGCGCACGGAGTTGTTGCGCTCACTCGGTGTATCCATCATCTTGGCGCGCTTCGAGTCTTTCTTTTTAAGTAGCGCAAAGAGCTGAGCAGCGGATTTCTTTGAAAGCGATGCGCGGAGCATAGGATTCGGTGCTACATCGGCAAGTTCGATGCGACCAAGCAGTGCATCGATGTAAAAAAATGTTCCGCCCGTAATGACAGGCAGTTTGCCTCGTGCATGAATGTCGGAAATCGCAGAACGAGCGAGTCGCACAAAGTCTCCGGCTGAAAAATTCTTTTTGGGAGAAGTCACATCGAGCAGGTGGTGAGGAATGCCCCGCATTTCTTTTTTTGTTACTTTCCCGGTACCGATGTTGAGCCCCTTGTATACCTGGCGAGAATCAGCAGAAACCACCTCGCCGTTGAATCTCTTGGCCAGGCGTATCGCAAGCGCGCTTTTGCCGGAAGCGGTAGGCCCTACAATCACCACAATTTTTACTTGTCGTCTATTCATGGCGGCACAGTACAATACTTTGTATGGATAATCACGCTGACCACCCCGCTCGCCGTTCGGTCTACTACGACGACTCGTGCGTACTCTGTGATGCGGCGGCAAAGAAAATTCGTGCAGAGATGGATGCGGACACGATAGGCTCATCTTCTGATTTACCCTCCGGAATCACGAAAGAGGCGCTGGTGCACGAAATGCATGCCATGGACGAGAACGGCAACGTTTTCAGCGGTGTTGAGGCGATTGTCGTGATTCTGAGGTGGCACCCGCGATGGTACTGGCTAGCACCGGTAGTGGCCTTTCCGGGTATTAAACAGGCTGTGGCCCTCGTATACCGCATTGTTGCAAGGAACCGCTACCGTTGGTTCGGGAGACGGTAATGCAGTATTATTGTCCGCGGGCCGGAATGGCGGAATTGGTATACGCACACGACTCAAAATCGTGCGCCGCAAGGCTTGTGGGTTCGAGTCCCACTTCCGGCACACAAAATTAAAAAGACGGGCATGTCCCGTCTTTTTAATTTTGCGGCACGGAAGTGGGACTCGAAAGGCGGAGCGGGTTCCGAGCCAGTAGGCGAGGCCGCGAGCCGGGGTCGCGAAAATTCAAGCCCGACGGGGCTTGAATTATTTGTGACCAAGTCCCACCTGTTACTGAATTGTACGAAAAACACGCATGTTACAATCGCGTCATATGGCAGGCGGAATGATGGACTCAATATTCTGGGTAGAAGTAGGTCGGATAAACCCGAACCCGTTTCAACCGCGAAAAACCTTCGACGAGGCGGCGCTTGCCTCGCTCGCGGAGAGTATCCGACAATACGGGGTACTCCAGCCGCTCACCGTAACGCGAAAAGAAGTAGAGCGACCGGGCGAGGGAATTTCTGTGTTTTATGAACTTATAGCGGGAGAACGTCGACTGCGAGCATCGAAACTCGCCGGACTCACCATGGTGCCCGTTGTTATTCGCACCGCAGAGGATTCCGACCGAATGAAGCTCGAACTCGCCATCATCGAGAACTTACAGCGCGAAGACCTCAATGCACTCGACCGTGCCAAAGCGTTCAAACAACTCGTCGACCAATTCGGATTGCAGCACAAAGAGATCGGCGTGCGCGTCGGCAAAAGCCGTGAATACGTTTCCAATACGCTGCGCATTCTTGCGTTACCGGAGAGCATGCAAACTGCACTCGAGAGCGGGGAAATATCGGAAGGCCACACACGCCCGCTTCTCATGCTCGCCGATCGCATTGCGGAACAGATAACCCTATTTAAAGAGATCATTGAACGCCGCCTCACCGTGCGCGATGCCGAAGCGCTTGCGCGTCGCGTGGCCATTGAGCGCGTGCGTCATAAGGCGCTCGTTTCGCCCGATCTCATGTCGCTCGAAAAGCAGCTCTCCGAGCGCTTGGGTACGCGTGTGCGAATAGAGAAAAAAGACACGGGCGGCAAACTCCATATCGACTTCTTCTCCCCCGAAGATCTCACGAATTTGTGCATCGCGCTTACCTCGCCCCAAGCCGGTGCCGCAGCTGCCCCTGCAGTTGCCGCCGTCGTGCAAGAAGCAGCGAGCGCGCCCTCAGAGCCCTCTACACCCCTCGAACAAGAGGTAATGCCGGAACCGCAACCCGAGCCGACTCCCGAGCAAACAAAAGAGGAAGACGACCTATACTCGGTGAAGAACTTCAGTCTCTAGCAGTCGGGAACTAGGAGCCTTGGCGTTTTTCCTGCGCGAGCGCCGCGCGTATGTGCTTTTTCGCCATATTTGTTTTTGCTATGTCGTGCCACTTTCTGGAGGGCTTGCTGGAGGCCTTGGTGATTATTTCCACCATGTCGCCGTTTCGAAGCGAGGTGTCGAGGGCGACCATCTTGCCGTTCACGCGAGCTCCCGACATTTTATTGCCGAGGTCGGAGTGGACCGCATAGGCGAAGTCGATGGGTGTTGCCGCGATCGGGAGGTCGATAACGTCGCCCTTCGGGGTGAACACGAATACGCGGTGACTAAAGAAATCGCTCTTCAGTGTATCCAAATACTCGTCGGTGGCTTCGCCCGGGTGCTGCACGTGTGCGAGCTCCTGCACCCAATCCGGCACGGCACCCGTTTCCAATTCGGCCGCGGGCTGCCCCGCATCCTTTCGAAGACCGGGAAAGAATTGTCGCATCCACTCGAGCGAGCCGCGTTTGTTACCGCCCGTCTGGACATCTTTGTAGGTAAGGTGCGATGCGATACCGTAGAGCGCCTCGCGGTGCTGCGCTTCGGTGCGCAACTGCATTTCGAGCGCGCCGCCGTCTCCCGTGTACACGGTGGTATGAATTGACTGGTAGCCGTTTGGTTTCGGGAAGGCAATGTAGTCTTTTATCTTTCCCGGAACCGGACGCCAGTGGCCGTGAATAATGCCGAGTGCCGAGTAACAATCCGCAACGGTGGGGAAAATTACGCGAAGCGCGAGGATATCGTAGATCTTGGTTATGTCCCAGTCTTTTCGCTCGAGCTTGCGATAGAGACTGTATATACCCTTGATGCGTGCTTCGGTGCGGAAGTTCCGGATACCCGCGTCCGCGAGTTCGCGCTTCATATCGTGCTCGGTCTTTTCCAGTCGTTTTTCGTTCTCGTGTCGGCGCTCTTTCAAAAGCTCGCGCGTCTTTTCGTATTCCTTCGGGTGTGCCCACGGGAATGCGGCGTCTTCGAGCTCCTGTTTTGCTACCGACATACCGAGACGGTCTGCAATCGGCGCATAAATTTCCAGCGTTTCGAGTGCGATGCGCGTTCGCTTTTCGATCTTCGGTACGTGCTCGAGTGTGCGCGCATTGTGGAGGCGGTCCATTAATTTAATGATGAGTACGCGGATGTCTTTGGCGGTCGCGGCAAAAAGCTTGCGCAGTGATTCGGTGTGGCGTTCCATCCCGCGATAGCGCAGAGTTCCGAGCTTTGTAACGCCTTCGACGAGTGAGAGCACGTCGGTGCCGAATTGCTCTTCGATGGTTTGCGGCTTCACACCCGCGTCTTCGATGGTGTCGTGGAGAAGCCCTGCGGCGATAGCGTGCGCATCCATTCCCACTTGCGCCAGGTAAAATCCGACTTCGGCGGTGTGCACAAAGTAGGGATCACCGGAATAGCGTTTCTGCGGCCTGTGCGCTTCTTCCGCAAATTGGTATGCCCGCGTTACGAGCGACACATCCTCGGGAGTCTTTGAGGTCATTTCCGAGAGAATGGCTTTTACAGGTCGGGGAGTAGCAAGAGTCATATATTGATACT
>CAYQQI010000009.1:0-25502 GCA_964419595.1 uncultured Candidatus Saccharibacteria bacterium
AGACGATGCAAAGAAGGGAGGAGCGGCAGTGATTGCCACCGGGCGCTCAGACTTTCCGAATCAGATTAACAACTCACTCGCGTTTCCGGGAGTATTTCGCGGTGCGCTCGATAACAAAGTGCGCAAAATTACCGACGATATGAAGGTAAAAGCGGCCAAAGCGATAGCGGGCCTCGTAAAGAAGCCGACTGCACTCAAAATAGTGCCCGATATGTTCGACAAAAAAGTGGCAAAGGCAGTCGCAAAAGTAATAAAGTAAGGGTGTACAATATTTCGTATGGATGCAGCACAACTACGAGAAGTAATGCGTAAGCTCACAGAGCAGGTGGCTAAGGAGGAGCACGACCTCATACAGCTCACGCAGAAGCTCAATAATCTGAAACGCACCATTCCCGAAAACAAAAGAAAGCTCGAGAAGCTCCAGCGTGACACGCTTGCCACGGAAGCCCTCGCGCGTCGCAGGAAAGTTGCGACCGATATCTACAACCAGAACAAGGATAGGTAGTAGTCGCGCATTTGAGGGACGCGGTCTATAATCGTCGCACCGCAGATGAAACAATCGGACGTTATCAGGTACTACGACTACACCATCCCGTTCTACCGGGTTTTTTGGCATAAAGGCACCAATGCGCTCCACTATGGTTTTTGGGAGGGTGGGGTACGGACTCATACCGATGCACTCATCAATACAAATAAGGTGATGGCCGATATAGCGAACGTTAAACCGGGCGAGAGTGTGCTCGATGCCGGCTGCGGGGTAGGCGGGAGTTCGCTCTGGCTGGCGAAATATAGAGGAGCGAGCGTGACCGGTATCACGATCTCGCCGAAGCAATACAAAAAAGCGGTGCAGTATGCCAATCGCGAAGGACTTGAGAATACAGTTCGTTTTGTGATGGGGGATTTTACGTCTACCGGATTCGAGAACGACTCATTTGACGTGGTTTGGGCGATAGAGAGTGTATGCCATGCAAATGAGAAAAAGGATTTTTTACTGGAGGCGTACCGCATTCTCAAGCCGGGCGGACGAGTGGTCATAGCCGACGGGTTTCTGCGCAGGCCCATGACCGAAGCCGATGAGAATATATATCATGATTTCTTGCGGGGATTCGCGCTCGAGAATTTGGCGGTCGCTTCAGAGTTTGATACTGCAATGCGAACCGTCGGCTTCGGGAACGTGCGCATGATCGACAAAAGCGCGGCGATCGCACCGACGGCGGATTTTATGCGAACCCTCAGTCTTCGTTGGAACTGGGTTCACAAGCTTGCACGGAAACTCAACCTGATACCGGAGTTCCTGCTGCACAACATACGCACAGGCATCGTGCAAAAGGAATTCTTTGAACGTGTTGGGGTCTATGCCGTATTTTACGGAGAAAAAGTGTAGGTCAGCCCTCTTGGATTCGAACCAATGAATGCTATAATTTTCAATACCCGAGGGGGTTCGGAAATATGGCACGTATCGCGGACAAGGAATATGCTCGTAAATTACGAGCAGAGGGGAAAAGTTACTCTGAAATAAAGGGAATTTTAAATGTGAGCAAAAGTACGTTGAGTGGCTGGCTCAGTGATATGCCTCTTTCCTCCGAACAAATTAACCAATTGCGTGCACTTAGCCCAGTACGTATCGAAAGGTTCAGAGAAACAATGCGCCTGAAGCGCGATGAGAGACTAAAAGTCGCTTATCTTAAGGTAAGGAGAGATATAGGAGCTCTTACGAAAAGGGACTTATTTATTGCCGGTCTGTATTTATATTGGGGAGAGGGAACAAAGGCTGAAAGAGGGCATGTGGCTATCGCAAATACTGACTACCGGACTATTCTAGCCTTTCTTGATTGGACAAGTGTTATGAAGGTACCGGAAGAGAAAATAAAAATCAGGTTACAACTTTATTCCGACATGAATGTAGCAGCGGAGACAGAGTATTGGTCGAATATATTATCCATACCAATAACTCGATTTCGTAAGCCTCACATTAAACACTCTGCGCGATCTGGGCTTAACTATCGTGTTGGGCATGGACATGGGACTTGCAACGCCCGCTTTGATGATGTGGCTCTCTGGGAGTACATTACAATGGCACTCAAGTACTTGGGTGAAGTACACTCCCGCCCTTAGCTCAGCGGTTAGAGCATCCAGCTTATACCTGGAGGGTCCTTGGTTCGAATCCAAGAGGGCGGACAAAATGCGAAGTAATTTTTGGACGTCCTCTTGGATAGGAAAGGGTCGGGAAAACACTTTGTTTTCCCGTGGAGGAAGGCTTGGGAAAACCGTGGGTTTCCCAGGAATCCTAGTGGGCGACATGCTATCTTCTTCCCATGGCCCATATCCACGACCGGATAGATTTCACCGTCGAGGTGTTCATTGTCTTCAAAGGCAAGGTGCTGCTGCGCAAACACGATAAATACAAGATATGGCTCTCCGTCGGCGGGCACATTGAGCTCGACGAAGACCCAAACCAAGCGGCGGTGAGAGAAGTAAAAGAAGAAGTCGGACTCGATATCGAGTTGTGGGATTCACGCAAGTGGCCGGAAAACTCCGATGAATACTATACAGAGCTCATTCCGCCGGTCTCCATCGGGCGCCACCCTGCAATTCACCCCGACAAACCGCAGCACGAACATGTTACATCCGTGTACATCGCTCGTGCGAAAAGCGACGAAGTCAGAATAGAGTACGAAGACGATCGGAGCGACGAATGGCGCTGGTTTTCCCGAGAGGAACTCGATTCAGTCGAGTTACGCATGAACGTACGCAACTACGCTTTGTTCGCACTCGATACACTCGGGATACTATAAAAGGTCATGGGAATCGAAGGACCGGGGAAGAAGGGGATCTCTCGCAGAGAGCTACTGAAACAAGGCGTTGCGCTGACTTCTGCCGCATTCGTAAGCGAGCCGGTCGTTGCTGAAGCGGCGCGGGACGCCCAATTGAATGACGCCGGTATGCAGGCTGAATCCATTCCACGAGCCGAATCCGTTTCCGAAGCAGATGTGCGTCTGATATTTACAGAGCTACTTGGTGACAACGCCTCTACAGACATACGCAGACTCGAAGACGGTAACGGTCTGTACCTCCTTGAGGTAAAAGTTATTGAGCCGGATGGGTATTCGGAGTACACCTACACGAGAGGGCGACCTGAAAAGGGCCAGAAGAACTATTGGGTCATCGATAAGACCATGTACGACGAGAAAGGGGATGTTGTAAGTGGATATCCCGTTGCGAAACGTAAAGAGGGCACGTGGAGCTTCATAGCATAGAAGTGTGCGCAGCTGTGCATTATCGTTTGTTGCGACAGTCGACTGTGCGACAATAGACCGATGAAGTATCTCGTGCGTTTAGCGGCGGTTTCTCTATTAGTACTACCCGCATTCGCGGGCGCACAATCAAACGCAGATGTTGCTGCGCAGGCAAAAGCACTTCTCGATCAAATAACACAGCTGCAGGCACAGCTCGGCGTATCCGGAGGCACACCCTCGGGGGGTGCATGTTACACAGGCGGGCCTGTGAAGCCCGGCGCGAGCGGTGCAAACGTTACGGCGCTGCAAAAATTCCTTGCCGCAGACCCGAGTGTGTACCCGGATGCAAAAGTTACGGGTTACTTTGGCCCGCTCACACAAGCCGCGGTCGGACGCTGGCAAGCAAAAAAGGGAATTGTAAGTTCAGGCACCCCTGCAAGCACCGGATTCGGCTCAGTGGGGCCGCGTACTGCGGCGGCGATGGCAGCGCCATGCGGGGGAGTTTCCTCCACAACCGGTGGATCAGATGAGACTGTCGGCGGATTCATCAAAGTTTCTCCGGTCACCGGCGAACCGCCCCTGAAAGTGAGTGTGGAGGCGACCATCAATACCGTAAAGTCGTGCCTTCCTGCCACCTACACGCTCAGTTGGGGAGACGGTACGCAGCCGATTTCAATTTCCATCCCCGCAAACAAATGTGACGTGCTTTCACAAATATATACGCATACCTACACCCTCGGCGGCGACTACTCCGTCACACTTTCTTCCGGCATTCACGAAACGACGACCGTCGTTACGGTGAACGGCGGGGGAGGCGTAAGCTTGGGAGGCTCGGCATCGTTCGGCGGAAACTCCACCGGAGGCAGTTCAGAGACGGGCGGCAGCTCTGCTACCGGTGCCTCGCTAGCCGGAACGGTTGTCTCGGGATCGCTCGCAATTGCCATGGGATCGCACTCGTTTTCTCCGAGCAGCGCCACGATAAAGAGCGGTACCCGTGTTACCTGGACCAATAGCGATTCATCAAGTCATACGGTGAGTGCCGACAATGCGAGTTATAACAGCGGCACGCTCCAGCCCGGGCAAACGTATTCGCTCGTTTTCTCAGCAAAGGGTGAATACACATACTATTGCGCGTTCCACGGGGGCCCCGGTGGCGCGGGGATGTCGGGGAAGCTCATCGTTCAGTGACGAGAATGAATACGGTGCGGACTATCCCCACGGAATACGTGGGTGATTGTGCATGCTCGTGAGACGATAAAAGTACTTATTACTCGTACAGAAGCTTTTTATCTATGCGTCATATATTCAGGAACTTCGTCATCGCAGCCCTCGTGCTCGCGCCGCTCTCGGTCGCGGCACAATCGGTGGACCTCACTGCGCTCACTGCACAGATCGCATCATTGCAGGCGCAGATCGCCGCACAAATACAAGCGCAGCAAGGCGGCCAGCAAAGTTCAGTGCCCTCCGGTGGAGGGAACTGCGTCGAGCTTTCGCGCTCTCTCTCAAAAGGTGACTCCGGCGAAGATGTGACCGACCTGCAAAAGTTTCTGATCAGCGAGGGCTACCTCGAGGACGGAAAGGCAACAGGCTTCTTCGGTACGCTCACCGAAACTGCGGTCAAACAGTGGCAATCGGCGCACGGCATAGAGCCGCTCGGCATCGTCGGTCCCAAAACTCGCGCTGCAATGGCAGTGTGTGGGGCTGCTCCCGCTCAGCCGCCAGGACCGACCCTCATTTCAAATCAGTGCCCCAACGTGCAAAAACCGGCGGTATGTGAGAACGGTGTCTCGGTTCAGCAAAACGGTTGCACCGTCGGTTGGCAATGCTCAGTCACAAATCTGCCTGCACAAACGTTCACGGCTTCGCCGACCTCCGGCACCGCACCCTTCACCGTAAAATTCTCCGGGGTCGTCACGAGCGCGAATGCCGGCTTCTGCCAGGGAAACTTCTGCGCGGCAACACTCGTATTTGGCGACGGCTCCACCGGCGCAGTTCCGCTTCCCAACGCTGCAGGTGCGTCCCTTACCTACGAGATCAACCATACCTACACAACGGGCGGGCAATTCGTTGCAAATCTGTATCAGGGACCTGCCGGTAGCGGGGCGCCGCATGTCGGGAATGGCATTGCGATAACTTCGGCTCCGCCGATCGTCGTGATACCGACGGGACCGACTATCACCGCATCGCCGAATTCCGGCGTCGCACCGCTTGCAGTGAACTTTATCGTTACGAACGTAACTTCTGGTGCGAATCTCTCCGTTGAATTCGGAGACGGTTCCTTCGGTAGCCTTCAGCAAGTAGGCAATGCACTCGGTACATCGCACACGTACATTACGGGTGGTTCGTACACGGTCAAGCTTCGACGCGTGAACAGCGCCGGCGAATCATGCACGAGCGCATCGTGCCAGGTCATTGCGTCGACCGGGCTTACCGTGGGTGGAGCGCAGGTGGCCAATGCCGCGCTTGTCGCGAATCCCTCCACAGGCCTTGCTCCGCTTCCCGTGCAGTTCTTTTCGAACGCCGCGAGCGTTTCATATGCGGGCGGAGTGGTGCTTGATTTCGGCGACAATTCAACTGAAATAATCTGTGCAGGCGGTGTGCTCTGCAACCAAAAGACATCAACCCACACCTACGCTGCAGCGGGAACCTACAACGTGCAACTGCTCGGCTTAGGCCCGAACGGTACGACCATCATACGAACCGCAACCGTCATCGCGGTTTCGCCGCAGGCGAGTTCACTGAAAGCGGATGTGCCGAACGGCCCGGTTCCGCACACCGTTGTATTCACCGGCCATGGAGGCAATCAACCGTTCGTGAACGGAGTGATACTGAAATACGGCGATGATACGAGCGAGACATTCTGCACCAGCAACGAACTCTGCGGACAAAAGACAAAAACACATATCTACAACGACGGATCACAATACCCGGCACAGCTCATCGGACTCGGTGTAGGGAATGCATCGACCACACTCGGCAGCGTCGTCATTACCGCGACCGGCGGCCCGACAAAAATAAAGATCACAGCCCCGATGGGCACGTGGCGCAAGGGCGACTCCGTTCCGCTCATTTGGAAAATATTCGGAACCAAGCCGACCACAGGCTCACTCTCGTTCGACCTCTACACGCAAACCGGCACACGCATCGGGACCATTCTCACCATCACCAACTTCCTGAGCGGTGCCGCAACCTGGAAGATACCGAGCTCCCAAGATAAAAGTTGTGTTTCGACTCAACCGAACGGCTTGTGCGGAGTCAATCTGAAGCCCGGCATGTACAAGATAGTCGGCTACACCACAGGTGTGACCGGCTCGCCGGAGGTTGTCTCGGATGCGGTTATTGAGATCAAGGACGAAGTAATCACACCGAGCGGCTTCACCATCTCGGCAGCACCAAGCACTGTTGAGCGTGGTCGCCCAATGACCATCAAGTATCGCGTTGCGAATCCTCCGTTCGATAGCGGCGTGGCACTCTGGCTCGTCGATTCGACAGGTAACGAGATAGGTGTAATCGATGCAAAACTTGATGCCGACACGGAGCTCACCACCTACCCGTGGGACGCGGCAATGGTACTGGAGTGTCCTCAGCGCTTGTACAATCTGCAGGCAAATTGCGCGAGCGCAATTCGCACGTTCACGCCCGGTACCTACTACGTGATGGGCAAGGTATACACGCCGTTCACCACGAGTCCTATTGCGGGGGCAACGACGAGCGCAACCATTCATGCTATGGCAACAAGCAGTGCATTCACCATCAAACAACCGGGCACCGGTGCATCGTGCACAGTCCTCACTCGAAACCTCGGACCGGGCGACACCGATCCCAACACCGATTACCAAGTATCCGTACTACAACAGTTCCTCGCAGAAGATAGCGATATCTACCCGGAAGGCACGATCTCCGGCTTCTACGGACCGGCCACGCGCCGCGCCGTGGAGCGCTATCAGGCGGCCAATGGCATCGCATCATCCGGTTCGCCCGAAACCAACGGTTACGGCGCAGTCGGTCCTTCCACTCGCGCGTCCATTGCGACGAAATGCAGCGGCAACTCTTCGTACCTATTCCGTGCAACACCGCTCTCCGGTCGTGCACCGCTCAGCGTCACATTCACGGCAAAAGTCCCCGGTCCGGGCGTTGGCATAGAAGGTGCCGCAGGTGCACCACAGGCAATGAGCATCGACTTCGGCGACGGTATGAACGCCGCGATGCAGATCGCAACCTCGACGAATCCGGACGGAACTCTCACGATCAGCGCATCGCACATATATCCGACCAACGGCACGTATATCGCGAAGCTCGTTACCGGCGGATGGGCATGTGCAAGCGCGCTCGGATCCGCTCCGTGTACGGCACCGCAGAATCTGGTGGCGGGTACCGTGAGTGTGAAGGTGACCAATACCACCGTGCCGCCGCCGCAAACGTGCGCCGCGATATCACGTGTGATGAATGCGGAAGACACCGACGCAAAGACCGGCGGCGATGTATCGCGCCTCCAGCAGTTCCTTGCGGCAGATTCCGTGCTTTATCCGGAGGGATTGGTAACAGGATTCTACGGACCGGCGACCGGTCGTGCGGTTGCGCGCTACCAGGCGTCGAAGGGTATCGCGCAAACGGGGAACGTGGGGCCGCTCACACTCACCGCTATTCGTTGCCCGGTGGACGGAGCAAATGAACTCTTCAGTGCAACTCCGCAAACCGGCGCTGCGCCGATGTTGGTGCGCTTCGCCACCAATCAGCTCGTTTCGACCGGAAGCTATCGCGTGAAATTCGGGGACGAGCAATCGCAATGGCTCTCCGCCTCTTCAACTACGCACACGTATCCGGTAGCGGGCACGTATACCGCAGAACTCATCCAGAGCGTCGGTAACTGCTACGGTACGAACGGTATTGCCTTGGAGATCTGTGAGATAGGAAATGCGACCGTTCTCGCAACAAAAACGATAACGGTTTCACCACCGGCGCAGATGACTCTCACGGTATCGCCTACAACACGTGCCCGCGGCGATGTGCTGGCTATAAACTGGACCACACAAGGTGCTCCTGCAGGCTCTAAGATCCGACTCGAGGTGTATCGCGACGGCGCGACCGAAGCGACCGGTGTTGCCAACAACGACCAGGGTCTGACTTCCGGTACATCGGAACTCCCTGCGAGCGGCTCGTTCAACTGGACCATTCCGACAGCGAACACCATTGCGCTCGACGGCGGGTTCGGAGGCTACGTGATGGCTCCGGGCTTCTACCACATCACCGCGAAGCTCTACACCGGAAGCGCATGTTGGGGCTTCTGCATCGGCAGCAATGAGCGAACGCTCAGCGGTGTTATCAACAGCGGCAGCTTCGAAGTGAAAGCCGGTCCGTCGACCGGGGGCGGTGGAGCTTTTCCCGGTTCCGTTGATTGCGTGAACACAGACTTCGTTGGTGCAAAGTTGAAACTCACATATGCCAATGGCGCCACCGGCGAGTTCATTGCTGAGTCGTGGGATGAAAGCCATATCGGACGACACATCGTGACGCAGGTCGACTTCCCGGCGAAACCGACAGGGGGAACGATGGAGACTCGCCTTGGCGTCGGCGGCACGTGGATGCCGCTCATTGCCCGTATCACAGGCCAAACGAGCGCGAGCCTTACCATTGCGGGAGGACGGGGGACCGGACTGCCCGGCATGAACACTGACACGTTCACCTGCGTTGCCACGTGGCGATAGATTTACTCCGAGTGATGGAGAGCCGAAGCGCTTGCAACACGGGTTGCAAGCGCTTTGTGCTTGCCGAGTGTCGGGTCATCCCTGACGATTCGCTGCGCCTCCTCGCGAGCTGCCTGAATAAGACGTACGTTCTTGAGCGCTTCCATGCCGAGATCGGTCACGCCCCACTGTTTTCGGCCGAATAAGTCACCGGCACCGCGCGTTTCGAGATCGCTTTCCGCGAGTTTGAATCCGTCGGAAGATTGTTCGAGTGCTTTAAGTCGTTTGATGGATGCGTCACCCTTCGTTTCGGGAAGCAAGAAACAAAGCGGGGGATGCGATGAGCGCATGACGCGACCGCGCAGTTGATGGAGCTGCGCAAGCCCGAAGCGCTCCGCGCCTTCGATAAGGATGACCGTCGCATTCGGCACGTTTACCCCAACTTCAACCACTGATGTTGCAACGAGAATATGAATATCGCCGCGGGTGAACTGCTCCATCACCTCGTCTTTTTCCGCGGGCTTCATCGCACCGTGCATAAGCCCGACAACGTAGTCGGGAAATATGTCGCTCTGCAGTCGCTTCGCTTCGGCTTTGGCCGACTTTGCCTGCAGTGCATTTTCTTTTGCTGGGTCCGGCTCTTCGATGCGCGGACAGATCACGTATGCCTGACGGCCTCTCGAAAGTTCCGTATGTATCGCCTCGTACGCGAGTTTACGCTCCGAGCTTTTTAACAACTTCGTGGTTATCTTGGCACGACCGGGCGGTAACTCGTCGAGCACGGAGAGGTCGAGGTCGCCGTACATGGTGAGCGCGAGTGTGCGCGGGATGGGTGTTGCTGTCATTGAGAGAAAGTGCGGTGCGGCATCACCTTTGTGGGCGAGCGCACGGCGCTGCTTGGTGCCGAATCGGTGTTGTTCGTCTACGATCGCGAGTGCAAGGTGCTGGAACTGCACGGACTTTTGAATGAGTGCGTGCGTGCCCACCACCATCGCCACCTCTCCGTTTGCCACCCATTTCAAGAGTTGTGTGCGAGAAATATCGGTTGCCTGACCGCGCTTTACTTTCGAAGGGAATTTTTTGCAGCCGGAGCCGGTAATGAGCGCGATATTGATGGGCAGATCTTTGAAGTACGCGATGAATGACTGAAAGTGTTGCTGCGCCAATATTTCCGTCGGCGCCATGTAAGCAACCTGTAGTGTTCCCGAGAGGCGGTTGGCTACACTGCCATCCGGCAGTCGCCCGAACTCGCCGGAGGCGAGTTTTAGCGGCGGGCGCGAGGTAACAATCGTGTACGCGGCAGCGGCGGCTACGAGGGTTTTACCTGCGCCCACGTCTCCCTCGAGTAATCGAGCCATCGGGTGTGCACCTTGAAAGTCTTTTAGTATTTCGTGTATCGCTCGGGTCTGTGCGCCTGTGGGGGCGTACGGGGTGGTCTTGAGAAAACGCTTCGCCTGCAGTGCGCCGTCTTGAATGGGGAATGACGATTGTGCATCATTCTCCGCACGATCCTGAGCGCGCACGATCTGCAGCGCAAATATCTCCTCGAATGCGAAGCGTTTGCGGGCCGCTTCGGCATGTGTTTCTTTTTCCGGTGTGTGGATCCACACCAGCGCACTCAACATATCCGGGAGGTTGTAGCGTTTTTGAATATCCGATGGCAGCGGATCTTCCATGCGCGTGAGCACGCCCTCTGAAAACGCGCGCTCAACTGCGTGGCGAAACCAGAGCGAGGTGATACCGCGACTTTCGGGATACACGGCAAAAATCGCTGGCTTGGACACCGTATTGTCCGAATTCGTTTCAAAGAGTCCTTCGGCGACGGCACCCGGCGGCAAGATCTCAACCTCGGGGTTCGCAATGTAGGGTTTGCCGCTTGACCCTGCGACCGTGCCGGAGAGTTTTACGGTGCTCCCGTCGGGAATGTAGGACTTGATATACGGTTGGTTGAACCACATGAGCCCCACTTTTCCCGAGGAGTCTTCGAACGTGCCGACAGATGCATTGCGCTTACTTTTCCAGAGTTTTTTTGCCTTGATACCGGATATGACACCGAAGAGCGTAACCTTGGAACCGGCTGCAAGTTCCGAAACGCGGACCGACGCGCCGGCGCTCTCGTATCGTGTGGGGAAATGGCGAACGAGTTGTTCTACCGTGAGTACGCCGAGCCGCTTCAATGCAGCAATTTGCGGCGGAGTCAGACGAAAATGTGCGGTCACGAGGTCGCGCGGGTACATAGCAAGATTCTATCCTGCGAGGATAGCGAGCGAAACACGAACAACAAGTTCGTGTTTCCGAGCGTCGCAGCAGGTACGCATAGCGTTCGGTTATACACACGTCCGTGCCTATGCGCTTGAAATCAGGAAAAGCGCAGGTACTATAGGGCTGTTCAGAAGAATTTATTGACTTTATTGATGACGATGTGCATATATGGATGACGAAGAGGTAAAGGAAGGGGATGGCGTGCTCAGCGACGAGCATCTCGACGGTATCCTTGATGAAGCGGTAGAAGAGGAAGAAACCGAAGAGGAAACAACCGACGAGTTCGGTAACCCAAAAGAAGAAGAAAAAAGCTGGGAATGATCCCGGCTTTTTGCTATATTCCTTCTATGCACATGATCCTCCGTTTCCTTGGGACTGCCGCTGCAGTCTACCTGACCGTCTACATTGTTCCCGGCATTACCATTTCGGGCGGATGGACCACGACACTCCTCGTAGCGCTCGTGTGGAGCGTAATCACGATGGTGATACGCCCTGTGCTCTCTATTCTTACGCTGCCCATCACTATCGTTACGCTCGGACTGTTCTCGTTCATATTGAACGCGATACTCTTTTGGGCAATGACGCTCATCGTACCCGGGTTCGAAGTGGCGGGATTTTTCCCCGCACTCCTCGGCGCTATCGTGCTCTCGATACTCTCGTGGTTCATCAATAAAGTTTTTTAAAGATCTTCTAGTTTTAAGGAAGTTCATAGCAGAGGCCCCGGAGCTCGACGTCCGGGGCCTATGGCGGAAGGAGTGTGATGCGTCCTATCGATTGCGAGAAAGATTTTTCTCCCTCCATGCGGGGCCGGGGCCACGCATATAGTGATGCTCGGGTCGGTAAGGGTCGAATGCCCGGGCAAAGAATGTTCGCCAGAACGCTCGAAATTCCGCCCAAGCTTCTGCGACGTACGGGCTTTTCGCCCGTTCATTGCGGTTCTCGGTCAAAGTTCGCATGTTCGTATCCTTCTTGTTGCTGGGTAACCATTCAGGGCTACCACTACTTCGGAGTATACGCCCATATACCCAGCACAAGTCAAGTTGTACACAGGTTTTAGGAGAGGGAGGGATTCGGCTATCCGTCGTTTTCTGCTGAAAACGCGGACAGCCCGACCTCGCGCCGTCGCGCTCCGGTCTTCGAATCCCGTCCTCCGAACACAAAACACCGGCTCAATGGCCGGTGTTTTGTATTCGTGCGGAGAGGGAGGGATTCGAACCCTCGGAACGGTTTCCCGCTCAACACATTAGCAGTGTGCTCCATTCGACCGCTCTGGCACCTCTCCAATTCCTTACGCGCTCCACCTTACCATGACCTCGCAATGGAATCACGGATTCGACGTGTCGGTAGCTTCAAATCCCCATAAGTGTTAGCTTTGCGGTGGTATCACGAGCCACGTGATGCTCTTTGACTCACAATCCAACATGGTCTGTATGAGGCCTGGGAGGATGCCATGCGTGAATTCAACCTGTCCGATTTTCAAGCAAGAACGTGGAGCCACAAGGAGCTGGTCGAACTCGGTCTCGAGAATCTCGAGCGGATCATCCGGTTGCTTCGCAAAGTTGAGAAAGGTGAGGCGCACTACATCGGCTATGTCCGCGGGTCACTTGAACACCTTGAGGGAGTGAACGAGGAGACGCTCTCCCAAGCTGCCGACCTTGCGATTGACCACGGAGCGCTCATGTCGACCTTGCCGTTTAGCGGCGGCACGACCACTTGTTTAGAGTCGTCGGCGATCCGATACGGACACACCACCTTCTTGCAATGCGGCGGGTGCGAGCATGCCTGCTCATGGGGACAAAGCGTGCGTTGTCGTTTCTACAGCAACCTTGACGGCGATAAAGACGGCGCCCCGTACGATAGTCCCTGCAGGTTGAAAGTGTCGGGTGAGTGCGAGCGTGTTATCAAGGGGCTCAATGAGCAGCTCGGTAAGGAGTTGAAAGAACAGAAGGAAGCGCGACAGGTAACTCGGAGTTGGATAGATCGCCTCCTTAGCGCAAAGCGCGAGGCGGAGTCACTCCCTCTGATTCCTGTTTTTCGGAACAATAAATCCTATCTGTTCGGCGATCGAGTACTCGTGTGGACCGGCTTTCCGGCGTTTGGGAAGTATCAGAACAAATGGGCGCACGCGACCATTCTGCGCACGGACCCGGGTGTAGCGGTGGTGCTCGACAGACCCATGCTGCAGCACGGGGCACATGCAAGAAAGTACTGGATCAAAAAGGAATGGGCACGGTCACTCTGGCATACCGATTTGCTATGTCCGTTCGTGCTCAGCTCGGAGGAGTTCACGGTGCTTGCGCAACTTTCGAACGATCACGCACTGAAGAAATTCTGGATAGCATGCTCAGACGGGTGGCATATCGACGACCCGACGACTCAGTATTCTTATGACGTGCAACCGGATCCCGCTGTGTTCGCTGCCACGCTTGATCTTTCGCACGTCCTGAAGGCTGCAAAGCCCGGCAGGCGCATGTTGGACGGCGCCGAAGCGCTGTCGATGCTCGGATTCACCGAGGAACCGACCTCGGCGGAATCGGTGGTCGTGGCGTACCGGTCACTGAAGGCAGGCGGCAAAATACCTGCACCGCTGCTCGAACAGGCCCGCAACACCGCACTCTTACGTCAGTACGAGTGCACGGCGACCGGGGATTGATCCGATCGATATAGACAGCGCACATCATTCGGTCCCGCACGACGTTTCGTGCGGGACCATCTTTATTGAGAGCCATATCAAATCCCTCTCCCATATCCTTTCCCCACATCTGCCGCAGTGATAAGCTACCAACAAAGAAATTAATTAAGAAACACATATGGCCGCTATCAACCCCTACATTAACTTCAACGGTAACGCCGAAGAGGCGTTCACGTTCTACAAGTCCATTTTTGGCGGCGAGTTCGGAGCGATAACTCGCTTCAAAGACATCGCAACCGCCGAATTCCCGGTGGAGGAAAAGGACGCCGACAAAATAATGCGCATTACGCTCTCCATAGGCCAGAATATGCTGATAGCCAACGACGTTCCGGAAAGCATGGGACGAGTAAGCGAAACCGAAAATCGCTCTAAAATCGCCGTTAGTGCAGAAAGCAAAGAAGAAGCGGAAAGAATATTTAACGGACTCTCGGTAGGTGGGACCGTTGAAATGCCGCTGGCGGAAAGTCCGTGGGGCACCCATTTCGCAATGTTCAGAGACAAATACGGGATTGAATGGACCATGGAGTTCAACCCGAATAAGTAGTGGGTACGAATGTCTCACTCTCGCCAGTGATAAACTGAGCGCACATGAAGCGTGTAGTTATTATCGGTTCGCTCGTTCTTGCGCTCGGCACCGGTCTCATGCTGGGCGCAATGCAGGGAGTGCCTATTCCCGTGCTTGACCCCGCAGGTCCGATAGCACTCGCCGAAAAGCGGGTTATCATCGTTGCGCTGCTTTTGATGTCGCTCATCGTTGTGCCCGTGTTTGTCCTCCTGTTCTTCTTCGCCTGGAAATACCGCGACACCTCTCCGGAAGCGCATGTACATCACCACCCTACGTGGGACCACGACAATGCGGCGGCAGAATTCTTGTGGTGGCTCGTACCCTCGGCCATCATTGCGGTCCTCGCCATCATTGCGTGGCAGAGCTCACACGCGCTCGACCCCTACGTTCCGCTCAAAGGTGGCGAGAAAACGCTCACCGTGCAGGTGGTTGCCTTGAACTGGAAATGGCTTTTCATATATCCCGAGCAGGGAATCGCATCGCTCAATGAGCTCACCATTCCCGCATCCACCCCGGTTCGTTTTTTGCTTACCGCGGATGCACCGATGAATGCGTTTTGGGTACCGAGTCTGGGAGGCATGATCATGGTGATGCCGGGCATGCAAACGCAGCTCAATCTGGCGGCGGATCGCATCGGAGTGTACGAAGGCTCTTCGGGAAATCTGAGCGGAAAAGGTTTTTCCGGCATGACGTTCAAAGTGCATGCGGTCACAGATGCGGATTTTGATGCGTGGGTGAATACGGTGCGGCGCGCGGGTACGTCGCTCGACGACGAGGAGTACCGCACACTTGAGAGAGACAGTGAGAACGAATCGGTCCGCTATTTCTCGAGCGTTCTACCCGACTTGTATACTTCGATATACACGAAATATATGGCCGAAGTTCCCCAGCGTATGCATACCGATATATGACCTTGCAGTCATTCCTTTTCGGGTCGCTCTCATTCTCCGCATTTCCGCAGGACCCCATCGCAATAGGTGGTGCGGTGTTCATGCTGGTTTCTGTACTTGCGGTGCTCTTTGTCGTCACGCGCTATCGTTTGTGGGGATATCTGTGGCGGGAATGGTTCACATCGTTAGATGCAAAAAAGATAGGCGTCATGTACATCGCGGTTTCGCTCGTCATGCTCGTGCGCGGTCTCGCGGACGCGCTCTTGATGCGCACACAACAGGCACTCGCGGTGGGCTCCGCGCCGGGGATACTCGACTCCGAACACTTCCAGCAGATATTTTCCGCACACGGCTCCATCATGATCTTCTTCGTGGCCATGGGCGTTATGTTCGGACTCATCAATCTCGTTGTGCCGCTCCAGATCGGCGCACGCGATGTTGCATTTCCGTTCTTGAACTCGGTGAGTTTTTGGCTTTTCGTCGCGGGGGCGGCGCTCATGAATGTGTCGCTCGTCATCGGCGATTTCTCCACCGCCGGGTGGCTCTCGTACCCGCCGCTCTCAGGGATAGAATACAGCCCGACCTCAGGAGTGGACTATTGGATATGGAGTCTCCAGATAGCGGGGTTAGGCTCGCTTTTCTCCGGTATTAACTTTCTTACCACAATTGTGCGCATGCGCGCCAAGGGTATGACGTACATGCGCATGCCTATGTTCGTGTGGACCGTGCTCGGCGCGATGTCGCTTGTCGTGTTCGCGTTTCCCATTCTCACGGTCACGCTTGCACTGCTTTCACTGGATAGAACACTGGGTATGCATTTTTTCACACCCGAGGCAGGCGGAAACATGATGATGTATGTGAACCTCATTTGGGCGTGGGGACATCCCGAGGTCTACATTCTTATTCTTCCGGCATTCGGCATCTTCTCGGAGATAGTGCCGGTATTCTCCGGTAAAAAGCTTGCAGGATATACCTCCATGGTCTATTCCGTTGTTGCCATCGTATTTCTTTCTTTTACAGTGTGGCTCCACCACTTCTTCACAATGGGAGCCGGAGCAAAGGTGAACGCGGTCTTCGGCATCATGACCGCCGTTATCGCCATCCCGACGGGTGTAAAAATATTTAATTGGATATTTACAATGTATCGCGGGCGCATCCGGTTCACCACGCCGATGCAGTGGTTCATGGGATTTGTGGTGCTCTTCACCATCGGTGGCGTTACCGGCGTGCTACTCTCCGAGCCGCCCGCGGACTACCAACTGCATAACAGTCTCTTCCTCGTCGCGCACTTCCACACGATGATCGTGAGCGGCGTGCTGTTCGGGTATTTTGCAGGACTCACATTCTGGTTCCCGAAGATATTCGGGTTTCGCCTCAATGAACACATCGGATCATGGGTCGCAGGCTCGTGGATAGTGGGATTTGTGCTCGCATTCACTCCGCTCTATATTCTCGGATTCATGGGTGCGACACGCCGACTTGATCATTACGCGAGCGAAACAGGCTGGCAGACGCTCTTTATCGTAGCGGGTCTTGGCGCCATCATCATTGTTATCGGATTTGTGCTGCAGCTCGTACAATTTGCCGTCAGTATCCGGGACCGTCGCAAAACGCAAGCCGACAACGGCGACCCGTGGGATGGGCGTTCGCTTGAATGGTCCACCGTCTCGCCCGCGCCGCATTACAATTTTGCCACCCTTCCCGAGGTTCACGGGCGCGATGCATTTTGGCTCGTAAAAGAAGGAGGTGTTGCACTTACAAAAGGATACGAAGATATCGTGCTTCCGAAGAACTCGGCACTCGGCATATACATTGCCGTCTTTGCATTCATATTCGGATTCGGCGTGATTTGGCATATCCCGCTCCTGATACTCACCGGACTCTTTTGCGCCATCACTTGTATTTTCATGCGGGGGTTCATGGACGATGAGGATACCGAATACGTTCTTTTGGCCGCCGAGGTGCGCGCACACGAAACGCTATGAGTACCGCTGAACATATCGAGCAGGGGAGTGATGCCGAGCGAGCGAGCGATCTGATGTCCGTGTACGGTTTTTGGGTCTACCTGATGACCGATTTCGTGCTGTTCGCATCACTCTTTGCGGTATTTATCGTGCTTCGGGGTAATGTTTCGGAGCGCGAGATATTCCAGATGCCGGTGGTGCTCGCGGAAACGCTCATCCTGCTCACAAGCTCGCTCACGTGCGGACTGTTCCTGCTCTCGGCGCGTGCTGGCCACACGCGCGAAGTACTGCTTTGGATGTACGTGACGATGCTGCTCGGCATCGCGTTCGTCGGCATTGAGCTCTCGGAATTTAGCGCGCTCATTTCAGAAGGCAGAGGACCGCAGTCCCATGCATTTTTCTCGGCGTTCTTTACGCTAGTGGGAACGCACGGACTGCATGTAAGTGCCGGTATCATATGGATGTTCGCACTTGCATTCGGGATCTTTAAGCGTGGCCTCACGCGCGCGAATATGCGCAAACTGATGTTGCTGGGCATGTTCTGGCATTTTCTTGATATCATCTGGATCTTCATATTTACTATTGTGTACCTCATCGGAACGGTATGAAGACTGACCACTACTTTGAATCTATCGGAGTATGGCCTCATGAGGGTCGGCGTTTGGCTCGCACCTACGTGTACGGATTCGTGCTCTCGCTCGCGCTCACCGTGGGGGCGTATGCGGTAGCGGTGCAGCACCTCGTCACACCTGTTTGGGTCGTGCCGATCGTACTCATATTCGCGTGTCTTCAGTTCATGGTGCAGGTACTGAACTTTTTGCATGTGAGCGGGGCGCCGTCCTCGCGGGAGCGCCTTGTTATTTTAGGTTGTGCCGGAGTCATTATGTTCATCCTGGTACTCGGCTCCATGTGGATCATGACAAATCTAGACTCGCGTATGCACGATGCGACGCATATGGAAACGTACATGCAACACGAGGCGGGTATTTAATATGCCCGTACACACGAAACGGCATAGCATGCGTCGAACCATATTACCTATGCATAACAAATCAAGATCAACGTTGTCCTCATTATCAATTTCATGCGGCATGCAGAGACGATGCCGTTTCGTGTGACGGGTATGCTGCGTGCGTACTATCGCCTCACGAAGCCAGGTATCATTTACGGCAACCTCCTTACCGTACTGGCCGGGTATCTGTTTGCAACGCACTTACACATCGATGTTGCGGTCCTCGCAGCACTCCTTTTCGGCATGGCACTCGTCATAGCCGGGGCGTGCGTGTCGAACAATGTGATCGACCGCGATATCGATGCGAAGATGGAGCGCACGAAGGAGCGCGCGACCGTCACCGGGCAGATATCAGTGAGAGCAGCGCTGGTGTATGCGGCGCTCCTCAGTGTGCTCGGATACGCGCTTTTATTTGTGCAGGTGAATGCACTCACCGCGTACATCGCGTTCGCCGGAATGTTCGTATACATCGTTGTGTACGGTTACGTCAAACGCGTTTCGCGTACGCACACGCTCGTCGGCAGCATTTCGGGTGCGGTACCGATACTTGCGGGGTACACCGCATACACTGACCACATCGGCGAGGCGGGTATCATTTTGTTTCTCATTCTCATGTTGTGGCAGATGCCGCATTTTTACGCCATCGCTCTCTTTCGACTGAAAGAATACGCCGCCGCCGGTATTCCGCTGCTCCCTAGTGAGAAGGGGGCGTACCTCACTAAGGTGGTCATTGCCGCATACATTGCGGGGTTCGTGTGCGCCGCATCGCTCCTCACGGTGCTCGGCTACACAGGGTATACCTATCTCACGCTCGTCCTCGGGTTCGGTATCGCGTGGTTCGTGCGGTCACTCAACGGATTTCGTGCGCCAAGCGACGAAGTGTGGGCAAAAGAACTGTTCTTTTTCTCGCTGAAGGTACTGCTCGCATTCTGTGTTGCGATATCCTTCGGGTCGCTCCTCCGGTAGGCGCTACGCACGCGCAAGTGCAAGTAATGTGACCTCCGCTCCGGAGCGTGTGAGCGCATGGCCCGCATTCACGAGTGTTGCGCCGGTCGTTGCCACGTCGTCTATAAGATACACGTGCATATTTTTTATAAGCGCCGGATCCGAAACAGCGAACGCTCCGACCACATTGGAGAGACGGGCGTTGCGCGTGAGTTTTGTCTGCGCCTGCGTTTCGCGGGTTCGTTCCAGGAGCGGTTCCCCGATGCGGGAGAGAACCCCGTTCTTAAATTCCTCCGGAAGAGCATCGATAACCAGTGCGATCTGATTGTAACCGCGGTCACGTTTTCGTTTTGAGTGCAACGGCACGGGTATGAGCAGTATCTGTTTCGTGGAGAATAACTTTTTTGATGCGATGTCTTCGCGCAGGTATTCGGCGAGTGCGCTTGAGAGGAGGTATGCGCTCTTCGTTGAGCGGTCATACTTGAGCGACTGAATAAGGTCGCGAAGGATATCGTAGGGAGCTAGAGTGGCAATTTCCTGTCCGAGCATTTGATGCATCATCGGTGAGAGCATGAGGTCCTCCGTCCCAAGTCTCTCCGCCCGTATTCGGCGGGCACGGCGGGGAAGTACGATATCAAGAATTCGGCCTGCGAGTGAACCAAGTCGGCTAAGGAGAGAGTCCATCAAACCATCATACGCGTGTGTTAGAGTTTTCCGCATGACAGAGCTCGTACAGAAACATTGCGTACCGTGCGAAGGAGGAGCGCTCCCCTTGATGCGCGACGAATCGGCAACATTACTGGAGCAGACACCGGGATGGACCATAGCTCCCGACGGATTGAGCATCTCGCGCGAATTCAAGTTCAAGAATTTTATTGAAGCTATGGAATTTGCCAACAGAATAACCCCGGTGGCTGAGGCGGAAGGCCACCATCCGGATCTGACGGTAGGTTGGGGGAAGGTTGGAGTCACACTCACGACGCACGCAATCGGGGGATTATCGGAAAACGATTTCATTCTCGCTGCAAAAATTGCCGCTATTCTATAGATGAAGAAGGAACGAGAGCGGCGATGCTATAATTAATCGTCATGGCGTTCTCTTTGGGCGGCTTTCTCAAAAACCTTACCCCGAGTGCAGGAGAGGGCAGTGTTATCGGTATCGATATCGGTGCCTCCTCCGCAAAGATCGTGCAGTTGCGCATTTCGCGCGGGATGGCGGTTCTTGAAACATACGGCGAAATAGCGCTCGGCCCCTACGCTCAGCAGCCGATCGGCAAGGTCGTAAAGCTTCCTCCCGAGAAAGTGGCGGAGGCGCTTACCGATCTCATGCGCGAGGCAAACGTTACCGCGACGACCGCGGGCCTCTCAGTCCCATTTTCTTCCAGTCTTGTTTCGGTCATCGACCTCCCGAAGGTGGACCAGGACTCGCTGAAACGCATCATCCCCATTGAAGCCCGCAAGTACATACCCGTACCTGTTTCTGAGGTCTCGCTCGATTGGTTCGTATTGCCGCCGGACCCGGGGCAAGACAGTGCGTTCGACCAATTACAGGACAAAACCGCGATACGGAAACAAGGCCAGGAGGTGCTCTTGGTCGCTATAACGAATTCGATACTCAATGATTTCAAGATCGTTATGGAAACGGCCGCAGTGAACACCTCGTTCTACGAGATCGAGATATTCAGTACTATTCGCTCATCTTCCGGGCACGGTATCGCACCGTTCCTTGTGGTGGACCTCGGTGCAGCTACAACAAAAATGTACATCGTGGAGCGTGGTGTCGTGCGCATGACCCACTCACTCTCACTCGGGGGGCAGCACATGACCGAACAGCTCGGCCGCACGCTCGGGTGGGAGTTTGAAAAGTCTGAGCGTGTAAAACGTGAGCGCGGACTCATCGACTCGAGCGTCTATTCGACCGCGGAGAACGACAAGATCAAAGAGGCGCTGTTATCAACACTGTCGAGAGTATTTTCTGAGGTGAATCGGGTACTATTAAGTTACGGGCAGCGCTACAATAAAAATGTAGCGAGCGTCATTTTGACCGGCGGCGGCGCTTCGCTTCCCGGAATTTCCGACATCGCAAAGTCATCGCTGAATGCGCAGGTGAGCATCGCGGACCCGTTCTCGCGCACCGAAGCCCCGGCGTTCTTGGCAAAAGTGTTGCGGGATATCGGACCGGGGTTCTCCGTCTCCGTCGGCTTGGCACTCAGAACGTTGAAGGGCGCATAACATATGGAAACACCAACACAATCGTCGTTCATTCCGCAAGACGCGGCGACCATGTCGTCGGGCTCACGCGTACGCTCCCAAGGCGGGCTGGCAGACCTCATTTTGCTGATGACCATCGTGCTGTTCGTCGCATCCGTCGCCCTAGCCGGATCCGTATTTTTGTATGATGAGTACCTCAAAACGAGTGCCGCGAGTAAGTTGGATCAACTCCAGCGAGCCAAGGAGGCCTTTGAACCCTCACTCATCCACACCCTCACGCGACTCGACGACCGAATGCATGTTGCCGACGAGCTCTTAGCGGCGCACATTGCTCCGACCGCGTTCTTCACTATTCTGGAACAGGCGTCACTTACCACGATCGCGTTCCAAACGCTTGATCTGGACGCCGCTGATCCCTCGCGCATCCAGATATCAATGACGGGGATCGCACAGAGCGTAAATTCCATCGCGCTGCAAGCCGACCTTTTCTCAAAGAACGGTACTATCACGAATCCGATATTTTCCGATATCAACAGACAGTCCGACGGCGTGCATTTCAATCTGACCGCGCTCGTGAACCCACAATCGGTCAATTACGTCCGACTCGTGAACGGGACGAACTTGACCGAGGTGCCGGCGACCCAGCCGGAGCAGCAGCCGGCGCAACCCGATCCGTTCGGTCCTCCGCAACAACCCTCCCCGAACGCACCCGCTCAATAGATACGTATGGGAAAAAACATCATTTCAATCGTCGGCATCGTCGCGGCACTCGGAGTATTCTTTTTCTATACAAAGCCCACGTACGATCAGACGCAGGTGCAACGCGAACAGATCACCGAGTATGATGCGGCCTTGGTCAAGGCGAATGAATTGCAGGAGCGAAAACAGGTTCTCCTTAAGAAATACAACGAGTTTCAACCCGAGGACCGTGACAGATTGCAAAAACTGCTACCGGATCACGTAGACAACGTTCGACTCATACTGGACCTCGACAACATCGCATCGCGTCGCGGTATGGCGCTTCAGAATGTGGTCGTCTCGACTCCGGGCGCAGGACAGACCACACAAACCGCCGTCGGCACCATCACGTCATCGAAGCAAAAATATGACGTATTGACCACGAAATTCGGCACCCAAGGCACGTACGCCGGTTTGCAGCAATTATTGACCGATCTTGAAACGTCGCTCCGTATCATTGATCTCATCGATCTGAAGGTCGCGCCGAGCGCAGCGGCGGTCTTGAGCAGTGAACCGCTCTACTCATTCGAGGTGACGTTGCGCACCTACTGGCTCAAATAATATGGACTGGATAAAAAAACACGTGGGCTTAGTCGCAATTCTGGTAGTCGTTGTCGTAATCGGCGTGTGGTTCGGGATGTCCGGGGGCGGAGTAGAGGCGGAGCCTCTTCTCACGACTGATGTGATCAATGACAGCGGTTCGCCCACGGAAGACACTGCGGACCGCGATCTCGTGGAAACGCTGCTCACACTTCGTGCCATTACTCTTTCCGGGACCATTTTTAATGACCCGGCATTCAGATCGCTTCAGGATTTCGGCACCACAATTGTGCCTGAGCCTGTCGGGCGCTCGAATCCGTTCGCGCCGCTGAACAGTCGCGCACCGGCACCGCAACAACCGCAAACCGGGGGAACACCCCGACGCTAACGCATATGCCCAACGGTGCAAATGTAGCGTCCGATATCGAAGGGCGCACGCTCGGAGATTCCAAGATACCGTACGAAGTGCTGCGCGCCATTCCGCAGGAAAGCGCCGAGCACTACCAAATAGCGCCGCTCGCATTGGTCGACGATGTGCTGGAAGTGGGGATGGTGGACCCCGACAGTATGCAGGCGATCGATGCACTCAACTTTATCTCGCGCACGAGCGGATTTCCGTACAAAATATTCAGTATTTCGAAAACGGATTTCGATAAAGTGCTCACGATGTATCGGGGATTGCGCGGGGAAGTCGAGCAGGCGATCACCGACCTCGCAACCGAGGGCACAACACCTGCAGAGGTAAAGGCTACGCAGACCAATGATGACGGCATGGCGCCGCTCGATCTTGAGGACCCGAATATCTCGCGATCCGTAATCAGTAAAGAGAAGAATATTCAGGAAGACGCTCCCGCTATCAAGATCGTTTCCACCGTCCTTCGTTACGCGATCGACGGAAAAGCGTCCGACGTGCACATAGAACCGCTGCCCACGGGTGTGCGTGTGCGATACCGCGTGGACGGCGAATTACACACAAGCGTGGTTCTCCCGCTCGCCACACATCGTGCCATCGTGGCGCGTATTAAAGTGCTCTCATCGATCCGACTCGACGAACGACGCAAGCCGCAGGACGGTCGATTTTCGGCAACGATCGACGGCCGACAGATCGACTTCCGTGTCTCTACGTTTCCGTCGTACAACGGGGAAAAGATCGTGATACGTATCCTCGACCGCGAGCAAGGGTTCATTCCGCTCGACGGCATCGGGCTCACACCCCGTAACTTGGAGATCATGAAGCGGGCGATCGCACGACCACACGGACTCATTCTTATTTCAGGCCCGACGGGTAGCGGTAAATCGACCACGCTCTATTCGATGCTCTCGGAGTTGGATCGCGAACACAAGAATATTCTCTCGCTGGAAGACCCTATCGAATACTTCGTCGACGGCATCATTCAGTCGCAAGTGCACCCCGAGATCGGCTACACATTCGCAACCGGGCTTCGCACAACGCTCCGCCAGGACCCCGATGTGATCATGGTCGGAGAAATCCGAGACGGAGAAACCGCCAAGCTCGCAATTCAAGCGGCGCTTACCGGTCACTTGGTACTCTCGACCATTCACACCAATGATGCGGTCGGCACGATACCGCGTCTCATCGACATGGGTGTGGAGCCCTACCTCATACCGCCGGTCCTCGTTGCCTCGATCGCGCAGCGACTCGTGCGCACTTTTTGTGAGGGTGCGGAAAAAGAAACTCAGATATCCGAGAGCTCAAAGGTGCAGATCGCGAACGAAATGAACTCACTTCCGGAGAAGTATCGGTTTCCCATACCTGAAACGGTATACGAGGCAGTGCGTACACCCACATGCCCGACGGGAATGCATGGCCGCATGGCAGTGTTCGAGGTGCTCGAAATGTCTCCGCAGATCGAGAAGATCGTATTAAAGAACCCGGTCGAGTCCAGCATTTGGTCCGTTGCACGAGCGCAGGGGATGCTCACGATGCGAGAGGATGCCATCCAGAAAGCCGTGGCCAAAAAAGTCCCGTTCTCGGAGATAAATAACCTCAGTTCGCTCATGCTCTCGAACGACGTAGACGATGATGTGGCGGTCACTACAGCGTCACCGGAGGAATTGCCCGCATAATATGCCCGGCAGGACAACTTCGAATCGTCTCTTTATGAATACAGAAACCACAAACTTATTTCACAAGCTATCGCACAAGACGGGCAACACAGTCGATGTTGTCTTCGACAGGAATTATTCGAAATTGTACTAGCCGGGTATGACTGATCAAACAAAACACTCGATACTCTTGGTGGACGACGATAACTTTCTGTTGCAGATGTACAGTATGAAATTCAAGAGCGAGGGTTTCGAAGTGCAGACCGCATCGTCCGTCAATGACGCACTCTCGATCTTACGCGGCGGACTGCTCCCTGATGCGATCGCATTTGATATCACCATGCCCGAGCATGACGGCTTCTTTTTACTTGAGACCATTCAAAGCGAAGGGCTCGCAAAGGGGGCAAAAAAGATAGCACTCACGAACCAACAGAGCGAAGCCGAAAAAAATAAGGCACTCGAGCTCGGGGCCGAGCAATACATCATTAAAGCGACAATGATCCCGTCAGAAGTTGTCAACACGGTTCGCGCTGCGCTTTCCGGCACTCAGGCATCATAATGTACCTATGGACTACGCAGCGCAGCTGAAAAAGTATATTACGGTCGTCGTACACGAGGGGGCATCAGACCTTCACTTTTCATCCGGTGCACACCCTACCGTGCGTGTTGCCGGCTCGCTTGCGCCGATGCTCAAAG
>CAYQQI010000010.1:0-24106 GCA_964419595.1 uncultured Candidatus Saccharibacteria bacterium
GACCGATGGCCATCTGGCCGCCGGCGGATGTGGAGGTATCGGCAAGAAGGCCTCCCTTCTTTACTGAATCACCGACAGAGACCGCAGGGCGCTGGTGGAACGTGGTGAAGCCGTTGGTTCGTGAGAAGTTCACGAGTGAGTACTCTTTTGTCTTACCGTCCGCATTCTTTACTTTGATGACGGATGCGTCGGCATACGTAACTTCGCCTGCCTCTTCAGCCAAAATCAGACGGCCGGAGTCTCGTGCGGCGATCGCTTCGACTCCCGTGCCCACAAATGGGGCGTCCGGAATTACGAGCGGCACCGCCTGTTTTTGCATGTTCGAACCCATGAGTGCGCGGTTCGCATCGTCGTTTTCCACGAACGGGATGAGTGATGTCGCAACAGAGAACGGTTGGTTGGTCGCAACTTCCATGAAATCAACATCGGTTGATTTTACGAGTGTCGGCTTGCCGCCAAATCGCACTTCCGCGAGTTTGACCGAGATCTTGCCGTTGTCATCGCGCGGCGTTGCGGCGTGTGCAATAGCGTACTGCTCTTCTTCGAGTGCGTTCAAGTATTGGATGTCTTTGGTGATGATGCCCTTCTCCACCTTTGCGTACGGCGTTTCGATGATGCCGAATTCGTTCGGGCGAGCGTAGAGCGACATGTGGAGCACGAGTCCGATGTTCTTACCTTCCGGTGTGTGAATGGGGCACACGCGTCCGTAGTGGGAGGAGTGCACGTCGCGTACTTCGAGACCGGCCCGTTCGGATGTGAGTCCGCCGCGACCGAGTGTGGAGAGTGTGCGAAGGTGTTCTATTTCATCGAGGGTGTTGTACTGCTGCATGAGCTGCGAGAGCTGGTCGGTCGTGAAGAACTCACGAATAGCAGCCTGGAACGGACGCGGATTCACGAATGAGACCGGTGCGGTCGTTTCCGGATCAACCATGGCCATGCGGTCCTGGATGTTGCGCTTCATGCGGGAAAGGCCCACACGCATGCGCTGCTCGAGCAATTCGCCGGCAAAACGCACGCGGCGGAAGCCCAAGTGGTCGATGTCGTCCGCCTCTGAGTGCGGATTCGAGTTCAACTCCGCAATGTGCGAAACAATGCGGATGACGTCTTCGAGCGTGAGTGTGGAGTTCTGGATTTCTTTTTCGTTGGTGGAGAGTCCGAAGCGGCGGTTGAAGTGGAAGCGACCGACGCGAGAGAAGTCGTAGCGATCCGCAGAGAGAATGGACTGCACGTGGTCACGCGCATTGTCCGGTGTAGCAATATCACCATCGCGAAGGCGGCGGTAAATTTCTACATACGCCTCTTCGGTGGTGTGGGCATGATCGAGTGCCAAGGTTGCGGCAATTGCATCGCGCGCTGCGCCCTTTTCAAACTTGCCCTGAATTTCTTTTTCCGAGGTTAATCCGAGTACGCGCAAAAGCGATGTAACCGGGAAGCGGCGCTTGCGGTCTACCTTTACATACATGGCACCGTCGGCGTCGCTCTCAATTTCAATCCACACACCGCGTGCAGGAATGATCTTCGCGGCGAAGTAATTCTTGCCCTTGTACGGGACGGCTTCAAAAAATACGCCGTACGAACGTGCAAGCTGCGGTACCACGATGCGCTCAACGCCGTTGATAACGAACGTGCCGTGCGCGGTCATCCACGGAAAATCGGCAAGGAAAATCTCCTGCTCTTTCTTTTCACCGGTTGTCTTGTTCTTCAATCGAACAACCATCGAGAGCGGGCTCTCGTAGGTTTTCATAAAGCGCTTTGCGTACTGTTCGTCCCAGCGCAATTCTCCAAAACTAAATTTTACGAGTTCGAGTTCAAACTTTTTGCCCGAGTGGTCGTTGATGGGAGAAAATTCCTTGAACACGCGCTCTGCGCCGCCTTCGACGAACTGGCGGAAGGAATCGATCTGACTCTCCACGAGGCTCGGGAGCTTCACGAGCGGTTCGCGAAACTTTCCGAAATACTTCTGCGGACGTGCCGCGCTCTTCGCTTTTGCCATGCGATTTTTCACACGGAGTATTTGGCTCCGCATGTGATTACTATGAACACACTTTGTAAAAAATGACGATCCGAAAATTCGTATCGCCGTGTGTCGCCGTTACGCGACTGTTAAGAATGCAAATTTGTTCAGCAACCGTGACTCAATCAGGAGCAAATGTCCGAGTAATATAAGCGAATCTGTACCAGGTGTCAAATCAAAGGCCCCGCAATGCGGGGCCTTTGGGGTAGCTCGGAGAGATCAGGCAGAGATCAGGTGTTGTTGGGCAAGAGGCCGGCCGGCGGGAGGGTGAACATGCCGTAGGTTCGGCGTTCCTCCTGGAGCTTGCGGTGCCCTTCCTGCTCGGCATGGGCGCGCAATTGCTGGCGGACGAGGAACTGCTCGACGGACACGCCGATGGTCCGCACGTGGTTGCCGATCGCATTGGGCCTGAAATCGCGGCCGCTGGTGTGGCGCCTCGCAACGACACCATCATGATGCCGGCGTTTGGGCACGTGAGGAACGTCGTCGTCGACAGGCAGTCCCTTGTGCGCGTTCGCCAGGATCGATTGAATCATCGCCTTGGTTTTCGTCGGGTCGTAGTGGATGGGTGTCATCCCGTTGTCTCCTCGTAAAAGCCCGGCACTGTGCTCAAGCTGAAAATATACTGCCACATTTGGCCCCGAACGGCAAATAAAAATAAATTGGACGGTACAGTCTGTACCGTCCACAAAGGCCTCGTTCTTGTTCATTGTTCCCTCCCCATTCTTGGTTCAGGTGCCGAATTTGAGCGAACGCGAACCGGCAAGATCATCGCCTAAGCGATCGAGCCGTGCATTCCTCTCACGCTCAGCCTCGAGTTCGCTTTGCGTGAACGGTATCGTTTTGGCACGCACGGCATTGCGAGTGCAGTGCGGCGGGCACCGAAGCGCCCTGTCCTGGCCGCATACCCAGCGAAAACTACAGCCGTTGTTACGACAGCGAAGCGGATCGTTTTCGCCTGCGAAATCCCCCGCGGACTGGGGCGGAATCACGTATCCCGTCGTGTTTGACGAGCTGGCCATGGCCAGGCCTCCTTTTCTTCGGACAGATGCCAAAACGCATCTAGCCGCACAATAACAGGATTTTTTTATTTTTCAAGCCCCCTCTTTTGAGCCTTCCACGCGTCCATTTCCGCATGATTCCCTCCCAAAAGCACCTTCGGAACGCGGTATTTCTTTTTTTTCCACTCAAGTACTTCCGGGCGGGTGTATACCTCGGGCGCCGACACTCGGGAGCGCTCCAGTGACTCGGCTTTGCCCAGCACTCCCGGAATAAATCGCGCGATAGCATCTATCATAGTGGCCGCAGGCAATTCCCCTCCCGTAAGCACGTACGGTCCGACCGTTATTTTTTTTGCTTTCAAAATTTTCTGCACACGCGCATCAATGCCTTCGTATCGCCCGCAGATAAAAATGATGTCTTTTTTAGCGGAGAGCTTTTTTGCCATCGACTCGTCGAACTGCACGCCGTCGGTAGCAAAGAAAATGATCTCAGGTTTGAGCAAGGGCCGCCCTTGCTCAGACTTTCTTGGTTTAATTTTTTTGATGGCTGCATCGACTGCCTTCAATATAGGGTCGGGTCGCAACACCATCCCCGGGCCGCCGCCATATGGTCGCCTGTCCACGCGGATATCCTGCGCTCGCTTCTTATCGCCTTTTGCGGGCAGACTAAAATCCTTTGGATCGTAGTACGAAATTTTTATCTTTTTGTCTTCCACCGCGCGCCCCAAAATAGAGCTCTTCAAATACGGCTCGATGGCATCGGGAAACAAGCTCACGATATGAAAATGCGTCATCTCGCCACCTTACTGTAGCGCATCCCTAATGTAAAACGCCGCCTTTCGGCGGCGTTTTCAAAGTAGTCGATGACTACATTTTTCCTTCTTTGAGGTCGTTGATGACGTCGTCCACCGTGGTGTCGCGCTCATACGGTTTAGAGTCGTCTACCGCGTCTATGACCGGTGCCGGTCCGCGGTCTTCTGCAAGGCCGAGGCCTCCGCGATCGCTTCCCTCCGGTTCCTCAATTTTGAGGTTCACGCGTGCATCGTATTTCATACCGACTACGCGCAGGATGGTGCGAATTGCTTTGGCGGTCGCGCCCGAGCGTCCGATCACTTTGCCCATGTCGTCTTTGTGTACCGAGAGTGTGAGAAGCACGCCCATCTCGTCCACAACGCGGGTGATCTTCACGTCGTTCGGATTATCAACGAGAGCCTTGATAACGTATTCAAGAAATTGCTGGTCGCGTTCCATAACAGTCATGCAGTCGTTACTGAGTAATTACCTATAGAATACCGCTCAGTGAGCATCGGGTCAAAACCCGAATGTGAACTAAGCGGCGGGAGTTTCCTCCGTCGCAGGAGTTTCTTCAGCTGCAACCTCAGGAGCAGCCTCTTCAGCCGCTACCACTTCTTCCGCAGCCGGTGCCGGTGCTTTCTCCTCTACCACTTCCTCCTTAACAGGTTCTACGAACTTCGGGAGCACGTTTATCTTCTTGCCCGACAAAATGCCCTGGCTGATGAGCATATTGTGTACGGTGTCGCTCGGTTGTGCGCCGACTGACATCCAGTACTTGATGCGCTCTGCGTCCAGCACGCGCTCCTTAGAGCGGGGGTTGTACGTTCCTACTTTTTCGACGATATTACCCGTCTTCGGACCTTCGGTGTGTTCCACCACAATAATGCGGTATGACGGCATATTTATGCGGCCCACTCGCTGCATTCGAATTTTCAACATGGCGAGACTCTAACAAACTTGGCATCGACCGTCAAATTGTGTCGTAATATGCAACGGACTCGCCTTCATGTACATCACTGCCAATTCATGTTTTAGTGGAATCCGAAAGGAGGTGGTCAGCGTGCGTATGCCCAGAGTCAGCATTATACTGAAGGGCCATTTCGACCACGAACAGTTCGAGTCTGTGTGCAGTTGCCTGCGTCAGAGCGGAAACATCTACAATTCGTGGTGTTCCGTGGAAAAGCAAATAACAAACGCAGGTACCTATCTGTACTCCTGTAGTAGTAAGGAAAGTATCAAGGCCGACATCAATCGAGTCCTTGGAGCCGAACTGATACGGGAACTTGACGTGCAAGTGGAGGAAGCCCATGCCGAAGACTGCATATGATACTTGGCGGATTTTCCGCCGTGGACCGGAATCGAACACAGCTTCGACCGGTCCTTTTTTATGCCGTGGTATCGTTTTTGTATGAGTATCGAGAAGAAAAAGAAGCGGAAGTTGTCTATCGGCGCAGCTGCGCTCGCAGCAGGTATGGCAATCGGTTCACAAATTCCCGTTAAGGACGGAAAAGCGAGCGAGGACGCAATCGCAAACTTCATACAAAGCGATCAGGGAAAGTTCTCTGAGCACAACCCGAAAGGAGAGGTCGTTGATCGCCGCGATGAACCGCGAGAGATAGCAAATGCCCTGCATTTTGGCGAGCTTGAACCCGACCCGCCTATCAACGACGAGCTTGCCACATCGCAGCTTGCTGTTGATCTGGGAGTCAACAATATCGGAAAGCCTCCCGAAAAATCCCCGCTGGAGATCATGCGCGCGCAAAAAGCGCGCGCAGCACAACTCGCAAAAGATGCGAAAGCCGCATGGTTGCGCGAGCGAAACAAAAAGAAATAGGAGCCCTACTTCGCAACCCTCGTCGCCTCCTCGAATTTCACCGACAAAAGTTTCGAGACGCCGTCGCTCCCCATCGTCACGCCGTAGAGTTCCCCCGCTGCTCCCATGGTTGCGCGATTGTGCGTTATCACAATGAGCTGCGACTTCTGCCCTAACTCCTTGATCATATCGGCGTAACGCTTTGAGTTCGCTTCGTCGAGCGCAGCGTCGGTCTCGTCCAAAATTAAGAACGGCGGGGGATTCACCTGCGACATCGCGAATATCATCGCAATAGAAGTGAGCGCGCGCTCGCCTCCGGAGAGCACCTCAAGTCCGTGCACTTTTTTGCGCGGCAGGTGAACTGAGACCGTGAGCCCTGCGTAGAGTTCCTCTTCCTCGGGAACCGCGTCCTCCATGTCATCATCCTCATCGATATCTTTGCGCGACGCACGCCTTGGCTTTTCCACCAAGAACTTCGCTTCCCCGCCGTTGAACAGTTTTGCAAAGAAGGTGTTCAGCGCCACGTTAATGTCTTTGAGTCCGTCGTGGAAGCGCGCATCGATGGTCTTTTCTAGCTCCGCGATGATGTCTTTCAGGCTCTCCGCACTTTTTTCCAAGTCGGCAAGTTCGCGCGTAAGAAATTCATCGCGCTCCTTGGTTTGTGTGAATTCTTTCACGATGGCGTCGCCGTTGCCCAGCCCGCTCTCTTCTATCTTTATCTTCAGGCGCTCAATGTCGCGTCGTCGCTTTTCTTGCGTGGAGCGGTCTTCGGAGAGTGCACCCTCCGGTATAGCGTCTTTGTCCCATGAGTGCTGCACGGTGCCCAAGAGCGCGATGCCTTCGCGCACTTCTTCATCGAAGCGCTGTTTGAGCCCCGAGAGCTGCGAGCGAGCGGTGTTCGCGGTATCCAGTTGCGCGCGCACTTCGCGTACTTTGGATTGCAATTCCACCGATTCGCGCTCCGCGGCAAATGACGCCTCGCGACTCTGTGCAATGCCGGCTCGCGCCATTTCGATATCGGTCTGCAGTCGTGCCTCTTCGGCTTCTATGTCTTTGAGCGAAACGGTAAGGCGTTCTACCTGCCGCTGCACCTCCTGATTCGTTTCCGGTGCGGTGCCTGCAAGTCCGTCGACGAAGGCGCGAATGCGTCCGCGTACATTTGATACAAGCTCACGCATCGCAGGCAGTTCGCCCGCGCGCTCCGCATTCGAGAGCGTGTCATCCACCTCGTGCACAAATTGTCGTACGTGCGGCACCGGTACAATAGCTTCCACCGTTACGTTCGTGGCTTCAAGTGCGCCCTCGGCACGCCCGAGTTCGCGTGCAATTTCCTCGCGGCGGCGTCGCGTTTCAGCAAGCCTCGCATTCAACTCCTGCACGCGCTGTTGCAATTCCTGTGCAGCACCATCCCCGCCCTTGCCGGTTTTACCGGACGCCTCGCGCAATCGTTCATTGAGCTGCTTCAATTCCTGCTCGTGCGCACGAGCGTCCTCCAAGAGCCGCGAGTCTTCTTGTGTGAGGTATGCATGTTCGCGCGCGAGATAATCCGCCAGTTTCGCGGAAAGGTCGTCTTTCATTTCCCGCGCCTTTTCTATTTTTTCCACCTGCACACGCAAAAAGTTGAGGTGCGGTGCAATTTCGCGGCGAAGTGATTTTGTTTTATCAATATTCACTCCCGTTTCTTCGAGCTTTCGCTCAGACTCCGCCTTTTTGTGCTGATAGAGCTTAAGGCCGAGTGCGTCTTCCACCATTTCGCGGCGCTCCCGCGGTGATGCATTCAAAATACGATCTGCCTCTCCCTGGGAAATAATCTGGTAGCCTGAGCCGCCTATATTTGCGCCGGCAAGCAAACGGATAACATCTTTCAAACGTACCGCCGTGCCGTTCATCAAGTATTCGTTCTGTCCGTCGCGGTACACCACGCGCTCTATGACGACTTCCTTGAAGTCGATGTCTAAGAGTCGCGTTGAATTATCAAAGGTAACTTTGACCCCTGCGCGGTTCGCACGCGTAAGCGTAGGGCTTCCGCCCCATATGAGGTCCTCGCCCTTTTTTGAGCGCATGCTTTTCATCGACTGTTCGCCGAGCACAAAGCGAAACGCTTCGGCAACATTCGATTTTCCGGAGCCGTTGGGGCCTACAATGCCCGCAATGGGCGACGTAAAAACGAGTTCGGACTTTTTGCCGAACGATTTAAAACCCCCAAGCTCAATGGACTTCAAATACATATGGAACAGCGTAATTGTATCAAAAAGATGAAGCCCCGGACCGAATTGTCCGAGGCTCGAAAAAAAAGCAAAAGTTTGTACTGATCGGTGTCAGCGATAATTACCGCTGGTAGCCGTGCCGCCTGCTCCAGGAATCGGCCTTCACTTTCTGCTGGCCGGCGCCGACATGCCTGCCGCCCCGATATTGGGCGCAGTTGAACTGCACAACGCAGGCGGCTTCTTGGCCGGGCATGCGGCGAGCGCACTCGCTCTTGCAATTTCGCTCGCTCCAGGCCGAGGCAGGGCCGGAGAAAACGACGATCGAAAGAAGCACTGCGCTCGTGAGACCGATTAGATGACGCATGGGCATTCCCTCCCTGAGGAGCGCAGCAGAGTCATTCCGCTGATCGCTACGGAGACTATGTGACTTCTTAACAATCTCGTCAATCACCTTAAAAACACCCGTGCAGGTATGCAAATCGCCTGCGGGATGCTCCCGCTATTTCAAGTCATCGAGTGCTTCGATGATAACCAACTGCACATGCATCGAATTCATAAATCGCCGCACATGCGGTCCCCACGGCGCTGTGAAAGGAAGATTCATGTCCGTCGGACGCGACGCACCCTTGCCCTCGCGAACGAACCATATCCTGCCGTCACAGAAGTGCCCGCCTTCGGGCACGTCCTGGAACCGCGCATTTTGAATGCGGGTCGCGTAATGCTTGCCATCGCACGTAAACTCGCCGTCCGCAGGAACATAGCGCAGCTGCGTAACGTTGCCGTCGTAGAGCACTTCTCGGTTCGGATCGATATCAAAGGCCATCGTCTTGCTCCCTATCCACCAGCCGCAACTGTGCCATTCCTCTTCGACCAATTCAAGCGAGCATCTCAGAACCCCAGGCGAGCGTGCCCGCATCGTTTTTGGGGCTCGTGAGCGCGACGGAATTCAAACAATTAAAGCGAGTCGATACCTGTTTCAAAAAAACCGTTCGCAAGCGCGACGGCGCGAGACCGAGCGAAAATTCAGCAGAATTTTACGTGTTTTGAGAAACAGCGTATCGCGAGCGAGTTACCACCCCTTTGCCGCTATCGCCTTCTCCGCCGCAGCCTGCTCACTCTCCTGTTTTGAACGGCCCTCTCCCGTTGCCACACGCTCGCTCCCGAGTCGCACACCGGTGATGAATATTTTGTCGTGGTCGGGTCCCGTTTGGCTCACCACTTCGTATATCGGCGTAAAGCCGAGTTTTTCCTGTGAAAGTTCCTGCAATTTGCTCTTCGCGTCCTGCCACAGCTTGTGTTCCACCACCGCATCCGCCTTATGGAAGAGTTGCTTCGAGATAAAATCACGCGAAGCAGGGTAGCCGGCATCCAGGTGAATTGCCCCGATAATGGCTTCGAACGCGTTGGCAAGAATGATTTGGCGCGCACGACCGGTGTCGCGCGATTCCCCTTTGCTCAAAAGCAGATAGTCGTTCATGCCAAGCGTCTGCGCAGCCTCGGCAATGGAAACGGTATTTACCAATGCGGCACGGAATGCCGTTAATTCCCCTTCGGGCTTGTCGGGATATTTGTTATACAAAAATTCGGTCACCACGAGCTCGAGTATGGCATCGCCCAGAAATTCCAGCCGTTCGTTGTGTTCTCGCCCCGAGCCCCGGTGCTCGTTCAAGTAGGAACGGTGCGTGAACGCCTGCTCGAGCAGTTCGCGTTTGCGGAATGTGTAGCCGATCTTGGCTTCAAACGGTGCGAAGTCCATACCCGCACCTATTTAGATTCGCGTATCTTCGCGAGCGCCTTTATAGCGGGGATCACTATCTTGGTCAGTGAGTCGTCGTAAAAGTTCAAGTCGCCCACAGCTGCGAGCGGGAACCACTGGGCGTCGTCGAGCCCGCCTGAAGGTCCGAGCGTGATATCGGTGAACGGCGATTTCGCCAAAAAGTAGGTCACTCGCTTTTTCTTTTTTCCTCCCTGAATCTTCGAGTCATTAGCAATATATTCGTTCACACCTATCTCTTCCACAATGGTGATATCGAGTCCCATTTCTTCTTTGATCTCGCGGATAGCGCCCTGCTGCACGTCTTCGCCGTGTTCAACTTTTCCTTTGGAGATGGTCCAGTGACCGAAGATGTCGTGCACGAACGCCAGATAGTATTCGCCTTCGTTCTCGGCAAAAACAACCGCACCTGCAAGTTCCTCGAGCGGCATTTTTCCGTGCGCAGCGGGGGATTTGCGGGCCGCACCCTCGTTCTTACCGGGTTCGCCGAGCTCCACATACACTGCGCCGAGCACACCGTTCACAAATCTTCCGGAGGAGGTGCTGCCGAACGCTTTTGCGAGTTCAATTGCTTCGTTGATGGCGACTTTTGCCGGAACCTGCGTACGGTCGGCGTAAAGCAATTCTGTGAGTCCGACGCGCAATATATTGCGATCAATTGCTGCGATCTTCTCCAGCGGCCACTCGGGGGCGGCACGCACAATAACGTCGTCGATTTCTTTTTGTTTGGCGATCGCCGTTTGGAGGAGGTTCTTCATAAACGGCATATCGGAATCCCGCGCACCGAACTCACGGGCATAATCCGCCAATCGTCCGATACACTCATCCGTCGAGAGACTTCCATTCGAAGAGTCGCGCTCGAAGAGCACTTGAAGAGCGACTGAACGTGCGAGATGTCTATTTGCCATATACAAAGGAACAGAACACTCCAATAGTGTACATGCAAAAAGATAAACTGCCGATGAATCCCGTTAGAAACTGTGGATGACGTGCACCTGTTCAATACAGGTCGCTCTGTCAACGCGGCTCTTTCTCGAGATGTTTTCTAATGGGGTGAACGCGGTGGAAAACTGCGCCTCAAACAAAAACGTCGACCGGTCGGTCGACGTTACTTGGTGGCTTCGGTTGCCTTGTCCTCTCGGATCTGGCCGCTTGCGCGAAGTTCAGTTTCTTTTCGTTTTGCTCGGCGCTGATCGCGTTTTGCTCGGGCAACAACATCGATGATCATCTTGCCGCGATACATGCCGGTCTCCGGATCTACGCGGTGGCGAAGGTGGGTGTTGCCGGATTTGTCCGCCGTTATGCGCGAAGTGGTAAGCCCATGGTGAGAGCGCCGCTTGGCGGTTTGGGATCGGTTGCGTCGCATTCGGACTACCATATTCGCGCGATTATACAGATATTGCGCCCTTTTGCAACGTGGGGGCCCGGAGAAAACCCCCTACACCTCGTCGCTCTCAAGTACCGCTTCTCGACGCGCCCGTGGAAGCCGGGTGCAGAACGTTGCACGATGCAGCACGGTAAGCCCTTCGCGCGCGATGGCTTTGCGGTGTGCGAGCGTACCGTAGCCCTTGTGTTCGCTGAATCTATATTCGGAAAAATTCTCGGGAAGGCTCTCCATCAGGCGGTCACGGGTGACCTTTGCAATAACGGATGCGAGTGCAATGGCGGGCACGTTCTCGTCGCCGCGTATAAAGGAGCGCTGCTGCCAATGGTCCGGAACGCGTAACCCGGCGTCTAGGAGCACCTCGGCCTTTTCGGGGCTTACACCGATGCGACTGAGGGCAACAGCCGCAGCCTCGTGGGCGGCGTTCACGATGCCGATGGAATCGATAACAGGAGCATCAACAAATGCGGCCGCATGTTTCAAGCGGCCGTGGGTAACGATGTATTCGTAGAGTATCTCTCGTTGCTGCGCCGAGAGCTGTTTTGAATCTCGCAGCCTCGGTTCGCCTCTCGCGGTTACGAGTGCATATGCCACTCTCCAGTCGAGGTCGAGGGGAAGAAGCACGGCTCCGACACAAACCGGCCCCGCGAGTGCGCCCCGGCCGGCTTCGTCGATACCGATAACGTATCTCATCCAAATAGAAACCGGCACGCCTGCGCTCGAAGCAAGCGACCGATTCCACTATGCGTATTAAAACTGACTCCGTTCAGAATGTTGTCCCGTACCTTGTTTGTACCGTGACTCATTACTTACCCATAATACCAAAGGCCGTGCAATCGCACGGCCTTCCAGGTGCATATCTTCTTCATCTGAGCCGCCAGTTAGCCGGACGGGATCGTGAAGCGGTCGAACTGGTTGTCCCCGCAACCGGAGCCGCGCGGGTGGTGGTGATGCGCACGTCCGCTCGGTGTACAGTGATCGACGTCGGTACGTGCGGAAAGAAGCTGCTGAAGCAGCGTCACAACGGCTTTGATCATGGCGTTCCTCCTCTTGCCGCCCTGACTCTAAGACGCTTCACCCCGCGCGTCAACCCCGGAAAATCGAACAAGGTATACTGCCCGCATGAGCGCGCGCGAGGTCCATTTGCCCCAAAATTTCATTCACTTACATACGCACTCGCACTACTCGCTCCTCGAAGCACTCCCCAAAATTGAAGACTTGGTCGCTGCCGCAAAAGCCGACGGCCAAACCGCGCTCGCGCTCACCGATGCGGGCAATATGTACGCCGCCATCGAGTTCTATAAAGAGTGCAAAGATGCAGGCATCAAACCAATTCTAGGGGTGGATTTTTTCGTTGCACCGCGTACCCGCCACGACAAAGAGCATCGCATCGACGACAAAACATCGCGCTTGGTCTTGCTCGCGAAGAACGAAGTCGGTTACCGTAATCTTTTGCAGGTGGTATCGCGCGCGTACATAGAAGGCTTTTACTACCGCCCCCGGCTCGACCGCGAACTCATCGAACAGTATCGGGACGGTCTCATTGCTATCCTGCCTTCTTTCGGCGGCGAGCACGCCAAAGCGCTGAAAGACGGCGTGGACGATCGCGCACGCGAGAGCCTCGATTGGTACAAGAAACAATTCGGCAACGACTGCTTCGTGGAAATAACGCGCCACCACGAGATAGAAGGGCACGAAGAGCGTATGCAAAAAATAATCGAATACGCGCGCGCCGCAGGACTCCCCTTGGTTGCCGCGCACGACACCTACTACCTGAAACCCGAAGACGCCATCGCGCGCGAACTCGTTACAAAGATCCGCTCGGGCGGAACACTGAATCGCGACTTCGAAGGCACCTCAAATGACTTCTCATTTATTTCCCGCGAAAAAGCAATTTCACTTTTCTCCGACATCCCCGAGGCACTGGAGAACACCGTGAAGATCGCGAACATGTGCAGCGTAGAGCTTGAACTTGGTAAGTGGGTCTTTCCCGACTTTCTCCTCGAGAAAGGACAGAACGCCGACGACGAATTAAAGAAGCTCGCCTATTCCGGATTCGAGCGACGAGGATTGGAGCAAAACGATGCAACGGTCACCCGTGTCGAATACGAGCTGGGTGTTATTGCAAAAAAAGGGTACTCGCCCTACTTTCTCGTGGTTTCCGACCTGCTTCGTCATGCAAAAGAACAGGGGATCCTTACCAACATCCGCGGCTCGGTCGCGGGCTCCTTGGTTACCTACCTCTCAGGCATTACGAACGTGAATCCGCTCGAATACGGTCTCCCGTTCGAACGATTCTTGAATCCGGAGCGCCCCTCCGCTCCCGATATCGACATGGACTACGCCGACAACCGCCGTGACGACATGATCGACTACGTACGCGCAAAATACGGCGACGACCACGTGGCGCAGATCGGCACATTCGGCACCATGATGGCCCGCGCAGCGGTGCGCGATGTCTCCCGTGCACTCGGACATCCCTACGCCCTCGGCGATGCCATCGCAAAGATAATCCCCTTCGGCAAACAAGGGTTCCCGGTCACCATCCAAGGCTCGCTCGACGAAGTGCCTGAGCTAGCGGAACTCTACAAACGCGACCAGGATGCCCGTGAGGTGCTCGACCTTGCGATGAAAGTAGAAGGGAACGCACGCCACGTGGGCGTACATGCCGCGGGTGTGGTCATCGCTCCCACGCCGGTAACCGATTTCGTTCCCATTCAGCCGGACCCGAAGGGTGGAAAAAAGATAACGCAATACGATATGCATGCAGTGGAAGACGCCGGGCTTTTGAAGTTCGACTTCCTCGGCCTCACCAACCTTTCCATTCTGGCGGACGCGGTGCAGCGTGTGCACGAGCGACTCGGAGTGGATATCGACCTCGATAACTTCCCGCTCGACGACAAAAAAACCTACGAAATGCTCTCCCGCGGCGAAACACTCGGCGTATTCCAGCTTGCGGGCGGCGGCATGACCGCGTACCTCGTGGACCTGAAGCCCACCGTTATTCACGACATCAACGCGATGGTCGCACTCTATCGACCGGGACCGATGAATTTCATCCCTCAATATATTGAGCGCAAGAAAGACCCGAAGCGTGTCACCTACTTGGACCCGAGAATGGAGAGCATCCTGAAGAATTCATACGGCGTTATCACCTACCAGGACGACGTGTTGCAGATCGCCATCGACCTCGCGGGTTACTCGTGGCTCGAGGCCGACAAATTCCGTAAAGCGATGGGTAAGAAGGTGCAGGCGGAAATGGCCGCGCAGAAAGAAAAGTTCACCGCCGGCTGTATCGAACGCGGCATGAAGCCCGCCGTTGTGCAGCAACTCTGGGAACAAATTGAAACGTTTGCCGCCTACGGGTTCAACAAAGCGCACGCCGCAAGTTACGGGAACCTCGCATACAAGACCGCGTACATGAAAGCGAACTTCCCCGTCGACTACATGGCGGCAATTCTCACAGCGGATGCGGGCGATGTGGAAAAAATTGCTGAAGTAATTTCGGAGTGTAAACGCATGGGTATTTCCATCTCCCCGCCATCGGTCAACGAAAGTAAGGGCAACTTTACGGTTATCGATGAAAATACCATTCGTTTCGGGCTCTACAGTATTAAGAACTTCGGCACCGGCGTAGCGGACTCGATCATTGCAGAGCGAGAGAAAAACGGACGATTCACAGATATTTCCGATTTCGTTTCGCGCATTGCGGACAAAAATCTCAATAAAAAATCCCTTGAGTCTCTAATACAGAGCGGGGCACTCGACGAATACGGCGAGCGAGGCGTGCTGATGCACAACTTGGAGCGACTGCTGGAATTCCATCGCGAACTCACCAAGCGCCCGGTGGACCAGGGTTCGCTCTTCGGTTCCTCCGGTGCTGCACAGGCGGCAATAAAGTTGGAACTTGAAGCGGCGCCGGCGGCGACTCAGGATCAGCGGCTTCTCTGGGAAAAAGAACTGCTCGGGCTCTATATCTCCGGCCATCCGCTCGACAAGCACGCCGCCAAACTATCGAACGCAAAGAACAGCATTAAGCATGCCAAAGAAAATCTGAAAAATGTGGAAACTGTTATAGCCGGCTACGTGGAAACTGTGCAAACCATCCTCACGAAAAAGGGAGAAAAAATGGCGTTTCTGAAAGTATCGGACCTGTCGGATTCTATCGAAGTGGTGATATTCCCGAATCTGCTCAAAGAAAGTGACTCCCTTATAGTCTCCGGCAACTGCATCATGCTCAGGGGAAAGATATCGGAGCGTAACGGCGAGGATAGTTTTGTAGCAGAGAAGGCCAAAGCATTGTAGAGAAACTTGACTGCGACTTCTTTACAATGTAAAGAATACAAAGCAATTTTGCTTTGTTCAGGGGTACTAGACAATGGCGGCCACACACGACGAGCAGCGATTTGCTGATTTCGCGCTGCAACTCGAGAAAATCACGGACGGGGAGCTCGATCCGCAGCTTGTCGACATCGAACTTGCAGCAACGTGCCTGTCTCGCCTGCATGCTATCGAGCGTCTGGGGCCGAACCCGCCGGCCTTGAAAAATACTTCGTGCCTGCGCGTGGAGATCGATACGCGGCTGCAAGGTCTGAAGGATTCAGATGCGCCGCAGTGGGACGAGGCTACTCGCAAGAAGTTCTACGAAGCACAGGTCGCAATCCTCGACACATTTATCGAGAGTGACCACACGACGACCGACGGCCTCGATGAGGTCGCAAAAAATCTCCGGTTGGTGATTGAAGGCTTCGAAAACTACCGCGCAAAAATGCGGCAATGATGTTCTTGACGGATGAAATTGGCGGCGGGAGCAGAGTCTCCCGCCGTTTTTTAGTTGTCCCCAGGTTGACGTGACGAGCTGAGGTCGTATTCTACGCGCAGCACCAACACATCGTGCAGCAAAAGCGAGGACGGATGGATGACAGAACCGCAAGCAATCGACGACAGCGTTCGCACTGCCGCGAACATCGTGAAAGAACTTGCCACGACCGGTACGAGTACCGCTGACATGACTCCGCTTCAGGAAGTCGGCTCACTGCTCGCAAACTTTGTCGGCAAGAGTGTCGATGAATTTCTCAAGACCGAAGAGAAGGTTCGCGACTTTCTGAGGGACGCAGCTGTGCTCGTGAGCAAGCGCTACAACAACGTGAACCTCTTGTTCGGATTTCTGAAGCATCTGGTCGGCCACCTGCAAAAGGGCATCAAAATGCCCAAGGACCAGCGTGGTAGAACCTGCGTATTTCTCACCGCCCTGGTGGATCGTGACGAAGCCGAACGGCTCCGCGCGCAATTGATCGTTGCCTGAACCCTCGAAGGTTCCTGAAGTCCGCGCATTCAATGCGCGGCTTCGTTTTTGCACCGCTATCGTTTACTGCTATCATCATTCCCACATGTCCGATATCACCGCGGTACGCCACACGCTCGCCCATTTGCTCGCACAATCCGTATTGGAGCAGTACCCGAACGCCATACTTACGCTCGGCCCCGCCATCGACAACGGCTTCTACTACGACATCGATTTTGGTGACGAAAAGATCCCCGAAGAAGCACTCAAGGGATTTCAAAAGACCATGCGCAAGTCGCTCTCCAAGTGGACCGAATTTACGCACGAGGAAGTCTCACGCGAAGACGCGCTCGTGCGATTTGCGAACAACCCGTACAAATCCGAACTCATCAACGAGATCGCAGACAGGGGCGAGAAGATCACCCTCTACACCTGCGGCGGATTCACCGACCTGTGCCGAGGCGGTCATGCGGAAAATCCGGCACAAGAGATTCCGGCCGATTCATTCAAGCTCGACCGCATCGCGGGAGCCTACTGGCGCGGAGACGAAAAGAATAAAATGCTCACCCGCATTTACGGCCTCGCATTCGACAACGCAGAGGAACTCGATGCCTATCTTGTAATGCGCGAAGAGGCTATCAAGCGCGACCACCGCAAAGTAGGCTCGGAACAGGACCTGTTCACTTTTTCAGACCTCGTCGGTTCCGGCATGCCGCTTTACACTCCGCGTGGCAACATCGTGCGCAACGCCATCATCAATTATTCGCGCGAGCTGAACGCGCGCCTTGGATTCGGCGAGGTGCACACTCCGAACGTGAACAAAGCGGAGCTCTTCAAGATATCCGGTCACTACGATGCATATAAAGAAGACATGATGACGGTGCGCTCGCAGTACGTTGAAGACGAAATGTTTCTGAAGCCTATGAACTGCCCGCAACACACACAAATTTTTGCCTCGCGCCCGCGTAGCTACCGCGACCTCCCTATTCGCTACGCTGACTTTGCCAACTTGTATCGCGACGAGCGACCGGGACAGCTCTCCGGCCTCACGCGTTTGCGCAGTTTCGCGCAAGACGACGGCCACATTTTCTGCCGCGAAGACCAGGTGGAAGCCGAGCTTTTGAACGTGCTCGATGTGGTGAAAGACGCGCTCGCCACCTACGGTGTGGGCTACTGGATACGACTCTCGCTGCGCGACCCGAATAACAAGGAGAAATACCTCGGCACCGACGAGGCCTGGGAACAATCGCAATCGCAGCTCCTCGCCATACTCGAAAAGAGCGGGGTGGAGTTCAAACCGGCGGAGGGCGAAGCAGCGTTCTACGGGCCGAAGCTCGACATCATGGCGGTCGACGCTCTGGGTCGCGAATGGCAAATTTCCACTATCCAGGTGGACCGCACCATGCCGACACGATTCGGACTGGAATACACCGGAGAGGACGGCACGAAGAAAACGCCGGTCATGATCCACCGCGCGCTCATCGGCTCGCCCGATCGCTTTCTTGGCATTCTTATCGAACACTACGCAGGCGCATTCCCTGCTTGGTTGGCTCCGGTACAGGTGCGAGTACTCCCCGTTTCCGAAAAGCACACAGACTACGCGCGCGCGGTCACAGATACACTCCTTGCGAGCGGCGTCCGAGCCGACATGGACGATAGTGACAGTCTGGGCAAGCGCATCCGAAGCGTGAAAGTGCAAAAAGTTCCCTACTACATTGTTGTGGGCGACGAAGAAGTATCGAACAACACGGTGACCGTCGAGAACCGCTCCGGCGATAAACAAACCGAAGCCATCGAATCGTTCATTGAAAGGATGAAGAGCGACATCGCATCACGTTCGCTGTAGGCACGCTCTTTTTTCATTCTTACAACCGGTATTTTTTCTCGCACCATATACACCAATCTCTCACCACCGTGAGAGATTGGTGTATGGAGACAAATTAGCTCTTTAGGGAGAATTTCTTTCGAAGCCCATCATCACCCTCCAATGAATCCACGACCATGTAGAGCATGTCTTTCCCAACCTTAAAATCGGCCTTAAGTAAGGTTATGTGGTCTTCACAATCATAGGGATAAATCCAAACGCTATCTTGTAGCCGTTCAAAACCTAGCATTCGGAGTGTACTGCGCACCTTATCGCGCAAACTTCTGCGATAGTCGGGTATGTCAAAAATGAGTACACGCCATTTTCCGTCCCATCGCGTGGGTTTTTTAGTTGCCATAGTCATGCGATCGAGTTCTAGTTTCCCCTTTTCTGTAAGCCTGAGGAACTTTCCATCGAATTTCAATAACCCTGCCGCAATCATGCGTGTATATGAACGCTTTGCAACCTCTCCAGCCCGAGGCGTCGCAATAACACCTAGCTTAGCGAGTCCGGTCAGGACGTTTGGGGCAACAAGCGCAATACTTAATACACCTGCAATTTTTATGCTCTCCAAAATAAGATACTTGGTACGATTCTTTTTCGTAAGTCTCGCACTCTGTGCTTCGATTCTTCCCATACACCAATTATACGCGGTGGTGAGGGATTGGTGTATGTGAAGATGCGCGTAGAGCGGGCGGTATACTGGGGCTGTATAAGTCATAGATGCATTCGTATGGCAGAAGGATTATCGTCGAGCGATAAAGAGTGGATCAAGGAAGAAGTGAGGATTCAGATAGATCGGTTCAAGGACTGGGTACGCGATGAGGTATCGCATCAATTGAACAAGCGATAAACGAGAACAGCCCCGACTTTCGTCGGGGCTGTTTCGTTTCACTTTTTGGAGCGTCACCTTTATTGCCTTTGGCGGCGGACTTGAAGTGAGATTAGGCGCGAGAGATAACGATCTGCGGAATGCCAGCGGCATTGCGGATCATCTGCATCGCATCACGAGTCTTGGTTTCAGCGAGGCTCGGGAGCGAGAAGGTGCTTGCGACCGGAGTCGTTACTTCCTCTGCTTCCTCAACGATCGGCGTTGTGATCTCTGCTGCTTCCTGTTCAGACACTACGAAGTGATTCGAGCGTCGGGTTGCAAAGCCAGCGAGCGCGAGCGTGCCACCCTTGAAGTAAACCAAGAGGTACGCGCCTGCGGCTGCGACCGAGAAGAGCGAGAGCCAGTAGATCGCCTGAGCAATCGGTGAGAGTGCGAGACCTGTGTACGGGATCTGGTCGAGCGAAACGCTCGGGTTGATCGGCTGAACGTACGTAGGCGTGAACGGCTGGGTGTGGCAGGTGTATGTGCCTCCCTGTCCCGTAACCGTCATGCTGTAGGTCTGGTTTGCGTAACCGGTAACATGTCGCTGGCCGTTCGGTGCGACTGCGCCAAGTGTCATGATGTATGCACTTGATGCGTTCGACGAAGACCATACGAGTGTTGCCTGTGCGCTGTACTGACCGGCATTGGTGAGCGTGATTACACAGTACGGAGCCTGAGCCTGGTACTGAATGATCGGCTGCGCAACAACCTGCCCGAGTGTTGCAATTGCAACTCCCTGGTATCCGCCTCCGACAACATTGTTGTCGCCGACTACGGTTGTGTTGAAGCTATCGTTGATTGAGTTATCGATGAACGTGTTCGTGTTGGTGTTGGTGTTAATGTTGGTGACATTCGATCCGCCGCACGTAGTGCATGCCGGAGTCGGAGTCGGACGAGGCTGCGGAGTCGGGCGCGGGGTCGGGTAGCTCTGTGAGTGGCACGTGAGGCAGCCGCCGGTCGAGCCGAAGCTCGGCATGCGATAACCGCCGCCCGTTGAACCGCCTCCGAAGCTTCCGCCTCCGAATGAACCGCCTCCCATGGAACCGCCTCCGGTCGTGTACCCGGAACCGAATCCCTGTGACTGGAAGTAGTCGTCGGCGTAGGTCGTGTACGTGTAGTCTGTGTATCCTTCAGGAGAAGCAGTCATGTAGTAGTCATCACCGTACGGACTCGCTGTCATGTAGTAGTCATCACCGTACGGACTCGCTGTCATGTAGTAGTCCTCACCGTACGGACTCGCTGTCATGTAGTAGTCCTCACCGTAAGGACTCGCGGTCATGTAGTAGTCCTCACCGTACGGAGAGGCTGTCATGTAGTAATCCTCGCCATACGGAGTACCCGTCATGTAGTAGTCCTCACCACCATACGGTGTTGCGGTCATGTAGTAGTCTTCACCACCGAAATCCATGTCCGCGGCAGAAACCATCGACGGACTGATAGCAATGATAGCTACCAAGAGCGTCGCAATTCCACCAAGATTCTTAAGATTCATATAATGTTTTTATTAATTAACGCCTTCTAATGCCGACTTTTAATATGTTTATTATATCAGAGAGATACTGGTTTGTCAATAGCTCCCGACAAACTAACGCTACCTCACATGTTTGGACCTGTCAATAGTCACCGTCAGTATAAAAAGATGATGGGGCGAGTGCAACAATGTTGCGACTCGCCCCCTCAGTACCATCACGACGTCCCTTGGCTACTTCGCCTCGGGCAGGGCGGCGGTCTTGCCGCAACCCCAGACCGTGAACTTGTGGCCTTCCGCGTTCTTGGTGTCGACGCGGCGGCCCGGCTTGCCGTTCGGGCAGGTGAACTCGTCCTTCTTGGTGTACTCGAAGGATTCGAGCGTCTGGCCCTTGGTCTTGGCGAGCAGGCCGTCCTTGCCACCGTGTGCAGCGACACCGTGGGAGAGCAGCTTCTGGCAGGCATCGGCCTTCAACACGTCGGTGCACGCAGCGTGCGCCGGAGCGGTGAAGCCGATGATCAGGCCGGCAGTGATGGTGTAAAGAGCAGTCTTGGTCGAACGCAGCATGGATCGTCTCCTTCGGTTGCGATTCGTTGCCTACGCGATTGCATAGGTCTGTGTACCAACGCGCGCGGGTACGCAGACACACACAATTTTGATTTCAGAGTGGGGGGCGCGAGACTTCGCGCCACCACCACATGATGTAAAAGATCTTCATCACCGATCAGAAACGCTTGGTGACCGAGCTCGGGTCAACGAGCGGTATCCGCTGCTCGTTGGAGGTACGGATGGTTCCCGCGTTCGCAAAGTAGTAGTGCACTCCCACGATAACGCCGGCGGCCAGTGCTGCGTAGAGCACAAGGGTTTTGAAGCCATCGCTCCAACCGCCGCCGCTTGATTTGGCCTTTTCGTCTTTGCTCACGTATCACCTCTTGCTTGTGAATCGTAGGGCACGTGGCCCATCTACAGAGAGTATAGCATATAATATACCCCTGTCAAGGGGTACAAAAAGCGAGGGCGGACATGGTTAGTCCGCCCTCATTCTTGGCTAGGATTCAATCACCCTAGGATTTGATAACCCGCTGTGGGCGATCAGTACTTCTTGAACAGTCCGACCGCGTCGGCGATCTTCACCGTGGTCTTGTTGCCGCGCTCGTCGGTGACCGAGACCGAGTCGTCCGCAGGTGCCGCGGGAGCGGCAGCAACGGGTGTCTTCGGCTTGGCATTGTCGGTCTTGGCAGGATCCGTCTCATCGGTCGTCGGGGCGTCCTTCAGCCCCAACTTCTCGATGACCTGGTCGGACCAGCTTGAGAGCGTCTTGAGCTGCATCCGGTGACCGTCGACCACTTTGGCAAGATCGCTGATCTTCTTGTTGACGTCGGCGACTTCGCCGTCGACACGCTTGTCCAGGGCGACCACCGACTTTGTCAGGGCTGAGGATGAGTCGCCAAGACGAGCGATATCGCTGTCGAGCGCCTTGTTGCGCGCGTCGACTTTGGCGTTGAGCTCCGCGAGCGCCGCCTCAATCGAGGTAAGCGTTGCCACGGTCGTGGGCGGTGCAGCGGGTGCCGGCGGCGCTGGCGGTTTCTCGGACACGACGGGAGTAGCCGGAGCAGCAGGTGCCGCCGGTTTCTCCAGAATGTCTTCGGACGCCGGTGCCGCGGTGATGACCGGCGCGGTCTTCGTCTCCTGCTTCGCAGCAGGCGGCGTGTTGGGCTCCAGGAGATCGGTGCTCTGCGCGAACGCAGGCGCCGAAACCAGGAGCAGCACGGCCGTGAGAAGGCCGGAAATTCCGAACGTTTTCTTCATCGTCTTTGCTCCACGTTGCGACTGAGGTCATGCCCCAGACTGCCACGTATTATGCATGAAATCACCTCGTTGTCAATAGTAAAACGCCGACCCGGTTTCCCGTGTCGGCGTTCGCCGCGGAGCACATGTGCTCAATGTTCTGCCTCGTCTTCCGGCCGCGGCCGCCCCTTCCAGAGCAGCTTGATGGTCGGACCCAGGTCGAAGAATGTTGCGAGGACCACGATGACGTCAATCCACGCGCGCACTTCGATCCACCAGGCGGCATACGGACGGTTGTACTGCCGTGCCGCTACGATGTGCCCGATGATGATCGCGATGAACGGCAGGAACGACGTCACGTAGTCGATCGCTTTCTTCCATCGCGGTGCGTCGTGCCCGGGCCGGTTGGTGATGAGAGCCAACTGAATAGCCGCGTGAATGAGCGCCGCAACACCGATAGCGCCGACGATACGGGCGGTCGTAATGACCGCGGTGGGAATGTCGCTCCGGATGTTGGGAATGAACCAGCCTGTGATGGTCAGGAAGATCGCAAGCGCGAACAGGACCGACCACAGGCTCGCCAAGGCGAAAATGAAAGTCTCTTTTTCGCTTGCGACGTGGTGAGGGTGGTCGTCTTCGTTGTGTGGCTCAACGTGTGCCATGGGGTCTCCGTCCCGTTGATGATTGCCGGCAAGTACTGTACAAGCCATATATAAAAAGTCAAGGCGGGCTCGCAGAGCCCGCCTTGTAACAATTTTAGAGCATGGTCTGCCATATATGGCTAAGCGTGCGCGACGCTCGGTTCGACGACCGCTGCCCGGGTTGCGAGCATGTAGGCCACCGCAAGGATCAGGATGTCGATACACTCCACCCAGAGCCACACGACCATGGCTTGATCGGCCACCAGATTCGGACCACGCGCACCTTGCATCCACTGGAACCAGGCGACCGCGATCTCTCCCAACGGGAAACCCGATGCCACCACGGTTGCAATGAAGAGGATGGTTGCCGTGCGCGGTCGCATGACAAGCGCGAGCATGCATGCCAGCAAATACCAGATGCCCGGCAACACGACGATATCCACGAACATCTTCACGTTGAGCATTTGCGGTGTGATCGCCTCGCCATAGATCGGGCCGATAGCGAATGTTCCCTGCAACACTTGGTGCATATGAACGCCGAACCAAATGCTCGGACCGACGTTCAGGCCCATAGCGAACAACGCAACGACCGAGATGTTCTCGCTGCGCACGATTATGACCACGAGAATAGTGAGCACAATCGCGAAAACGAGCGTGAAGATGATTCCGAAGACGATCCATGCCGAGATGTCAGGATCCGTCACACCGGGCAAGAGTCCGGTGATGAGGTCCGCAGACACACGACGTCCCCATTGGGCCTGATACGGCGCAAACAGTGCGATCAACACGAATGCGGATACGCCGGCAATGAGCGCATAGAAGAAGACGTGGAAAAAAGCATAGATGCGCGACATGATTGACCCTCTCTTCTGATGTCTTTGAAGCCTCAAATAACCTTATGACACGGCAGTGTACTGCGGTGCGCTGGCGGTATGACATCATGATATACACGTACTGTCAACATTCCCCAATATCAAAGGGCGCCGTGAGACACGGCGCCCTAAGAACTCTTGAGAACTGCCGAAGGTCAGAAGCGCTTGGTAACGCTATCGGGATCGATGAGCGGTACGTTGCGCGGAAGGTCTGCCACGTGTCCGTGAGCCGGCGGCTGCCCGGCGAACGTCTGAACGCGGCCGGAATCGTAGCGGCGAACGGTGACGGTGGTGACACGGCTGGAGCGCCGGGTCACATGATTGAAC
>CAYQQI010000011.1:0-23691 GCA_964419595.1 uncultured Candidatus Saccharibacteria bacterium
ATTTTGCACGGATACACCGGCTCACCCGACGAGTTCCGCGATTTTGCAGGCGACCTTGCCCAGCGACTGAACGCATACGTTACCGCGCCGCTCCTACCCGGACACGGTACCGATATCAACGACCTCTTACCGCTCTGGTTTGACGACATCTACAAAGCGGCCCGCGATCATGTGAGCGAGGCTGCAAGTAGCGGAAAACCGCTCGTTATCATCGGACATAGTTTCAGCGGTTACCTGGCGCTTTTATGCGCGGCGGAATTTCCTCCCGCTGCACTGGTGATAACGGTCATGCCGTATCACCTTCGCTTTCTCATGAATCTGCCGTTCATGTCGCACTTGCTTCGATTGAAGCTCTTGTGGGACAAGAAAATTTCGGAGCAGGAAAAACAGGAGCGACTGGGAAAGTTTTACTACCACTACATGCCGGGCAAGGCGCTGTGGCTTTTGCTCGAAGGAAGGGAACGAGTGGAAAAGATATTAAAAAACATAACCGCGCCCATCCTTACCGTGCACGGCAACAACGATTCGCTCTCTCTTCCGGACAGCGGGAGCATACTACTGGAGAAAACCGGGCGGCATCCGCGAAACAAAGCGGTCATACTCGACAACAAGAGTCACGGTATCTTTTACGGAGAAGGCCGCGCCGACGTGCAGGCACTTATTTTGCAGTTCCTCGAAACCGAACTGCTCATTCAAAGTAATTTGCAAAAGAAAGAAGCCGCTCAAACGTGAGCGGCTTCTATCGAACAGTTGTGTGTCCGCGATTCACTGCGGACAAAAGAACACCGAACCGGATGGATGCGAGTACCTGGGTTCACCAAGTTCCTTCGTCAGCTCAATTTTGAGCTTTTCGAGCGGCTTCGCACCGACGGTCATCCACAGCAAACCGTTATAACTGCGGACGAACTTCATCACGCAACCAAGGGTCGCTTTCTCCGGCGGCAGCATCACTTCGACGCCTTTTTCGAGCATGTCGCGTGCGAGCTGCTCGGTCATGTTCGAAGTCTGTGTGGCTGTACGTCCGGCATTCGCTTCCGGGGTCACGACAACGCTCGAGCGCGTATACTTGCGATGCTCAGGCATCATGATCAGTCCCTGGCTGAAGATAACGCACAGCGACTTCTTGGTCGCGGCACGGTAATTCAGCGCAGCGACTCCGATCAGGATATGCTCGAGCCGGTCTCCGGTGCCTTTACCGGCTCCGTGCCACATTTCCTGGGACAGACACGCAACATCGGCTTCGGTGACCTTGTGCTTCTTCGTTTCCACGCGCTCCGCCACGATCTGACTCGGTGTCGGTTTGGAGACGAACGGCAAGCCGCCCGTCTGCCAGAAGTAGAGTGCGCCGAGCACCGTGATCATAAAGCAGAACACGGTCCCAAACGTGATCAGTCTCGATATCATCTGCCAGTCTCCCGTTTTCGAGTGAATTTCGGATTCTGTTAGGATTTGGTACTGAAATAATTATACCATTTTCGGCCCCACTTGTCCATAGTAAATAACGGCTGTGTTGTGCCATATTTTATGTGTTTGACTTCGCTGGCCTCTTTCTCTCCTACTGCTCAGCTCCTACGATTACAAGCGCACTCGTGCTCGCCACTCCGCCCGGTCCCGTGCAGGTGATAACGAAATTCAAAGAAAATTGCAGCGGCTCAATACGTGCCGCGCCGAGCGTTGCCTTCTGCCCTTCCCAGCCGTCGGACGCCACACAGCCGGTGGCATTTTGCGAGAGCCACGTGACCGCGACCGAACCCCCTACGGGTGCCTCTGCAGGCAAAATTGAAATACTGACCGAAACAGGCGGAGCGTACGCATCAAAGAGTGGCGTCGAAGTTCCGGTGGAGGTTGCATTCATAGTGGAGCTTGTCGAGGAAGAGATGTACGGCACCGCCTGCGTGCCGAATACTGTTTGCGGCGGCGTACTCATCATGCGCTCTTCCGGCGGCGGAAGCAGATTGAGGATGGCACGCGTCATCGGTCCCACATTTCCCACAGCCGGTAATCCGTTCTCACTTTGGAACGTAGTGACGGCAGTTTTGGTGAGGATGCCGAAGTATCCCGTTGCATCACCGAAGAGTAGTCCGCGCGCAATGAGAAATAATTGCAATGCAGTCACCTCTTCGCCTCGCGAGCCGACTTTCAGATCTTTCGTAAATAGGTTCTTGGGCGGTGCAGCAGTTTCAGTTGTCGTTGCAACCGTGGTTGTGGCAGGAGTTGCAACACCAACGGAAGAGAGCGCGGCAAATTGCGCAACGAGTGCTTGCAGTGTGGCCTGCAATCCGGCTATGGCCGGATCTGCCTTGGGTTCATTGCCGTCAACGCTGAACAAATGGAACGGTAGGAGCACCTCCTGTGTCGGAGTTGTTTGAACGGGCGCTTTTGGAGCGGTGACTTTCGGCGGAGTATTCGTTGCAACTAGTGTTGTTTTAACGACAGGACCGTCGAGTGATGAGAGCAGGTCGAAGATAACGTTATCCGCCGTTTGTGCTGAAACTGCGAACGGTACAAACGCCGATGCAATGATAAGTGTAAGGATTGTTATTCTCATACACGTGAGCGTGATTTCTTTGCTGCTTCAATAATATGCGGCACGTCCATGCCGTAGTGTTTGTAGAGCTCATCGGGTGTACCGGATTGCCCGAACACATTCTGTACGCCGATGAATTCCATCGGCAGGGGTGCGATTCGCGCGAGCGTCTCTGCAATTGCCCCGCCGAGCCCGCCGGTTATCTGATGTTCCTCTACGGTCACAACTGCTCCTGCGGCGGTGGCTTCGCGCACCACGGTTTCTTCGTCGAGCGGTTTGAGGGTGTGTACATTCGTAACACTCACGGGTATCCCCTGCTTTTCTAACTCCGCGGCGGCGAGCATGGCGCTATGTACGAGCGGACCGGTCGCAAAGATGGCAACCTGCGGGTTCTCCGGCTGCATCAGCACATTCGCCTTCCCTATTTCAAACGGCGTCTCAAGGGTTGTAATGGCAGGGGTTTTTTCGCGACCAAAGCGCATGTAGATCGGCTTCCCCGCCTTTGCCGCAGCGTGAGTGGCTTTGCGAGCTTCTTCTACATCGCAGGCGGAAATGACGATCATGTTCGGCATCGCCCGCATAATTGCCATGTCTTCGAGCATTTGGTGTGTCGCGCCGTCGGGCCCAACGGAAATTCCGGCGTGCATCCCGCACACAATTGCATGCACGTTGTTGAGCGCGATGGTGGTGCGAATTTGTTCCCAATTTCTTCCGGGAGAGAATGCCGCATAGGAAGTGAAGAACGGAATTTTCCCGTAATTTGCCATACCGGCTGCAACGGTTGCCATATTTTGCTCCGCAACCCCCATTTCGATAAAGCGCTTCGGAAATTCTTTTTGGAACCACTCGGTACGAGTAGATTCGGAAAGATCTGCCGAAAGCACCACAATGCGCTCATCTACTTTTCCCGCTTCCAACACGCCCTTACCGAAACCGTCACGTGTTGCACCTTTCTCGGTGCCTGTCGCCCAATCTTCTCGTATGTGCATGTCAGGGTTCGTCATACTATTGATGCTCGCTCGTTATTTTTCCCTGCATAGTGCGAAGCTCGTGTAGAAATCGGGTCGCCTCTTCTTTATTCGGCGGTTTACCGTGCCAGCGGTAATCGCCTTCTATTTCTCGTACGCCCTTGCCGGGAACCGTGTGCGCAATGATAACGGTAGGTTTCTCTGCAATGGCGGCCGCTTCTCCGCACGCCTGAATAAATTGCGGAATGTTGTGGCCGTCCACTTCGAGCACGTGCCAGCCGAATGCGCGGTACTTATCGTGGAGCGGCTCCAGCGGCATAATGTCTTCAGTCATACCGTCGATCTGAATATTATTTCTATCGATGATACCCGTGAGATTCGATAACCGGTTCTTGCCCGCAAACATCATCGCCTCCCAGAGATTCCCCTCGTTGTGTTCACCGTCGGACATCGCACAAAAAATGCGGAACTTCTTTCCGTCCATGCGTGCGGCGTAGGCCATCCCTGCTGCTTGCGAGAGTCCGCTACCGAGTGGTCCCGAAGTGTTCTCCACGCCGGGTAGTTTTTCGCGCTCCGGGTGCCCCTGCAGTCGTGAGCCGAATTTGCGGAGTGTGAGGCATTCCTCTACCGGAAAATAGCCCGCGTGTGCCATCGTCGCGTAGCGAATGGGTGTGATGTGACCGTTACTTAATAGCAGTCTGTCGCGCTCTTCCCACGCAGGGTTCTTCGGATCGTGTCGGAGCACATGGAAGTAGAGTGCGGTAAAAATATCCGCCATGCCGAGTGGCCCCGCGGTGTGGCCCGAACCGGCTGCAAGCAGCATTTCGATGACCGTTTGGCGAATTTCGTTTGCCTTATTCGAAAGTTCCTTTGCTTCTTGATCAGTGAGTGGATTCATAAGCGGCCTGCCCCGTAGCCAACCGTGTAATCACGGTCGTGGTATCGGGGTTGCATCCCATAAGTATAACAAGGTCAGAGAGGTTATAGGTTATAGGTTTTAGGGAATAGTAAGATCCTTTGATTCCCCACTATCACCTATAACCTGTTCCCTACACTTATACGTTCATCTCAATGGTGACAGGAGCGCACCCTCGCATTGCTCGTTCATAAATGGCCGAGAACGTGACCTCCGGTTCCATACTCTCTATAAGCACGTGTCCGACAACAAGACGATTGGCCCCGGCTCGTACAAGTTCTTCCACATTCGCTTCTGATATTCCGCCATCAACCGATACCATCATTTCGGGATATGCCGCATGGAGCTCTTCCACACGGGAGAGTACATGCTCATCGAATTGTTCACCCTGGTGTCCGACGCGCGGGATCGACATCAGTTGTACAAAATCAATGTGCTCCGCGAGCCCCTCGAGTGCGGAGAGCGGAGTTTGCAGTAAAAGCGCAAGCCCGACTTCTTTCGCTCCGGCATCTCGCCATGCCCGGACCACTCGTTCCGCCTCAGCGGCGTCGGCAAACGCCTCTCGATGTGCGATGAGTCGCTGAACACCGGAAACGATGAGTGCGAGCCCGATTGCTTCCGGATTGGCCGCCATAATATGTGCCTCGTAGAGGAGTCCGCTCAAGGGAAGTTGCGTGAGGCCCGGGATGGGCCAGTTCATATCTGTGGTAAATACTCCGTCGCTCACGTCGATGTGGAGCCACTGTGCGAACTTTGCCGACACTTCCGCTCGCGCCGCGATATCTTTTGCATCATGCGGAACGACCGCCGGTATCACGTGCGGATCGCAGAGATATTTCATCCCATGAGAGATAGGCGAATAATATTTCCGTGACTCATATTGTGGACTCTCTAACGGGATTCATACGTCGTATTTTTCTTCCAGTGTATCGAGCTTACCGATACGGCGAACGTGACGCTCGTCTCCCGTGAACGGCGCGTTCAGCCACGACTTCACCGCATGCTTTGCCTCGTCGTCGGAAAGGAATCGGGCTGCAAGTGAGAGTACATTGGAATCATTGTGCCCGCGGATAGATGCGAGCATGTCGAGTGAAATGCCGCTCGTGTCGGTTTGTTTGCCCGCACTTCCGTAGTACACCGCCGCGCGAATACTTTTGAAGCGATTCGCAGCCATGGCTTCACCCTGGCCGGAAGCCCCCAGTATGATGCCGCGGCACTCAATACCGTCCGCGATGTCTCGAATGATACTGCGACATGCTCCCGCAATGATCTCCGGGTAGTCGTCGTTGGGATCTTTTTCAAACGCGCCGCAATCCTCGGTCTCGTGACCGAGCTCTCCGCGCACAAAATTTATCAGCGCATTTTTTAGATCGAAGCCCGCGTGATCTGATGCGAAATATACTTTCATAGATGGATAGGTTATAGGGATTAGGTTGTAGGTTTTAGTAAGCGACTCCCCATTACCTGAAGCATTTTCTGGACTTGATCTGTTAAATCAAGTACGTCCGCGACATCGATTTTGTAAATATCTTTAACCAACAATAACTGGGTTTCGAGTTCCGCTGCCGATCCGCTTGCGATACGAATAAATTGTACATAATCCCGTGCTGTTCCGCGTTTATTCCCTTCCGCAATGTTAGACGGTATTGATACGGCGCATCGTTGCATTTGTCCCGCTAAACCGTACCTCTCTTCAGCAGGCAGTTTTTTACCGATCGCATATGTTTTTTTAGCCAGTTCCATCGATTTTTGCCAAACCGTCAGTTCTCGAAAGGATAGTGCGGACATGCATTTCACTATTCCCTATAACCTAATCCCTATAACCTCCCGGAAATTGCTACCGCGTGCTCGACGAGCGTGTGGGTATAGCCCATTTCGTTGTCGTACCAGGCAAGTACTTTCACGAGTGTGCCGTCCACAACGCGCGTCATCGAGAGGTCCGCAATAGAGCCGTACGGGAGTCCCAAAATATCGGATGAAACGAGCGGTTCTTCGGAGACTGCAAATACCTTCTTCCAGCGCTCCGACGCTGCGGCGGCTTTCAGTGCCGCATTCACCTCTTCAACGGTGGTCGCACGTTTCGGGACGAATGTAACATCAACGATGGAACCTGCAATGACCGGTACACGAATGGAAATACCGTCGAATTTCCCCGCGAGTTGCGGATACGCGAGCGCCGTTGCTTTTGCAGCACCGGTCGAAGACGGCGCGAGGTTGTGTGCTCCTGCGCGACCGCGGCGAAAATCATCAGCGGCCGGCGCATCCACAATAGCCTGCGTTGCGGTGTACGCGTGAGTTGTATTTAAAAGTGCGCGCTCGATACCGATGGCTTCTTCGAGAACGCCGATGATGGGAGACGCCGCATTCGTGGTGCACGAAGCGTTCGACGTAACGGAGGAACCTCCGAACTTGTCTTCATTCGCTCCGATGAGAATGGTGTCGGCCCCCTGCCCCTTTGCAGGTGCTGAGATGATGACATGTTTCGCGCCTGCATCCACGTGTGCCTTCGCTTTTTCGCCGTCCGTAAAAAAACCGGTGGACTCGATAACGATATCCACGTTCATGTCCTTCCACGGAAGTTTTATCGGGTCTCGTTCCGCGAGAACAGGGATCTTCTTGCCGTCGACGACGAGCGCTCCTTGCTCCGCGGAAACGGAAAACGGCGCTCTGCCGTACACGCTGTCGTATTTCAAAAGATACGCGAGGTTCTCCGGGGTGGTGAGGTCGTTAATTGCCACGATCTCGATCTCAGCACGCCCGTAGGAAGAGCGCAAAAAACACCTGCCGATGCGGCCGAAACCGTTGATAGCCACGCGCGCCATGGAAACAGTCTAGCATCCGAAACGAGGTTGGGGTGTGCACAGCTTTGCCCTCATGTATGAACAGGAATACAATATGTGACTATGAATCACCGGGCGTACTTCAGTCTGACTGCTCGCATAGTGATCGCAGCCGGCTTGTTCGTTTCAGGGCTTGCGATCGGTCAGTATGCGGACACGTTTCTCCCCGGTGCTCCGAAATCGTTCCGCGACGTGACCGACCTCTCCGAGGGCTACACGTTCATCGACCCGCTGCTTTTTTGTGCGGATCGCGACCTCACCGGTCAAACCGCGGCATTCAGTCAACGACTGGAGAGCGAGATCACAGCAGTGGTGAATGCGCACAAAGAATCCGGCGCCATCAAGGATGCGAGCGTGCTGTACCGCGACCTCTCAAACGGTCCGCGTATCACCGTAAACAATGAACTCGCCTCCGCCCCTGCCTCGCTCTTAAAAGTGCCGCTCGCGCTCAGTATTCATCGTCGCGCAGCTGCAGACCCTACTTTTTTGCAGCGGAAAGTCATGATGAATATACCCGACCAAAACGGCGGTGAGTATTTCGCCGCTTCGCGCAAAGCGGAGCCCGGCAAGGAGTACACCATTGAACAATTGTTGGAGTTCAGTGTCGTTGATTCGGACAACAATGCGACCGACCTGCTTATCATGCAACTCACCGAAGATGAACTTCGCAACTCCTACGAAGACCTCGGTATAAAAGTGCCGGTGGATGACCCGAGTAACTATACGATGAACGTGGGTGTGTATTCCTCGTTCTTTCGAATACTCTACAATGCTTCGTATCTGAGCCGTGCCGACTCAGAGAAATTCCTGGAACAGATCTCCCATTCGTCATTCACACAGGGCATCGTAGCGGGACTTCCCTCGGGAATTGTCGTTTCGCACAAGTTCGGCGAACATCAGGCCGGTGACGGTCTGAAGCAATTGCACGATTGCGGTATCGTATACCGTCCCAATAACCCCTATCTACTGTGCGTTATGACGCAGGGCTCGGATTTCGAAAAGCTTGCCGGTACTATTGCCGACATTTCAAAAACGGTCTGGGATACAAGCAAAATTTAATCCGCCGCTTATTCCTGAACGGGTGCGGGTTCCGGTGAGGATTCCGGTTGTTCCTCGGGTGATTCCACGGGCGGAACTTCGGGGGAGGGTTCGGGGGCTTGCGCGGCATTAGGATCGACTACCCGTACCGTGCGCGTTGCGACACCGGTGTACCCGTTTTGATCGGTCGCCGTATAGGTTATCTCCCAACCTCCCACAACTGATGTGTCCAACGATACCTGCTGCACTTCCACACCGTTCAGCGCCACATGAACCGTGAAATTATTCGGAGTAGAGATTATGACGGCTCCAAGATCGCTGTACGTGGATCCGAGCGGGATATCGGTGGGATTATTGCCGAGTATCTGCAAGACGGGGCCACCGCTGCTGGTTGGTGAAGCAGGTCCCCCTGAACCCGAACCCGATTGTGAAGAACCGGCACCCGCAACCGCAGCGGAATTCGACTCACTCGACGGCACGTACTCAGGCGTGGGCTTAGGCACGTCCACGATCGGCGGAGGCAGCACCACCGGCGTGTAGCCGGGCAACGTTTCAGTCGTCGCGTCGAGAAATTTCCCAACGAGTCCTCCGTATTGTGTCGCGACGACTTTCTGGGAAACATTCTTTCGTTCGCTTGTCTGGGTTTCGACAAGGCGCTGCAATTCATGATCCACAATGTTGTTCATCTTGTCTGTGACATAGAGACCGAGATCCCGATACGGGCCAAGATCTGCCTTGGACACCTGCATGAGTTCATTGCGCGCGATGTCTTTCCATACGGAGTCAGCAACATCTATGGTGTTGACCGTGTAGCTCACATAGTAGTTGCCCGCATCTTCCGTTACTGCACCTATCACGATCTTCGGAGAGTACGATGCGAGGTCTTTGCCGACGAGGTACGTATTATCGACTGACACCGTAGATTTGGTCGCGGAATATACGGCAGCCGGGTCGGAAGCAGCGTAGACACCACCGGCTCCCAATATCAAAACCCCCAGTGCAACCGGAATCGCATTGTGATATTGGATGAACTGAATGAAATTGCGCATACTGCAAATACAATACTCAGAACGCCCCTCATGCGTTCTCTCTCATTTTACACCACTGAAGAGCTCCCCCAGCGCCGTGGCGGTATACTGACACGGTATGGTGATGCATCTCTCACGTTCATCTCTTTTTTTGATCGCCCTCTTTGTGGGGATAGCCCTTGGATACATGCCTGCAACATGGTATTTCCGAAGTGATGGAAACGTTGTTTGGAATGACGCCTGGACCATCGATACGTCGCAAACCACCTTACGCGGCGTAATATCCGGAGTAGATCCGATATCGAAAACGTTGACTCTTGTTGCAGTCAGCCCGTATTCTCCCAACGAGAGCGCACCACTGAGCGTCACATTCGACGATACCACCCTGTTTCGATTTATCCCCGCGGTACCGGGACTCGTACATGCATTTCTACCGACTTCGGTCTGGGAGGAGGTCGATGCGGAGAGTATGGTCGCGGGCACTCCGGTAACGGTGCGTGTCAGTCGAGACCCGGGTCCCCTTCATGCGTTTTGGATCTCGTCTCGTGCACCGCTGGACTAGTATAGTGATAATGCTGCGCGATATGGAAAATCAAAGTCTCAAAACGGTATCAAACTCTGCCCCGACCATCATCATGGGTATCGTGTCAGGTCTCTGTATCGCCATCGCGATAACCTCGTATCATGCGTATTTCGTTACCAAAACGGGCTTCGAACAATTGAGGTTACAGGGGCAGCGCCTGATGCAACGATCCCTCTTGCTCTACGGAGACGTAGAATCAGTTGATAGAGATGCATCAACCGCCACCATACGATTCCGAAATCAATTTGTTGCAGCTGAAGATCCTGTACTCCTTACCGTTCATATCTCTCCCGAAACAAAGATCGTACAGGAGTCTCTGATCGGCATTAACGGCGCATATTCTGCCCTTTCGGATGCAACAGATAGAACGTTTGAGGACATCGTCCCCGGTATGCGTGTAGCCGCACTCCTTGAGAACGTTCCCGACGAACAACGTATCGAAGCACAGGTTATCTTTTTCGGGAATCCCCTGTAATGAGCGAGGATTTGGGCGGAAGTTCACCCTCCGTGTATAGTATGTTGCATGAATGAAGGCTTCGAGAGCCTGCGCGCGGAGGTCGTAGGAGCCGGACTGTTCCGTCGCACCTATTTGTACTATGTGATATACGGGTTGCTTCTTGTAGCAGCGACGCTCGGCTCGCTCTGGCTTATCACCGTGACACAAAACCCCCTCATCCAGTTTTGTAATGCACTCTTCCTTGGTACCTGTTTCGTGCAAGCCGGTATGCTCGGACACGACCTCTCACACGACGAAGTCTTCGAATCACACCGCCTCAATAAGTTCTTCTCAACGCTTACGTGGGGACTGCTCGCAGCTGCGAGCGAGAGTCGCTGGTACAAGTGGCATAGCGCTCACCACATATTCGTGAATCAGGTCAACCACGACCCGGACCTGGACATCCCGTTCCTTTTTTCAAAGCTGCAGCTGAAAGACCGCTCGGCATTTTTCAAAAAGTATATTCTGCCCCATCAGCATATTCTTTTTTTTCTTTCGCTACCGGTTGTGTTCCTCGGCATTCACCGGGATAGTGTTGTGTACATTTTCCGCAATCCGTCCTGGAAAACCGCCGCGGAGCTTATTCTCATCGTCGTCCATTTCGCGTTACTGCTGTATCTTCTTTTTGCATTTCTTCCCTGGAACATCGCCGTAATGTTTTTTATCGTGCACGCCCTTGCGGGCGGACTGCATATGGGTGTGGCGTTCGCACCAAATCACAAGGGAGAAAAGATCACGGGCGAGGAGGAAGAGGTCACGTGGCTCAATCAGATAACCTCCACAAGAGATCTGCGCCCGAATTGGTTCACCTTTCATTTCTTCGGCGGACTCAATTTCCAGGTCGAACACCACCTCTTTCCCGAGATGCCGCGCATGCACTACTGGAAAGCAAACACGATCGTAAAGGCATTTTGTGCACGCAACAATATCCGGTTCAACGAGGCGACCTTTTTCGGCTCTATGAAGGAGATATACGAAACACTCAAGTCCGAATCCTCTGCGGCGTAGATGAACCACATCACATCAGTCCTTGCGGTCGCCGTGCTGGCGTATGTCCTTGCAGAGAGCGCGCGCGTTGTACGTCTTGTACGTATCGGACGGGCGCTCGCAATGAGCGCGCGCGTGTATACGAACACGACCGGACGCTTCTCTGTTTTGGTACTGGGAGATAGTACGGCGGTCGGAGTCGGAGCGACTGACCCTGAAGAATCCGTCGCCGGAAGGCTCTGCAGTCTTTTGGATGCTTCAGTCGAGAACTATGCCAGGAGCGGCGCCACTGTTTCCGATCTTCTGCGCCAACGTGCCCTCGCTAAGCGGGAGCACTACGACCTGATCCTCATTCAGGCCGGTGGAAACGACATCATCAAATTGCACTCACTCCGCGAAAGTAGCAGAACAATGCAAAGGCTGCTTTCGGTTATCGAAAAAAAGAGCGAGCGCATTGCACTTTTGACTGCAGGACGTATCGGTTATGCGCCTTTTTTCCCGAAACTGATTGCCCCGCTCATGACCTCCCGCTCACTCATCCTGCGATCACTGTTCATCCGGATTGCACAAAAAAACAATGTGTTGTACGTCGACCTCCTCGGAATGTCGAGCGTACTCAACAGCGATCCGGCACGGTACTACGCAGCCGATATGCTTCACCTTTCAGGAGCGGGATACGGTGTATGGTTCGAAAAACTAGAATCTGAGATGCGTGCCCGCTGGCCGGAGTTGTTCACTTCCCGAGCAGAGCGGATACCGGGAGTCCCGTATCGAGTCGGATAATGGGTGTAATGAGCGGTGCGTATTTGGTCAGCACAATAGACTTTCGCTCCTCGATATAGCAATTCTCAAGAAGTGTAAATATTGTTTTCTCAGATAACTCCGCATCAGCGAAAGCTCCGGCCTCGGGTAGTGCCAAGACGAGTCGGACCTTTTCCGCGAACGGAAGATAGCGCATGAGATACTCCGGGTTGAAAACATGACTCACGAGTGAGATTGAAGAGAGCTTCTTCGTGCGTTCCTGAAGGTAAGGGAGTAGATCCGCGATCGATACCGGATCACTAACAAGCGAGTCTACTTCAAACGCACGTGCAGCAAGGACTGTGACCGCGATGTTTTTCTCGCCTGCGAGCGGCACCATGGAGTTATGATACGACCACATCGATTTCTCAACTGTTTCGTGAGCGTCCGCAAAATAGATCAGGGGTCTTTTTGAGATCAATCCGTACGGCTCTCGCGCAATATCTGAAAATCCCCAGGCAGAAAGGAAGGGGCCGCCGGATCCGTGCACAACGCGCACGATTCCCTGCTCCGGCTTGTATGAACGACTTGAGAGCGGACAGTTTGCGAGCGCTTCCCTCGAAATGAGCGGTAATGCATCGAACGTTTTTGCGTCCCCCCAAATATTCTTGTAAAAATCCGCGCTCGGATGTGCCCGGATATCTGAAACGAAACGCTCAAGCGTGGATGCATCTATCATACTGACTCGATGAGTTTTATATTTTTGTTCGCGTCCGGGAACGGCTTGTCACGGAACACGACCGTTATCGGTACGAACACTTGTTGTTCTATGAGCTCTGCAAGCACTCGTGTAGGCGTCAACTGCAGTGCTCGGGAAAAATTCAAACCTATCTCTCGTCCAAGCTCCTCACCTGCGACGCCGTCGTTTCTGAACGCGTGTAGAGTGATCTTGCCTTTGAGGTGCCCACCGTCCTGCACGCTTGTTGCCTCTACGCGATAATCGTCGTATGCGCGGAGCATGTGTGCAACGCGCTCACACTCCTCCTGACGGAGCGTAACGCCCGCAACCTTCAGGTAATCGTACCCGCGACGTCCGAGCACCTCAAAGGTGGTCGTTTGTCCGCACTGACACGCATCCGTGTGCATGCGCACACTGTCTCCGGTTTTATAGCGCTCTATCGGTATCGTCTGGTTCAACAGTGTTGATACCAAAAGCTCCCCGACTCCTTCCGCATCGGGCTCATACACTGCAACTTCGATACCGGGCCGCGGATGATAAAAATTCAAAGGCTGGTGATCGCAACTCACGGTCGAAACTGCTCCTATCTCGGAGACCGCAAAAAGAGATCGAACTGTAGCGTTCGGGAAGAATTCATTAAGCATCGATAGCGTGGTCGCTGTTAGGAATTCCCCGAAGACATTGATACTCAAGACCTTCAGCCGCGTTTGCGTATCCATGCGCGGGGCGATATGCGCAATGTACGACGGGACCCCGAGCACCTTCTGGGGACTGAAATCAGCTATGAGATGTTCTACCCCCGGCACGAGATCGCGGACATCGAGGCTGAGATACAGTGTCTCTTCAGTAAATCGTTGCCCGTCCAACACGGTGAACACGCGCATCGTAACGGGCCCGAAACAACACAGCACCCTATTCGATCCGACATACCAATTCCTCGTGACCGCACTGCGGTAGATCTGTGCCGATGTTTTATGCATTCCGACAAGGATCCCGCTTCCGGTACTCCCCGAACTCAAACGGACCCCGTAATTCATCACCTCCGCCGGTTCAGGAGGATGATCAAAAAAATCCCGGAGGGTCTTCCCGAGGATTTCCGTAAAATCTTTCCTCTCCAAAAAATCTTTGCCGTCGCTCCCCGCTTCCATACAGAGATATGGCGGTTAGCCTTGGAATCCGCTGCAATTTACGTACACGTCTTTACGGAGCGCTTCATACGAACCGATGTTTGATACCCCGTCGTTCCTGCATGTGCTCTGCGCGGCAACACGATGCCCGCCGAATTTTTGTTTGAGAAATAATATGTATATCTCGCCGGTGAGGAGTATGAGCACGATCAGGGCCAGCGATATGTTGGTGAGGAGCGCGGGTCGACGATACATGCAGTGATTGTACTACCGCCCGACTTGTTATGTAAATGTGGCTCACGGTGTACTATCCGGCGAACAGGAGAGATCGCACGTGACTGAGTCCCCGTCGCTAGCGTGCAGGAAGTGCCATTCCCGAGGATGACATGTTCGGGTTTGCGGCGTTTATCACGGTAACGCAACCCTCTTTATATACACCCCCGAGCTCGAGACAGACTGCTCGAGCCTCACTATATCGTCCAAGAAGTGTGATCAGGCGCGCTGCGCCGGTACGGCATAGCGCGTCGCCGAATGCTCCATCGCTCACAAAGGAACACGCGGCAACTCCCTCATCTGTGGTGCGACCGGAGTTGAGCGTAATAACTCCCGTACCCTCAAAACAAGAGGCTTTCAGTTCAGGGGCTATGAGCTCTTCGCACAAGTCCCCCATGCGCCTAAAATCCTTCTCCGTAAGTCGAAGGTCTGCTGAGGCGATCTGGCTTCTCCACCAGGTCGGCTGCCAGTAATAGCAGATCCTCCCGAGCACCCCGGAAAATCGGTCGCACGGCTCAAGCCAATTATCATCTACCGGTCGGGGGAGCTGAGGGTCGCCGAGGAGTCGGCGCATGTTGTACTCCATAAAAAGACCCCCGTAACATCCTTGCACATACACCCTGTTCGAAAGTGTTTCGCACACCTGAACGGCCTTGTCTAAGCCCTCGATTGTATACCCTTGCTGTGCGAGCACTCCGTGGCCAATACTATGCAAGCACGCCGGACTGTTCTTGCACACCTCAACGACCTTTGAAAACGATCCCATCCCGAGGTTTGTCAGCGCCTCACCGATCAGCTGGTGATAACACGCGTACTCAAAGCGCTCGTCGCACACAGCCACACCTTCAATTCCCTCCTCGCTGTAAAGTGCGGAGCCAAAAACATGTGTCTCGTTGTGCTGAACGCCTACGGTGTGTCCTTTCAAAAAGTCGGCAAGTTCTTCGTAAGCCCGCATGCCGCCCTCGGCTTGGATCCTTGTTTTCCAGTACGCGAGTTTTTCCGCATACGGAGTTTTGTCAGGGGCATATGGCTCATGTGAGATGTTGAGCGCGAGAAACGCGCCAACTACAGCGATCAAACATATTCCGAGCGTGACGCCTCTGATCTTCATGGTCGTTATTTGTCAAACGGAAGAATCTCTCCCAAAGACGATTCATGAGGATCTGCACTCATAACGGTGCGCAGACACGCCGCCCGGTACGCACTCTCCAAACCGAGGCACACGGAGCGTCCCTGGTCGGTGCCATGCAGTAGAGCGACGAACCGTGCCACGCTTGTACGACACAGCGCCCGGTGATGCGCATCTGTGGCCGCATATGCGCACGCGGAAACCCCATCTCGGGTTGAATGACCGGCGTTCAGTGCGCTCACTCCAACCCCCTCAAAACATGCGTCTCTAAATTCTTTTTCTGTGATCGTGCGACATAATTCTCCCATCCGCTCAAGCGCAGACGGGCTCAAGCTGTTGTCGGCAGACTGGAGTTCACTTCTCCACCATGTCGGTTGCCAAAAATAGCATACACGCTTCGAAGATCCGGGTAGCTGATCGCATGGCTCGAGCCAATCCTCTCTGATGGGTCGAACGACCCGAGCCTCGCCCAGAAGCGTGCGCATATTGTATTCCATAATGGCTCCCCCGAAACAACCTTTCATATACACCGCGCTCGGAAGCGTTTCGCAGATCGAGATCGCTCTCTCTAAGTCGGGAAATGTGTAGCCCGCGAGCCCGAGCACACCGTGGCCGATACTATGCCTGCAACCGGGACCTCCCTTGCACGCCTCGATTATGTCGTTCAGCGAACCTACTCCGCGTTCCGCGAGCGCCTCGGCAATGAGCTGGTGGAAACACGCGTACTCAAAGCGAGCGTCGCACACAGAGACACCGCTCAGTCCCTTCTCACTATAAAGTGCAGATGCAAAGATGTGCATCTCCATATGCTGCGTCCCATAGATGAACCCCTTCACAGATGTCGCTATTTCTTCGTGAGCCCGTGCTGCCCCGACAGCGTGGATCCTCGTTTTCCAATGAATGAGTTTGTCCTTGTATGGTGCGGTAGGCTCATACCGGCTCCGATCGAGATTTGATACAACAGCTGCCGCAAGTGCGACTGTCAAACATACAACAATTGCGATCTTAGGCAGGCTCATGGCCCTCTATGGTATCGTAAAAAACCATGGGTAACGACACCGGACGCGCATCACGTCACTCACGAGAGATCATCCTCCGTACCGCACTTGTCTCGGGTATTGCGCTTCTGGGATGCATGGGTTTTCTATATTTCGTAACGGGGACAGCACGATCGGGCGCGGGCGAAGCAAGTCGCACGATAACGATCACGACGGAATATGCGCCGTCGCACGATGCGATGCAGATGGACCATGGGAAGGACATGACCTCCATGACGCACTACGACGAAGGGATATGGGTTGATAAGGAATTTACTGTTCCAGCGAATATATGGCTCACAGAATTTTCGACCGAATTTACCGGAGAGTCGGTGCACAACTTCTACCTTTTCATTAAAGATACAGAAGACTCGTGGTGCCCCGAAAATCCGACGGCGATCTATTCCGGTGGCACCGTGAGTGCGAGGCGTCCGCTCACCTTTGACCCTCCCTACGGTATTTTCATTAAAAAAGGAACAACACTTATCTTACGCACCCTCTATCACGGGAAGGCCGGCGAAACGACCGATGTCATACCCTCTTTTTCCGTCCATGCACGATTTGAGCCTGCCGGGGAAACGGCGCGAAATGTCCCGATAACCCTCCATTTCATTACACCGGGACCATGTGCCTACACGCGGCCGCTATTTCCCGTCCCCGCACACGCGAACGATCTCGTCTTCAGTAGCTCGCAGAAACCGTTCGTGTTCCCCGATGACGGAACAATAATAAAGGCGCTCGCGCACTTCCATGCGGCGTACGAAAAGGGCATCGCGAATACCGTGAGCCTGTTCCTGAACGACACAGAGATAGATTCTTTCACGACCACCAATATCGGCGACGGCGCAGAGCGAAATCCGAGACTTCTCAAAGACAGGTTGGTCACGGTACACAGAGGCGATATACTCACGATGCATGCGATCTTCAGTAATCCGAGTGCGGCACCGGTTGCCGAAGGTATGGCGATCATCGGGTTCTATTTCGCCCCACAAAAACAATAATCCATGAACAAAAGGATCAAACGATCGGTGGTCGCCCTCGTACTCGTGGCAGTGGGTATGCTCATAGGGATCTCTGTGTCTCCGTATTTTGCTCACACTGAATCCGTGCTGACGGTGCGCACAAACCCCGTCCACGTCCCGGCAAACACCAAACCCGTGGATCTCAAGGCAGGGAAAATGAACACGGTCGAAGTCAGGGAAGATATTATAGTTCAGGAAGACGGATGGATAACCTCTTTTAGCCTTGCCGTGACCGGTGCTCCTGAGTCCGCATTACGCTACGGGTGGCTCTTCGACACTTCAGAGGCCGATCCGTATTGCACATCGACTCCGGCGCGCGTGGTGTTTGTGATGTCATTGGAAAAAACAGCCCGCGAGTCTTTTCCGCCCGGATACGGCTATTTCGTCAAACGTGGTACAAAACTACGGGTCACCGGCGGGTTCGCGAATTTGACGGATCGTGATCTCACAGCTGCATCTATGACAGTGCACCTGACCTTCGTTCCTCGTTCGTCCGGGAAAGAGCTCGGTAATGCATACCCGCTTTTTCTGAACGCCGTTTGTAATTCTCTGTTCATCCTGCCGCCAGATGCGCGCGACTTCACCAAACGACTCGATCACAAATTCGTCATTCCGATGGATGGCAGGATCGTGCTGCTCGGCTCGCACGCACACGACTTTGTTACCGAGATCCTGCTCACGCTGAATGGTCATGAGCTATGGAAAACGAGTGCAATTCACTTATCCAACGGCACCAACTTGGGGAACCCCGTATACGTCGCCCCCTTCAACGGGGTTCCCGTAAAGAAGGGCGACACGCTTGATCTCGTGCAGAAATCGACCAACCAAAAAGACGGGCCGGCCGCGGCGATGTCGTCAATGTACATACATATTCTGCCGGCAGCTACCACGACGCAGGTAGAGACCGGGGGCATGATGCACATGTAGCGCTGCTATGCGGACCGCGAAGATTGGTTTCCTCGACGCAAAAATGATCCTGGTGGTCGGCGCCGTTATCCTCGGGGCTTTTGTCCTGATACTTGCAGTGAGACTGTACGAAATACGCGTAGAGAACGAGACCGCTGCATTGCATAAAGAAATGTCTCCGTACGTTTCTCCCGCTCAAAATGTCACGGCCGATCTTCGTGAGCTGCGATCACAACGCTTTGCCATCGAAGCACGCTTTGACCCGCAGATCGCGCTCGCCGGCTCGGATACCGACGGTATAAGGAAAGCCCTCATACCCCTGCAGAGTGAGGCATCAATGATACTTGGTTCATATTCCCCCGAGGAGCGCGCAAAGATCGAGCCCGTGTTATATCCGCGAGTGTTCCTGTCTTTGCTACCGGAACTCGAAGATATGCGCCGCTCGCTCATTCGCTCGCCGAACAAGGAAGCTGTGGTGCGCTATAACACACAGCTCCGGAGAACCATTCGAGCATACAGGGACGATATTTTGCTCTACAAACAAACGCTCGCTTCGCTTCCCGCACTCGAACATAGCACGACCCTCAATTACCTCGCAGGCACGACCTCCGTATCAGAGATCATCGGAAAGCTTTCTGCGCTTGAACAGCGCGCACGCGAGCTCGATACCACGCGCGAAAAGAGATACCGATGCTTTACGGGGGAGAGCTCCGACTGCACTCCGCTCTCTGCGAGCTTTGCGATATTCGTACAGGCGCCGCCGGTCACGACGAGCGAGCCGCCAACCTCGCTCACGCGATCACTCGTGTACCGCGACATCGTTCATGCGTCATTTTCTGAAATGCTCGGCATTCAAGAAACGTACGGAGTGGTCGTGAAGCTCTCCCGCTCCGACTGTTTGTCAGGTACGCCGGCGGCATACTACTACTTCTTCCAGAGCAGAGAGGAAGAAGGCATTCTTTCTAGCACCGCAACGCCGCTCAATGATCTGTATTTCTACGATCTCAAAGAGAGCATCCGCACTCAAAAAGATCCACCGGTGTACTTACAAGCATTGTATGATGCAGGGCTCCGCTATAATTTTCAAAATATAGGCAATCTGTACTTCTGTCCGAACGGAGGACATGTCCTTGCTGATACGGCAACGCTCGTATCCCTCCACGAAAAGCTGAAGCAGGCCCCCTTGTTTGCGCATCGATATGACGAGTTCCCGGAACTTGCGCGCCTCGAGAAGAAGTTCACAGAGGCCTCAGTAGCAAGCGAAGAGGATATGGACCGGTATTTCTCAGCGGTTAATGATTCACTGCGAAACGGCGGCGAGGACGCACTGTACGCGCGCATCGGTGCGACAAAACTCTTTGAGATGGAAGAGATGATCCATGAGTGGCGCAACCGTTCATCTCATTTCGAGCAGTCGCTCACGGCGGCACATCACATCAATCGCCTATCACGTGGCATTATTTCTCGCTCGAAAGCACCGCCCTACGCATTTCTTACATCGCGGGTGTACGCTTCGATCTTCTTTATGACCTTTAATCAAAGCGTCGCGGGTGAGTCATTTCTTTTTCTGGATTCTATAAATTCCGAGCCTCCGCTCGGAAATTTCCACCTCCTGCCCTTCAGTACGGGACCGATCGGCCCAATCGATGAAATACGCGTTTTTGACGAGTTACAGAATGAACAAAAGATCATTGATGCCGTATTACAGGTCGAACGATAGGTGCTGATCACGAGGCGAATCTCACGGATACGATCGGGCGTCGGCGGAACGACACTGCGCTTCCATATCTTTCGGAAGCGCGCCGCAGAAACGTTTGTACTGTCCGGCATTGGACCCGAAGTTGAATCGTGCGGTCTTCGCGAGATCTTCGAGACACTCCCTTGGCTTTGGCGCCCTGCTGCAGAACGAGACCGCGCCCGGTGCATTAGTGCGATCTTCTTCCACGATTGCATTTGCTACGACGGAATAACACGTATTCCTTCGAGCCTCGGGCGCACGGTCGCAGGCATGTGCCTGCTCCTCCGGCTGACCCTGTTTGATCCTACCGACGATAGAGAAGGCCGTTTGATAGCAAGAGTCCACCAGCTCGGAATTGGGCTGACCTTCGCACAACTGTGCTGTGCCGCTACCGTCGAGCACACCGGGCACCATCGGCCAGGCCTCGCGCAAACATGCCCCGACGTAATCATCATCTTTGAACGAATCGCAGAACCTTCGGTAACTATTCGGCGTGGGTTTCATCGTCATTTGTTCGATGAGCGCGAGATCGTCCGGCTCGAGCGGTTGGAAGATCTGCATGAATACGCCCTCGATGCATACGCGCTGAAATTGCGCGGTTGTGGTGCGCTCGCACAGATCGAGTGCAAGGTTTAGATCGGCGTCCGTGATGAAATCGTACAAGTGCCCCATGCCGTGATAACAGATGGCACGATCCAGATCGCTCGGGCTCCATCCGTCGCGCGATTCACAGGCACGGCGGAAATCGCTCATGTGCGTCTCGATCGTCTTGGTATCGAGCACTTCGGAGCGGAATCTGCCGCCGACGACGCCGTGGATGAATCCGTTCGAGCAGTATCCGCTCGCGGGGTTAAGCGGTATCGCATCGATCCAATGCTCCAGATCGTCTGCAACTACACGCTCGCCGATCTTATGCGCGAGCACATGACAGAATTGATACGTCGGATCCGATGATCGGATGCTGCGTATGATCTCGAACAACTGCGGGACGCTCATCTTCGGATACAAGAGGGGCACCAGCGATTCATAGCAGCGCGCATGATCCTGCGACTCTCTGCACTCCGAAACGATGGACGCGGCGTGCGATTCCGGCCGTGAGCTGGGGGCGTGCATGTAGGCAAGCGCCGCGAGTGCGAGCACTATCAGTATGGGCAATACGGGTACGATCCGTGCTTTCAGTTTCATATACCGGGTCCGCTACTCTTTTCCGGCAGCTCATGTATCGCTTCCTCTTTGCATGCCTCCCGTCCGTCTTCCGGCATAACTTCACAGAGCCCGAGTGTTGCCTCTGTATCATAATTAGCAAATGGTACGGCAAGCGCGCCGCTGCCCGCAAAACATAATTGCTTACGATCCGGGTCGCTCACCTGCTCACAGTATTGTCCAACGAGTGCGAACTGCTCAGTGATGTTCGGATTCGTGCGCGATATCGATGCTCGCCAGAGTTTCGGCAGGCCGTAGTAACACGCGCCCATATATGCCTGCTCTTTGACGATGGCACACGGAGCCGCCGGGTCAGCCGGGTCGAACGGGAGGATACGTCGGTCGTCGGCTCGATTCATGGTGTTGAGAAAGTATTCCATGAATACACCGCTCGTGCAGCGACCGGAGTCTTCTGCCGGACAATAGACGAGCGCATCATTCAAACCGTCATTTCCCATGTACGCCATAATGCCGTGCCCGATGCCGTGCTGACAACTCATCGGTGCAAATCCCTCACACGCCTCCAGCAGCGGCTCAATGCCCCGAAGGCCCTGCTGCTCTATCACATGACCCGCGAATCCGTGATAACAACCGTAGTTGAAGTCACCGGTACAAAAGCGGAGCCCGCCCAGTCCGTAGCGGTCAAAGAGCACTGAGCCGATCACATGTGAGGCAGCGTGCGTGTCATCGGAGGGCATCATCGCGGCTTCCTGCAGAAAGAGCGCGTACGCAGAGGCTCCGTCGCGATTCGAAAAAACTGCTTGCCACCTCGCCGTGAGTTCACGATACCCGATCTCGCCCGTGTCATACCGTTGCCACGAGACGATCGCGAGCGAGATGATCACCATCGCTACAACTACCCATCGTACGTTCATACTCGCATATCAGCTGCGACCGCGCGCAAAACGATCACCGACACATACAAAGAAATGTGTATCATGGCTTACGGAGCGATCTTCATCAGGCACGCTTCGCGGAAATCTGCGGGAAACTTGTAACACAGTTCAAGCGCACGCTCCGGAGTATAAAAACGCTCCAGATGATACACTATGTTCCCGTAACAAAATGATTGCTTACCGGACTCCTGAATTGACGGCAGTGCACACAGCGCAAGCGGTCGCTGAAACTCTTCCTGGGGCATGCCATGCTCAAATAATCCGTGCACGACGGCCCCGATACACGCTTCGCGTGTCGATTCGTTCAGTGTGGCGCATTTCGTAATGATATCTTCTTCTCCGTGTTGCACGATTGTATTTTGTACCAATCCTGCGATACCGACCTGAAAGGCCATGCGGCGCAGATCGGTATCGGCGATCTGATCTACGATACGCTCCATCCTCACAGGATCCCATCCGGAAGCTTTATCGATTTTTTGCGCCATTTCATAATAACAAGCCTTCTTTGACGACGGTATGACCGAATCGCAAATGACAAACGGGGTTTTCGAATTGTAGGTAAAACCATATTGATCGAGGGCCATCCAATCGACTATCACATTAAAGACACCCTCTTTGCACTGCTCGATGTCGGAGGCGGTAGCTTTGAGGAGCTCATCGCATTGCTGTACCGGCACATCGGTAAAAATATGAAGATCTCCCCACCTCTCTCTCGGAACCTTTTCTGAGTGGGCCAAGATAAAACCGTGTCCGCTTCCGTGATAACAGATCATCTGTATGTCTCTCATCTGACCGGAGAGGCGTTTCGTCAGGTATTCGCATGTCTGCGTAGCGAAAGCCGGATCGGGGCGATCTTGAATGAGATGCTCAAGCAGTCCGTGATAGAAGCCGTATCCGCATGCGGTCGTCTCCTGCGGAAAATCGATCGCATCAAGATCTTCTCTGCCGACATACAAACCATAGTACGTCATATCCCCAAGCCGATGGGCGTGACGATGACACCCTGCAGCGGCAAAAGCGGGAAACATTTCATACGCATGTGTAAAAGACCTAAACACCGCCTGAGAGCCCTTGTCCCTCAACTCCTTATCGAGGACGCGAAATATGCACTCCGTTTGCAGATCTGTCTTTTCGATCTTTGTGCAAGGCCTAAGCGAACGCACCTGCCGCAGGGATGCAAACGGTCCACTACTATCTGCATATACAGCGTATGCAAGGCCCCCGCAAAGGAGAACCACGAGGGCACCGATTCCGATGAATAGCTTATTCCTCAACATATATCTCACCGGTGTAGTAGGAACGTATGTGGTCGTGATACCCCCACGTTCCGACACGATCGAGTGTTATCGTCCACGATTCGTCAGAGTTAAGCGGGCGCCGAGGGTCGAAGAGGTCATAAATTTCATGAGACGGATGGGGATTGGAAGCCGGCCAGAACTGATTTGACCGGGTGGTGGAAAAAGTCACAACCACTCCCTTGTGTACTCGGATGTACGC